>CANJRI010000013.1 GCA_947476555.1 Caulobacteraceae bacterium
AAAGGAGCCGTGCCCATGGACGAGCCCGAATACAGCGCGGCCACGTTCAAGGCCGAGCTCGCCGCGGTCAGGTCAGAACTCAATGCCCTGCGCACCGATGTGAAGGATCTGGTGGCCGCCTGGAAGGCCGCCTCCGGCCTGGTCAAGTTTGTCAAATGGCTGTCGAGCATCTTGGCCGCAGTCACGCTGATCTACGCCGCGATCAAGGGCCTCGCGCCCCGCTAACCTCCGGGAGACATCGATGACCCTGCTTCCTCCAGCCTATTGCTGGATCGACGAGGTGCGTCCGCTGCCCAGGATGGTGGCCGAGGCTCGCCGGCTCTACGGCACGATCGAGACACCGGGCCCTGCCGATAATCCGGTCATTCTGGACTGGGCCAGGGAAGCCGGGCTCTCCAAGTCCTATTCATCCGACGCCGTGCCCTGGTGCGGTCTGTTCATGGCGTTGATCGCAAGGCGCGCCGGCAAGGCAGCCACCGCCAAGCCGCTTTGGGCGCGCAGCTGGAGCCGGTTTGGCATGGCCTCGCCGGCAGCAGCGCTGGGCGATGTCCTGGTGTTTTCCCGGGCCAAGGGCGGCGGTCATGTCGGTCTCTATGTCGGCGAGGACGAGACCGCGTTCCATGTGCTGGGCGGAAACCAGGCCGACGCGGTCAGCATCACCCGAATTGCTAAGAGCCGCTGCATCGCCATCCGCCGGCCGATCTACCAGGTCCAGCCGGTCAGCGTGGCGCCAGTTCAGCTGGCGGCCTCCGGCGCGATGTCGGTCAACGAGGCCTGACCTCACCCCTCTCATCAACTGCCCAACCGCCCGCGCTTATGCGGGCTTTTCTAATGGAGAAACGACATGAACGATCTCAAACCCTGGTGGACCTCCAAGGCCATCTGGACCGGCCTGATCGGCAGCGCCTGGGGCGTGGCCGGCACGCTGGGCCTGCTGCCTGAGGGCCTCAGCCAGGCCGATGTGCTGACCGTGGTTCTGGCCATCACCGGCATTGGTGGGGTGGTGTTTCGCAAGACTGCCAGGGCGCGGATTGGGTAACTTGGCGGCGGCGGACGCCTACTTCGGCCGGGCCGCCGACATCCTGCGCGAACGGGCCCCCGGCTGTTCCATCGCGAGCCTCATCGGATGAGCGCCATTCGCTGAGAACAGTTCGACAGACCAGCCGGCCGCCTCGATCAACTTCACTATGAAGTCGATCAGTTTGGCTTTGCCGGCCGGGCCATCAGGCATGCGCTTCCTGGGCAGGCTGGCTGCTGAACAGCACGCCGGCGACGTCGGGCGGCAAACCATCGGAAGAGTCGAGGAGCCTCAGCCCCTCGTTGATGAGGTATTCGACCAGACGATATGGCTCCGTCGTCTCAGGATATAGAGACTCGATGACCGCGCGCAGGGAGGCGTCTCCGTCGACCGTCCCGACATTCCACTTCGTAGCAGCGCCTTCGGCATGGCCAACGGGCTCGCCCTTGCTGATCGCAAACGCCATGGCGAATTTCGCCGCCTCCAGTTCCGAGCCGAAGTGGCCGGCGGAAATCAGTTTCGCGAGGACGGGCTCGTAGGCAGCCACCACCCCGATCGTTTTTTTGTCATTGCTCATGCCGCGTCCCCTGCTCTGGGCGATAGGATCGTATGCCTGGCGGATACCCGTTTCAGATTCCATTCGGCTTTCAGCCGCCCCTTGAGGGCCGCTCGGGCGCGAGCAGGCGGTAGCTCGTCCTCATAGACCAGCAAGATCACCTGCCGTGCCATCTCAGGCAAAGCTTCCACGATCTTCGCGCGGTGTGCGCCATCAAGCCGCCCGAACGGGGAGTCGATGATAATCGGTCCGCGAAGTGGGGCATTGTTCTGCAGAGCGCCGACGAGAGACAGCGCGACTACGTGCTCGGCGCCAGCAGACCTAATGGGGATCTCGCTCCCGTTCTCGTGGATGATGGTCAAGCCGTAGCTGTCGTTGATGCGCAACGACTTGTACTCCGGCTCGGTCGTCAGAGCCCGAAAGTGGCGGGTTGCATCTGTCTCGACACGCAAACGCAGTTGTTCCCGGAACACCGTTACGCCTTCATCGAACAGCGCATGAAGGTCAGCAGCAAGCTTCACGCGGCGCCCCTCGGCGTCCAAACTCCCTCCAGCCAATTTATCCAGCCGCCGCTGAATGTTGTCCCTGAAGCCAGCGTTC
Organism: Caulobacteraceae bacterium; assembly: GCA_947476555.1. Classification (GTDB taxonomy): domain Bacteria; phylum Pseudomonadota; class Alphaproteobacteria; order Caulobacterales; family Caulobacteraceae; genus Phenylobacterium. The sequence goes on from CANJRI010000013.1 coordinate 2,175, forward strand.
TCGAGCATCTTGGCTTTGGTGGCCTCGATACCGTCCTCCAGGGCTTTGATCTCGCGGATTGCGGTTTCATAGGCACCGCGCAGCCGCCGGACATCATCGTCCTTGCCCTCGGTTAGCTGACGGCCGAGTTCTTCGATCTCGTTGGTCTTTTCGTAGACGTCCCGTTCAATTTGCTCCAGCGCGTCCCACTGAAGGCGGAGGGCATCTGGGTTTGCAATTGAGGCGTGCCGTTTGAGGGCATCAAGGCGCCGTCGCACGTCACTCAGTTCTTGGTCCTCGTCGGCGCCCGCCGCGCCACCGGCCCGCTCAAGCTCCTCGCGAACCCGCGCCTTCGCCTCGTCAGAAATCGGCTGCAAGCAGGTGGGGCAGTCGGCATGGCTAGCTTCCGCCAGCGACTTCAGCACATGGGTGCGCATGACGACGGTTTGAAGTTCGGTCTCGCGAGATTTGAGCTTTTCGGAAGCTGCGGCCATCTGCGCCGTGATCAACACGGCCCAGGCAGAACCCATGCCCGAAGAGAGGGTGACCCTCTGGGTCTGGGCACGGCCTCGCAGTCCGAGCACATCCTTTTCAAGACGGTCACGCTTGTCGAGCAGCGAAGCGGTTCGCTCCCGCTTGCGCATTTCCTCTTCGACTGCAGCCTTTTGGGTCCGCAACTCTTCGAGTTCTTTCTCATGTCGCGCCAGATCCGCGACGTACACCTCCCGCTCGGCATGCAGGCTCGTTAGTTGATTGCCGAATTCGCGCGTCTTCTGGTCGCCCTGGGCCGCTAGGGCCTGGCGCTGTTCGGCACGGTCCTGGGCGGCCTTCAGGCTGTCTCGAGCAGTGGTCAGGACCGGGATCCCAAGAATGCGCTCGATCGCGCCGCTGATCTTCGGGCCCATGTCACTGTCGGAATGGAGCAGGTCTTCGTATTCCTGCAAGAGTTCGCCGTCGAAGAGGAAGAAACGGGCGATTTGCTCGGGGAGAATCCGTCGAAGCTCTGCCTCGGCGGCTTGCGGACCCATCATATGGCCGTCGCGCTCAAGGTAGTGGTTGCCCACATAGTCTTCGTCACAAGTTGGGACTGACCCGGTCCGGGGGCGCCATGATCTGATCAGTCGGTAGGAGTGGCCCTCATAAGTCATCTCCAGCCCAACTTCGAATCCATACTCTCCGGCCTCGGTGCTTTCCCAGTTGCTGACCAAATGGAGAGATGCATCTCGACGGCCGCGGCCGATGATCTTCCCAAAAAAAGCAAACCGGATTGCGTTTAACAGCGTGGTTTTCCCACGCATGTTCTCTCCGTAAAAAACGGTGACGCCGTCATCGGTAGGGAACTCAACCCGCTGCTCGCCTTTGAAGGGGCCGAAGTTGGTCAGCTGGAGGGCCGTCAACCGGAGCATCAGACGGTCTCCCCGAGACGCGCGGCGATGACTTCGTCGACCTTGCGACTCAGGCCCTGCAGCGTCGCGCCTGACTCGGCGTGGAGCGCGAGAATCTCGCGGACAAGGTCGCGATCCAGGTGCGGGAATCGCTCCGCTCTGATGCGCTCCATGGTGTCCGGCAAGGAAATCTCGCGGCTCGGGCTAACAGGATCAGGCATCGACGGCTTCCTTCTCAAACTCTGACAGTTCGTCGTCATCGACCTCGAAGCCGCCTGCGGCGGTATCGAAGTCGATGCCAAACTGCGCGGCCATGCGTTTCAGGTCAGCGACGCAGCCGGGGTTTATGGCGTTGGATCCAAATTCGATCGCGCGAGTCAGTTCGCCCGTCAGCATCGACTCCAAGTCATCACCGTCCGTCGCCTCGTCCGGGGTGACTATCACGTCGTGGATGTGAGCCAGGGCCTTGCCCGGATAGCGCCGAAGCACCCGCCCTCGACGCTGGATAAATTCGCGCGGGTTTCGTGATGAAGCCAGGATCAGAGCGTGGGATACGGCTGGAATATCAACGCCCTCATCGAGGCATCGTATCGACACGACAGTGCCCCCTCGCTCGTTGAAGAAGTCCAATGTGCGGGCACGATCCCCAATCATCGCTGAATGGTACTCGTGGACGTCAGGAACTCCGGCCGCGATGATTGCTGCCTTCACCTGTCCAAGCTGCCCTTGATCGTCGCAGTAGACGATCCAACGCTGCCCAGGTCTGAAATGTTGGGACAGCACGGCCGCGGCCGTTTCCACCTTCCGGCTGGCGCTCTTTACGATACGTGCACGCTGGATAAGTAACAGCTTGAGCCGCGCTTGTAGGCCAGGGTGGCCATCGGCGTCCCCATGTGAGCGTGCCGACAAGCGCCGGATTTTCTCGGTAACCTCCAACCATCTCGCCTGCTCCCCCGCTTCCAGGCGAATTGGATGGGCGTGGTAGGCGTAGGGTGTCAGGGCACCTGCCGCGACCGCGTCCATCAGCGTGAACGGTGGCGGAACGATACCTTCGAAATAATCGAGGATGGCTTGCGTGCCTTCGGGGTCGCCGGCCCGCCTCGGGGTCGCGCTGAGCCCGAGGCGGGCACCGGTGTCGAGATTGAATAGCTGCCGGGCGCCGCTCGCACCGAGCCGATGCACTTCGTCGGCAATCATGAACAGGTGAGCGCCTTGGCTCACCAGGCCTAAGAACGCCGAGCTGGCGGCCGTCTGCAGAGTTGAGAGAACCGCGCGAGGCCGAGCCCCCGGCGACGCAGGCCTGGTCCAGCTGCGAAGCCTGCCATCTGCACGCCAATCTGCATGGCCACCGCCGCAAATTAGGAGTTGGACGCCAGCTTCGGAGAACGCACCCCGGATCTCGGCCTCCCACTGCTTTAGGAGGAGATCGCTAGGTACTAGGACAAGCGGAACATCTCCCCGTCGGAAGCCGTCGTTCATCGCGCACAGTGCGGTGAAGGTCTTCCCCGAACCGGTTGCGTGCTCGAAGATCCCTCGGCGGCCTCGTGCAGTCCAAGCTTCTAGAGCCGCAACCTGGTGGGCGCGCGGCGCTCGACCGCCGGGTTTGCCCGCCTCCGGAGACCAACCAGCAGCTTGTTCAAGAGTCAGGCAGATGTCGTCGATAAACTCGGGCCACTTGGCGGCATCGGCAGCGGAAATAATTTCCGCTCGCGCGCTCTCCGGAAGAGGCTGCGTGATTACTCCAGGCCAAGTGTTGGTCCAGAGGCGCTCGAAGTAGTCCGTCTCGTCCGCGATCCGCGCGCGTTCTCCGTCGTCGCGCCAACTCGCAAAAACATCGACCGACTCAAGATTCCCGTCGAACGCCAAGCCAGGCCACGTTTCGTTCATGGAGCCCTTGAAGGCCACCCTATTGCCCGACGCGTCCGTCAGGAGACCGGTCTTGTCGTGAAACAACCTTTTGGGTCTACCGCCGGCCGTGTCTCCGACCCAAGCGACGCGACAATCGATTACGCCGGCGGCGACAAGGGAGGCCAGCACCACAGCTGGCTTCATGAGGGCCTCTGACGCCATCATAGCGGCGAAACTGGCTTTTAGACTCTCCCCGAGATCAGCGTTCGCTCTATCGCTATAGCCTTCGCGCATGGCTGCGTGATCGTCATCTGACAATACGGGAGAGCAGATCAGGCGCATTTTTCCGCCGTTGGCGACGAACGCCTTCAGGCTAGGCCACGCCACAAGAAATACCGTGCTGCTGAAGTAGCCGACGGCCCTATCATACGCGTTCGAAACAGCGACGGCCGGCAGGTAGAACGCCGACGCAATGTCGTCCTCCGGCTTATGATAGGCGCGCTTAAGCGCAAGATCCGCAAGGCCAGCCATCAGTCCTGCATCATCCTCTCGCGGGTGAGCTGGACTCGACGTTGCATCGCTTCAACGAGCCTGGAGCCCGGAGCAGCGAGGAGGGTCTCGGTGACCATCTTGCCATCGGCCGGGCGGAGGTGCCGCTGCTGTGTGGCTAGTTTACCCGCGGACGCCTCGACGATCGTCTCGGCCTTAACTTGGACGTTCCGCGACCATGCAAAGTCTGGGTAAAGGCCCGCATCCCAAAGCACGAACACATCCTCCTCAGCAGCGTAGCCCACCAGGAAGACCATTCGGCCATCACCGTGGTCGAACGAGCCCCTCTCATCTCGGCGCTGGCCTGGCATGATCAGCTGGACTTTGTGCTCACCAAGTGGGCGCCCGCCCGGAGGGCGTGTGGCGTTGAACAAGTAGACCCGGATCCGGCCCGGTAAAGGAGATGCCAGGTCAAGCTCAAGGGGCTTTGCCGTCAGTGGGCTGACCGCAGAGACGTCCTGCCCGAGCATCGCAATGAAGTGTCGGTGTAAGTCCGCCTGGGTCAGGCGATCGCTGAGCGCCTTTACCGCTAACGGCGACTGACCGCTGGCCTGGGGTGTCGCCGGGACTCCCTCTCCCGACGCGACCAAGGCAATTTTCGGGGACGTGTCGCTCGCCCTCGGCGGCGGGGGTGGACTGGTGGGTTCGGTGGCAGCGGCGCTGTCCCCTCCCGCCGTGATGACGCGCTCCAACCACGCCTCAAAATCGGAACGCCTTACGCGCCACTGTCCGCGGACTTTGAAGGCCGGGAACTCGCGCGCAGCCGCCATCGCATAGACGGTTCGCTCGGCCAGCTTCAGGCGAATTGCAACCTCTTGGATCGTGAGAATCTGGTCGTCCAAAAGTCAGCCCCTAAGCTGCAATTCCGCAATATATGCGGACAACGCTACAGCTTGGCAAGCTGTGGGGCTACGCCTACGCTATGGATCAACCTCGCGTAGTGAAGCTTCGTATGCGTGGCGGACGTCACCAAATTCCGGGAAGTTCCTGTTTCCCTTGGAAATAAGGTGCCGCATCACCTCAGCATGGACGCCCTGAAGTCCCCTCGCCGCCACGTCCGGCTTCGCGCGCGCTCGCTCGACGAGAGCCGCCAAGTCCTCTTGGACCTCGCGCACCCTCGGCGTCTCGGTGCCAGCGACCGCAACATTCTTGCGAAGGTTCATAACAACGTCGAAGTGGGCCACGTCTTCCTGCCCACCACGGCCTTTATAGCCCTTGTGACTCTGTTGCTTGCGGTCAAGGGACGACGCCTCGTGGAACTCAAATCCCGCCGCCGCCGCCGCGTCGTGCAGAGAACGCCAAACGCCCGCATCCGTATTGTGAAACACAACGGTCGCCCAACCACCCGGCTTCAGAACGCGCGCAATCTCCTTCATGGAGAGCGTCATCAGACCCTCATAGTCGGCCAACGACTTGCCGCCATCCGCGTGAGAAAGCGACTTGTTCACAACCGCCTCTTTTTCCGGGTCGGTCAGCCTGCCAAGCCATGATTCCCAGACGACGTTGCAGTCGGCGTAGAAGATATTTGATCCGAACGGGGGGTCAGTGAAAACGTAATCGATGCTGTTGTCGTCGATTTCGGAGAGTGCCGTCGCGCTTCCCACCATCACTTTGGGAGCCACTTTCACTTTCGGCGCGAAGGCCTGGTAGTAGCTCCGTAGCTGACCGATCTTCTTGCGCATCACTTCCAAGACGTTCGCCTCAGAACTTAGCTGTGGCACGTAGAGCGTCCCAGTAAGTGGTCGGTGGCCGCCTCGAGCGTTGAAGCGGCGCATCCTTGTCCCGTGCCAAGCCGTGTTCGTGAAGGCGAAGGCCAATGCGCGCTTAACGCGGTCGTCAGGACACTGGTTGATTTCACGCCAAATCAAAGCCAGCGCCAGGAGGTTACGGGGCGTGTAGAGGTCGGCCACCGTGCGGACCCCCTGCAGCTGCAGGGCGCAACGCTGGTACATTTCCCGGTCAGGCCCTAGCGGTGTTGTAGGCCACCACAAGCCCTCTTCCATGACCACGCTGCGCGCATGGGCGACATCCGCCGGCGTCGCCGCGCGCTCCCCTAGACTTCCATTGGACCTCTGAAAGGCGATGAGTGCCGGCGCGTTGTCGACGACTTCAAACCGTCGCCGGTCGCCTTCATTTAGGCATCGCGGACATTGCGTCGAGCGACCCAAGCGGCCCGTCTTGCGATCCATGGTGTCCCAAAGAGCGAAGACATTGCTGCAGACTGGGCAGCTGTGGCGCGTACTCCAAAGGGTCCATCGTATCTGCGCCGGCTTTCCAGCATCGTCTTTGGCGGCGTAGAGCTTCGCCAATTGAGGGCCGATGGCGGCCTCGATGGCAGCAAACCCCGCCGCCAAGGCGGCACCATCGCAGGGTCGGGTGTGGTTCCAAGCCAAGTGAGCAGCGACAGACGACAGATCATTGAGGATTGCTTTGCGGCCGGCCTGGGCGGCTGCAACGCCGGTCATTCCCGAGCCGCAGAACGGGTCTAGGATAACATCGCCTGGTTTCGTGAAATGCTCGATGAACGGCGTAATGGCCTCCGGCGGAACCTTCGTGTGATAGCTGTGCGCGAGGTAAAATGCGGTGTTCCGGCCGCCGGGAACGGAAAGCTCTTCGGGTGGCCCATCGGGCGTGAAGATGCGCTTCGACCGCGGGAGCTCGGAACCTGCTGCAATGTAACCGCTGATAAAATCGACCGGCTTATCGACGGCCCCCGTAGGCACTTGGGGAGCCTCCATTGCCAGCGCGAAACGGCGCTTCTCGATGATCGGCATGGTAATCCCCGTTACTGAAAGGTCGGCCTTCAACGCATCCCGCAAGACAGCCGAGTAAATCTGGTCGTTCCGCTGATCGCCGGCGACAACAGACCGTTCGATCGCCCGGTCGATAAAGATCGGTGTGACGGCCTTTCGAGGACCTCGGGACGCGCGGGCGCGATGACCCATGCAAAGTGCGAGGTCGAGTCTGGTGACATGCTCCTTACCAAGCTGCCCCTTCACGCCCTTGATTGAGGGCTGTCCTTTGTCGAGGACGTGGGCCGTGAGAACCTCAAGTCCGGCATCCGAAATCGCATCTTGAACGGCAGTCCATACCTGGTCGTCGGAGTTGGAGAATGCGAGCACGGCGCGCCCCCCTGGCCGAAGTACGCGCCCAGCCTCAGCGAACGCCTCTTCCAACAGCCCGCCGTATGCAGCGATGTCCTTCCCGCCAACCGCCCGTGAGCGCTTTTGATTGACTACAATTTCCGCGCTTTGGTCGGTCGCCGACCCCAGCCACGCATCCCAAAGCAAGGAGCTATCGGCATAGAAAATGTTCGACCCGAAAGGTGGATCGACGAATACCAAATCAACCGCCGCATCAGGAATGCAGCTCAGGTCTGTCGCTGACCGTTGATAGACATCGGCTTTTGAAGATGTGTCCGGGAAGCTTTCATAGTACCGCAGCACGTCGGCGGCCTTGCGGCGGAACAGGCTCCACACGTTCCACTCATACCGCAGCGACGAGATGTAGAGCGTTCCGGTCATCACGTTCGTCGGCCGCTTTGCATTCCACTGATAGCGGCGCGATGCGCGATTTACGCAGCCCGTGAAGGCGAAGAGCAGCGCCTCCCGAAGCCGGAGGTCTGGCTCAGCAAGAATTGCGTGGCGAAGGGCGGCAAGCCCATGGAGATTTCGCTTGGTGTAGAACCCCGCCGCGTCGGTAATTCCCATCGCTGAATGAGATGCACGCCACATCTCACGATCTGCGCCAAACACCGTACTCGGCGTCCATTGCGGGATCGGAGCCGACCCAATTTCGGCGATTAAAGCCCGCTCTTGGCTCGTCGGCGGATGAGACGAAATCCGGCGGGATCCGCGCTCGGTCACGTGGGTCTGGACAGGCTCCTCACCGATCCAGGTGAGGCTGGCCTTTCGAGCACGGGCGCTGCAGTGGCGACATCCGATCAGGTCATCGTCGGCATCCTGGAAAACGTCCCAATAGACGATCTTCCCACCGCAGCTGGAGCAAGCGAACACATCACTCCAAGTCGTATACTCGACGGTCCGGTTTGCCTGCTGCAATGGAGTGTATAACCACGCCATTGTAGGCTCAACCGCTGCGGCGACAGTATTGAGCGCCCGAACAAACGCCTTCGGATCGCACGGCGTGGTGTAATTGCGGGCGATATGCACCGCCGCCGGAGACAGGTCCGACAATAGGGCGTTGCGGTTCACGCTCAGCGCGGCCACGCCGGTCATTCCAGAGCCGCAAAATGAGTCCAGCACGGTGTCGCCAGGCTGGGTAAAGGCCTCGATAAACGGCGTGATCGCTGCCGGCGGCACCTTGGTGTGATAGCTGTGTGCGCGATAGGGTGTTGAAGCCTTGCTGACCGCCAATAGGGCCGGGGGCTGGGCCGCAGAACCGAAGACGACACGGCCGGGCTTGGCGACGGGCGGCACCAAGGGTTCCGTTTGTATGCGGACTGCATTTTGATCGGCCCGCGCCCGAACAGCCACCGTCACCTCTGCCGCGCCTTCACTGATCGCAGCCTGAATGTCTGTCGGTAGGCGCCCGGACCCCAAGAGCAGCATTTCCGCTGGAATAGTGAGCAGCTTGCCCAGCAGGGCGGCCTGGTCAGCGGTAGGCGGGCGCTTCCCGGCCTCCAGCAGGCTCATGTACGACTTCGTCACGCCCAACTGCTGAGCTAGGTCAGTCAGCGAAAGAGCAAGAGCCTCACGTCGATTCTTAATGGCATCAGCCGACCACATACGCCACCCCACGCGATGAGACAGACTCGTGGCGTCAACAAAGTTTGTCAACAACTAGGCGTTAGATTTTCATTGAATCAGAGGGTGTTTTGGCACCCCAACCATCACGGTTCGAGTTGCGCCGCGTGACCGAAACCGTCTTGCTCAGCGAGAGTTCGCCTTCAGGCTCCCTTCCACCGCCAACCAAACGGCGAACCCGTCTCCAGAATCCCTGAACCCCGAAATCCATCTGAATTCCCGGCGATTCCAGCCGCGAAACCCCTGTGCGCGGCGGCAATTCCCGCATTGGAAGCGCGCAATATCGCCGATATCGGACGCGCGTCTCCAGCTGGACACCATCTAGTCGAGTTTCCCTGTTATCGACGCCAAACAGCGAAAGCCCAACGACCACCGCCGAACGCGGATGCGGCCCGTATCTTCCTAATTTCTGTGGGTTGGAAACGCGGAAACGCCGAATTCGCGGCCTTCAGAACAGGGAATTCCGCAGCGTCAAAACAGGGAATTCGCCACTCCAGAACAAGGAATGCAGCCCGCTGTTTCTGGGAAAATAATCGTTGACCTCAGGCGCCTTCGACGAACCCGAAAGCCACGCGTTGCGCGGCCCAGGATGTAGGGATCTGACCCTTGATCAGGCGGTCGAGCGTCAGATCGCGTGGCTGCCGTCCTTCCAAGATCCGCTTCTGGATATCAGGCGCCAGGAACGCCAATCTGCAGAGCCGTCGCTCGTAAGCGTTGGCCGGCGCCGCGAATGCGCCACCATCCTCAAGGCTGCCATCAGCCCGCCATCCAAGATTCTTGAGGATGCGGTGGGATTGCTGGAGCCCCTTGATCAGCTTCGTATCCCGGCGTGGTCGAACTGTCGCCTCCGAGCCAGGCGGCCCCATGATCCAGGTTCGGCCACCGCGAAGCTTGCATCGTATCGGCAAGGTCAGGACGGCGAGGGTGTTATCGGCCGGATCGATCTCGGCGCCGGCCATTGCCGCCCGGGGGGTCTTCGCGCGGATGAAGCTGATCCGAACCGCCTGGTCATCAAGATCAACCCGCTTCACGGTGGCGAGCAACTCACCCAGCGGACGGTCATCGCCGCCGAACCGGTGCTGGAGCTCTCGTTGGATCAGACCCTCGATCTCGCCCGCCGAGACCCTTTGGAGCGGGGACCGTCAGGTAAACTCTGCCGAGCCGCGAAAGCCCCCTCCCCGGCGCCGTGGTCACGCAACCGCGGTCGCAGCCGCCCAGGTCCGATGGGCCTCGGCCCTGAACAGGCGAAGGGTGGATCGGCGGATCAGGTGGGGCTGCAGATTGAAGACGTTGTAGACGGCGGCGTGGGTGGCGAGGAACCTCTGAGCCGAGGCTCTGGATTTGAACTTCTGCTGCTTTCGCTCCCGCCGCCGGATCGGCAGATGGGAGTTCTCCGCCCGGTTGTTCTCCCGCATGCCGCCCGGGCGATGTCGGTCGACCAGGCCCAGATCCCTGGCCGCCGCGCGGTAGGAAGCCAGCTTGTCGGTGATGATCGCCTCGGGGTGAACGCCCTGGTTTCTAAGCAATTTCCTCAGCAACTTCAGAGCTGCCGCCTTGTTGCGCCGCTCCTGCACCAGCATGTCCAGCACCTCTCCTTCGTCATCGACGGCGCGCCAGAGGAACATCCGCTTGCCCCCGATCTTCACCACCATCTCGTCGAGATGCCAGCGGCCCGTCGGCTTGGGGCGCGAGCGGCGGAGGTTTTGGGCAAACTGCCGGCCGAACTTCAGCGTCCAGCACCGGACCGTCTCGTGGCTGACCTCGATCCCCCGCTGCGCCAGTAGTTCCTCCACGTCCCGTAGGCTCAGCGTGAACCGGAAGTACAGCCACACCGCATGGCGGATCACCTCCGCCGGAAACCGGTGGCGCTTGTAGGAAATCGGTCTCACGGGCGGCTCCAGCTACGGCCTCGCGCCGCAAAGTGGAGACCTTTTATCGTTTGCCTGACAGCACCCCACCGGCCGGTCGGCGCGACAATTTGGGCTGGCCGCCCCGGTCACAGTTGGTCTAACCTCATCGCATCGGGTGAGGGTGTCATGGCTCGCGTAGCCTTCTTGTCGTTGATCGTCGTGGTCGCGCTGGTCGCGCCCACGGCGCCCGCTCTCGCCCAGGTCCTTGAGATCCTGCCGGACGGACAGGTGCGAACCTATTCCGGACCGGCGATCTATTCCACGGAGGGCGTCCGGCCCCTGGCCACGGCGTCGTCAGCCGGCCCTGGCGGCGTGGCCGCCGCCGTGGCGGAGGCCGCGAGGCGACACCAGGTCCCGGCCGAGCTCGCCCAGGCGGTGGCGTGGCAGGAGTCGCGGTTCAGCCAGTCGGCGGTCTCGCCCAAGGGCGCCCGGGGTGTCATGCAGCTGATGCCCGCCACCGCGCGGGATCTCGGCGTCGACGCCGCGGACCTGGCGTCCAACATCGAAGGGGGCGTCGCCTACCTGGCGGCGATGCTGCGCCGGTTCGACGGCAGCCTGCCCCTGGCGCTGGCCGCCTACAACGCCGGGCCTGGCGCCGTGGAGCGCCATGGCGGCGTGCCGCCCTTCGCCGAAACCCAATCCTACGTCCGCGCGATCCTCGCGGGCTTTGCCGCCCGCGGAGACTGACGGATGCAACAGATCCAGACCGATCCCGCTGGCTCCTCGGCCCTGGTCGCCGCCCTCCAGTGGGTGCAGGGCACTTTGCTGGGCAACATCGCCACCAGCGCGGCGGTGATCGCGGTGGCCATCGTCGGCTTCCTGATGCTCACCGGGCGCATGGAGTGGCGGCGAGGGATCGTGGTGGTGGTCGGCTGCTTCATCGTCTTCGGGGCGGTGTCCATCGTCGCCGGCATCCGCACACTGGCGCAGGGGCTCGGCTGACATGAGCCGGCTGGCCTCCGATCCCGTCTTCGCCGCCCTCACCCGGCCGCAGATGATCGGCGGCGTCACCTATGCCTATGCGGTGTTCAACCTGGTGGTGACGGTCGAGGCTTTCCTGATCACCCGCTCGTTCTGGGCGCTGGGTCTGGCCGCCATCGTCCACGCCGTCGGCTACCTGGGTTGCCTGCGTGAGCCACGATTCTTCGACCTCTGGATCACCAAGCTGCGGACCTGCCCGCGGATTCCGAACTTCTCGTTCTGGAGGGGCAACAGCTACCGGCCATGAGCAGGGGTGTCATCACCACCGGCGCCGGCAAGCTGGCCCCCCGCGAGGTGGCCATCGGCGATCGCCTGCCCTATGAGGCCCACGTCGACGAGACGACCCTGCGCACCCGCGACGGCCTCCTCCTCCAGACCCTGCACCTGGCCGGTTTTCCCTTCGAGACCGCGCCCGACGAGGAGCTGAACTACCGCAAGGCGGTGCGCGAGACCGTGCTGCGCGGGGCGGCCAGCTCGCGGCTGGCGATCTACCACCACGTCATCCGCCGGCAGGTCACGCCGGATTTCCCACCGCAGCCGGAACAGCCGTTCTGCGCGCGGCTCGACGCGGCCTGGCGCGAGCAACTGGCCGGCCGCCGGCTCTACCGTAACGACATCTTCCTGACCCTGGTGCTGCGACCGCTGCAGGGCGGCGCGGGCCTTCTCGACCGCCTGGCCCGCGGGCCCCGGCAGCGTGAGGCCGAGCTCGACCGCGACCTGCGCCAGCTGTCCGCCGCCCGCGAGGCCTTCGCCGCCGCGCTGGCCCCCTACGGCGCGCGGACCCTGTCGCTCTACACCGCCCCCGGCGGCGCGCTGCGCTCCGAGCCGGGCGAATTCCTCGGCCAGATCCTGAACGGCGAGCTGCGCCCCTTGCTCGCCCCCACCGGCGACTTCGGCCAGACCCTGGCCGCCCGCCGGCTCTCCTTCGGCCTCGACGCCCTGGAGGTCGCGGGCAAGGGCTTCGGGGCCATGGTCTCGCTGAAGGACTATCCGGCTCGCACCGCGCCCGGGATGCTCGACGGCGTCCTGCGGCTGCCGCTGGAGATGGTGCTCACCGAGAGCTTCGCCTTCGTCGACCGGCAGGCGGCGCTCGACCGCATGGGCTTGGCCCTGCGCCGACTGAAGGCAGCCGACGACGACGCCTTCTCCCTGCGCGGCGAACTCGCCCAGGCCAGGGACGACGTGGGCTCCGGCCGCGCCGCCTACGGCGAGCATCATCTGACCGTCCTGGTGCGCGGCGAGAGCCTGGAGGCCGTGGACGCCGGCGTGGCCGAGGTGCAGTCGGCCCTGGCCGAGGCCGGCGCGATCGCTGTCCGGGAAGACGTCGGCATGGAGCCGGCCTTCTGGGCCCAGTTCCCGGGGAACCTGAAGTTCATCGCCCGCCGGGCCCTGGTCTCGGCGGCCAACTTCGCCAGCCTCGCCAGCTTCCACAACCACCCGGTGGGACGGGCCGACGGCAATCATTGGGGTCCGGCGATCTCGGTCCTGGAGACCACCGCCTTCGGCCCTTACCACTTCAGCTTCCACAACGCCGACCTCGGCAACTTCACGGTCATCGGCCCGTCCGGCTCGGGCAAGACGGTGCTGCTGACCTTCCTGCTGGCCCAGGCCGAGCGACTGAAGCCCCGCATCGCCTATTTCGACAAGGACCGCGGCGCCGAGCCCTTCATCCGCGCCATCGGCGGTCGCTACGACGTGCTCTCGCCCGGCGAGCCCACCGGCCTCAATCCCCTGGCCCTGCCCGACACCGCCGCCAACCGCGCCTTCCTGGCGGACTGGCTGGGCAAGCTGCTCACCACCGACGGCGAGAGCCTGGGCGCCGAGGACCGGGCGATGATCGCCGAGGCCGTCGACGCCAACTACGCCCAGGCCCCGGGCCACCGGCGGCTGCGCTACCTGCGCGAGGTGTTCCGGGGGGCGCGCCGGCCCAGCGCCGGGGATCTCGCCGCCCGGCTGGCCGCCTGGTGCGAGGAGGGCGAACACGCCTGGCTGTTCGACAATCCCACCGACCGGCTGGACGTGGACGCCCGCATCCTCGGCTTCGACATGACCCGCCTGCTGGACGCGCCCACGGTGCGCACCCCGGCGATGATGTACCTGTTCCACCGCATCGAGCAGCGCCTGGATGGAACGCCAGCCCTGATCGTCGTCGACGAGGGCTGGAAGGCCCTGGACGATCCGGTCTTCCTGCGACGGATCAAGGACTGGGAGAAGACCATCCGCAAGCGCAACGGCGCTGTCGGCTTCTGCACCCAGAGCGCCGCCGACGCCCTGGACAGCACCATCGCCTCGGCGATCATCGAACAGGCCGCCACCCAGGTGTTCTTCCCCAACGCCCGGGCCAAGGCGGCCGACTACGTGGACGGCTTCGGCCTGACCGAGCACGAGTTCGAGCTGGTGCGGACCCTGCCCGACACCTCGCGCTGCTTCCTGATCAAGCGCGGCGACCACAGTGTCGTCGTCCGGCTCGACCTCTCCGGCCTCACCGGCGAGCTGGCGGTGCTGGCCGGCACCGAGCGCGCCGTCCGCCGCCTCGACGCCCTGCGCGACGAACTGGGCGACGAGCCGGGCGCATGGCTGGATCCATTCATGGCCGGCAGGAGCGCGGCATGAGCGAGGCCTGCGCGGCCCTGGTGGACGACGGCGTCATCCGCGGCGTGCTCTCGGCCGTGGACTGCCAGACCCGCGCCTACGCCCAGACCGGCTACATGGCGCTGACCGGCGGGAACGGGACGTTCCAGATCGCGCTGACCGCCCTGCTCACCATCTATGTCGCCCTGATCGGCTACCGGATGCTGTTCGCCACCGGCGGCGCTCGGCTTTCCGACGCCCCCGGCATCGCGCTCAGGATCGGGGCGGTGCTGGCCCTGGTCACCAGTTGGGCCGCCTTCCAGACCCTGGTGTTCGACGTCGCCGACCGCGCGCCGGTGGAGATCGCCGCCCTCACCGCCGCGCCGCTGCAGGGCGAGAGCGCCTCCCTGGCCGCCTATCCCATCGAGGGCTTGCAGGTCGCCTACGACCAGCTCACCCAGACGGCCGTCGCCTTCGGCAAGGCCGCGGGTCCGAACGCCGAGGCCTATTCCAGCCCTGAGGCCGCGGCCGCCCAGGCGACCTCGGCGGCCACCGGGGTCCTGTTCCTGATGAGCGCCGGCGTGATCTCGGCCGCCAAGCTGGCGATTGGCGTGCTGAGCGCCGTGGGTCCGGTGTTCATCGCCCTGTTCCTGATCCCGGCGACGCGGGGCCTGTTCCTCGGCTGGGTGCGCGCCCTGGCGGCCGCCGGCCTAGTCACCCTGGTGGGCTGGCTGCTGATCGTGCTGATGCTCACCGTGCTGGATCCCTGGCTGGTCACCCTGGCCCGCCAGCGCCAGGAGTTCGCCCTGGATTCCCAGACCGCGATCAGCGCCGCGGCCCTGGTGTTCGTGTTCGGCGCCGGCCAGGCCGCCCTGCTGATCAGCGCCGGGATCATGGCGCTGGGCCTGCGCTGGCCCGCGGCGCCGGACCGAAGCGCGGCCTCGTCGCCCCCCGCCCCGACCCCGGCCGCCTCGTCGTTCGCCCCTTCGCGCGCCGAACGCCTGGCCTTCGACCTGAGGCGCGAGACCGCCCACGCCACGATCCGGGAACGCCCCCTCACCGTGCCCGGAAACTCCCTCGCCCCCAGGCAGGCCGACGGCGTCGCGGGCGGTGGATCGCGCCTGGGCGAGGCCTATCGCCGGCCTGCGCCAGCCGTCCGGAGACCCGCATGAGACCTCTGGCGCTACTTGCCGCGATCGTGGCCCTGGCCACCCCCGCCGCCGCCGTGGTCCCGCGCCCCGGCCCCGGTGACCCGCGCATCCATGTGGTCGACTACGACCCCGGCGAGGTGGTCGAGCTGCGCGGCGCGCTCGGCTACCAACTGGTCTTGGAATTCGACCCCTCCGAGCGGATAGAGAACGTGGCGATCGGCGATTCCCTGGGCTGGCAGGTGACTCCGAACCGCCGCGCCAACCTCCTCTTCCTCAAGCCACAGGCCCAGCGGCCGGACACCAACATGACAGTGGTCACCGACCAGCGCCGCTACGCCTTCCAGCTCGGCGTGCGGCCCCGCTCGGCGCGCGGGGCTATTCCCTACAGCGTGCGCTTCCTCTACCCGGCCCCGGTGGTGCTGATCCCGCAGGCCCCGCCCCTGCCGCTGCCACCGGAGGAGCGCAACCGCGCCTACAGCTACGAAGGCTCCACCAAGACCCTGCCGGTCCGGATGTTCGACGACGGGGCGGCCACCTATTTCACCTTCAAGGCGCTGGAGGACCTGCCGGCCATCTTCGCGGTCGATCCCGACGGCGGCGAGGCCGTGGTGAACTCCCACCAGCGCGACGGCTATGTGGTCGTGGACCGGCTGGCCCGCAGCTTTGTGCTGCGGCGCGGCAGCGAGGTGACCCGCATCTACAACGACGGCTTCACCGCCGAGGAGGCGAGCATGCTGACGCCGCGTCCGCGCAAGGACCCCTGGTGGCGGCGATGACCGACGACGACCTCAGCCCCGTATTCGCCCGGGCCGAGCAGACCCGCCCCCGGGTGCGCCAGCCCAGCTCGCCCTGGACCCTCGCCCTGGGCGTCGCTGGCGCGGGAGCCCTCGGGCTGATGGTGTTCGGCTCGATGAGTAGCGGGCGCACCGCCCAGGCCCAGACGACCACCGCACCGCCGCCGGTCGTCGCCCCCGTCCAGCCGGCTCCGGTTCCCTTGCCCCCGCCGATCCCGGCTCCGCTCGCGCCCGACGCCGCGCCGCCGACTTTCGCCTCGGCGGCTCCGCCCCCCGATCCCGCCGAGGCCCACTGGCGCGCCCCGGCGGTAGTCGTGGACCTCAGCGGGGCCGAGGCGGCCGCCCCGCTCCGGCTGGCCCAGGCCCCGCCAGCGCCGGCGACCGACAACGGCGCCCTGTCGGCCGAGGAACGCTTCCAGTCGCGGGTCACCGGCGGCTCGGCCGACGCCACTCGGGCGATCCAGATGCGCAACCTCGGCCGCACAGTGACCCAGGGGTCGGTGATCCCGGCGGTCCTGGAGACGGCCATCAATTCCGACCTGCCGGGTTCGGTGCGCGCGGTGGTCAGCCGCGACGTGCGCGGGTTCGACGGCGCCCAGATCCTCGTCCCGCGCGGGTCCAAGCTGATCGGCCAGTACCGGCAAGCCACCGCCGTCGGCCAGAGCCGGGCCTTCGTGGTCTGGTCGCGGATCATCACCCCCACGGGCGTTTCCATCGACGTGGGCTCACCGGCCATCGACAGGCTGGGCCGCGGCGGCCTGGAGGGCGACGTGGACACCCATTTCTTCCGCCGGTTCGGCGCCGCCATCCTCCTGTCGGTGCTCTCCGCCGGCCTCGACGCCATCTCCGGGGACGACGACACCGACGCCACGCTGATCATCGGATCGCCCGCCCAGGCCACCCGCGTCGCCGAGATCGCCCTGCAGAAGCAGATCGAGATCCCGCCCACCATCCGGATTCCCCAGGGCGCGCCGGTGCAGGTGTCCGTGGCCCGCGACCTCGACTTCTCCCAGGTGCGATGACCGCCGGCGTCTACCTCTCGGCGTATCTCGCGCCGCTATCCCCTTGGCTGTCGCGGCCGGACGTCACCGATGTGTTGATCAACCGGCCGGGCGAGGTGTGGGTCGAGACCACCACCGGCCAGATGAGCCGCGAGCCGGCCGAGGCCCTGACCGAGACCGCCCTGCAGCGCCTGGCCCGGCAGATCGCCGCCGCCAGTCACCAGGGCGTCAACCGTGAGCAGCCGCTGCTCTCCGCCACTCTGCCGGACGGGGCGCGGGTGCAGATCGTGGGCCCGCCCGCCACCCGCGGCGGCCTGGCGATGGCGGTGCGCAAGCACCTGATCTCCGATCTCAGCCTGGCCGACCTGTCGGGCGATGGCCTGTTCGAAGCGGCCGAGCCGGGTCCTTCCGGCGGCGACGACGCCGAGCTGCAGGCCCTGCTGGACTCGGGCGACAAGGCCGGCTTCCTGGCCGCCGCGGTGCGGCGGCGCAAGACGATCGTCATCTCCGGCGGTACCGGCAGCGGCAAGACCACCCTGCTGAACGCCCTGGTCAAGGAGGTGGGCCGGTCAGAGCGCCTGGTGGTGATCGAGGACGCCCCGGAGATACGGCTGGATCATCCCAACGCCGTGGGTCTGGTGGCGGTGCGCGGTGAGCTCGGCGAGGCCCGGGTTGACGCCGACGCCCTGTTGGCCGCCGCCCTTCGCCTCAGGCCCGACCGCATCCTGCTGGGCGAGCTGCGCGGCAAGGAGGCGTTCGCCTTCCTCCGCGCGGTGAACAGTGGCCATCCAGGCTCGATCACCACCGTCCACGCCGACAGCCCGGCCGGCGCCCTCGACCAGATCGCCCTGCTCTCGCTGATGAGCGGCGTCGACCTCGGTTGGGACAAGGTGCAGACCTATGTCGGGCGGGTGATCGACGTTGTGGTGCAGCTGGACCGGACGGCTGGCGCGCGGCGCGCCACGGAAATCTCGTTCCTCAGAGCGTGACAGCGGAAGTGGGAACCGGTTCCGGCGCCCGTCACGCTCCAATCTAAGAATCGAGCCTTCTTATCCGGTTCAGGTGAACCTCAACCGGAAAGGCCCTAGAGGAAGCCGAGGTCCCGGACGCTGAAGTTCGGCAGGCGCGGGAAGATCGACGACAGCTCGGACTGCGGCGCGCCGAACCAGGCGCCGAGGGTCGCCCCATACTGATCCACCGCGGTGGTGGGGATCAGGGCGTTGCTCACCATGTTGGGGTTGTTGAAGCCGCCGACATCGGCGCCAAGGGTCGGATACTGGCCATAGATGTTCTGACCGCGGACCGCCCCGCCCATGACGAAGTGGTGGCTGCCCCAGGCATGGTCGGTGCCGTCGCCGTTGGTCGTGAAGGTGCGGCCGAAGTCGGAGGCCGTGAAGGCGGTCACCTGGGTTCGCCGGTCGACGCCGCCGATGCTGGCGAGAGCGCTGTCGAAATAGGCCATGGCGTGCGCCACCTTGGCCAACAGGTTGGGCTGCGCGACGTTCTGGAAATCGTGGGTGTCCCAGCCGCCCAGGCTGACGAAGAACACCTGTCGCCTCATGCCCAGGGTGGCGCCGGCCGCCACCATTCTGGCCACGGCGTAAAGCTGAGTGGCCAGGGTGTTGGCCTCGACGGCGCCGCTGATCGGATTGGTGTAGGCCGTGGGGGTGCGGACGCCGGTGACCACCGCCTCACCGAACGCCGCGTTGACTGTCGTGGCCGCGGTCAGCGATCGACTGGTCACCGTCGCGTAGTCGGCGGCGAAGTTGTGGGCGATGCTGGTGTCGCTGATCAACGCCCGCACCCGCGCCGGCGCCAGAGACGAGCCGAACAGGCTCCCGCCGCTCTGGCCTGTGATCACCTGCGCCGGCTGGGTCCCGGTGGAGAGCTGGTACTGGACCACCGACTGGCCGGAGAGGAACACCGCGTTGCCTGCCGTGGAGACGGCGGTGAAGAGGGTGTTGCCGCCGTTCATGCCGGCCATCAGGTCAGACAGGCGCCCGCCCCAGCCGACCCGCGCGCCTTCCGTCGCATTGGCCTGCCACACCGACTGCTGGTCGTTGTGCGAGAACAGGTTCGTGGGTAAGGCCACCGTTAGGGCCTGGTACTGCGACTTGGTGATCGGCTGGATCAACGGCCCGACATTGGCCACCACGGCCAGCCGCTGCTCATCCCAGATCGGGCGCAGCGGCGCCAGGAACGGGTGCAGGGCGAAGGTGCGGACCCCGGCGTTGGTGCCGGCCGGGACAGGGTTGGGCGTGCGCGGCGTGATCGGCAGCACCCCGCCCCAGGCCTCGGGCGTATCGTTGTCGGCGGTCCGGCCGGTGAGCGGGCTCACCTGTCCCACGGGTGTGGCGGCGGTCCCCGCGGGCATCAAGGCGATGGCGTCCGCGCCGGTGTTGCGGGCGCTCCAGTAGCGGCCCCAGGAGTCGTTATCGGTGGCCAGCACCATGTTGTGGGCGTCGTTGCCGCCGAACAGGAAGATGCAGACCAGGGCCTTGTAGTCGGTGGCCGCCTGGCCCGCCGCCGACCCGGCCGCGGCGAGCTGCAGCGCCAGGGGCGCGGCCCCCCCCAGCATCGACAGGGCCCCGCCGACGCGCAGCAGGTGGCGGCGGTCCATTGTCCCGCTCATCGCTGCACCAGGTATTCGGGCGAGGCCATGGTCATGTAGATCGCCAGCTTCACCCGGTTGGCCAGGGCGGTGCTCACGGTGGCTGGGTTGGTGGAGCCGATGCTGACCCCATTCACCGCCTCGAGAACCCGGGCGCGCAGTGCGGACGACATCTCCCCGTGCATCAGCAGCAAGTTCAGCCGGTCGACCAGGGCGTCGGGCTCGCGAGCCAGGGCGATCTCGGCCGCGTAGGCGCTGCGCACGTCGCGCCCTGTCCCGCCGCGGGGCGTGGCGCCGATCCCGGCGTCGATCACCCCCTGCATGGTGTTGAGGTAGCCGGCCACCGAGACTTCGTCGACAGCCTGGAATTCCGGCGCCACCAGCCCGGCCATCCCGACGCGGGTGTTGGGCGGCGAGTAGCCGGGCCGCCAGAAGTTGAACACCGAGGGCGCGTTGAGGGCCGACTGGTTCAGCGAGCTGTTGCCGCTGGTCGTGCCGACCAGCCAGAAGCCGGATTGCGACGTCGCCCCGAACGCACGCATCCAGCCGGAGAGGCGCGCCACCGGCTCGCGCAGCTTGCCGTAGTTGATCCCCGGGTCGGGATTGCGCGCCTCGGTGTCGAGCAGGATGGCGCGCACCACGGCCGCCAGGTCCCCCCGGACCCCCCGGCCGTTGTTGGCGAAGACGGCGGAGATGCGGGCCACATAGGCCGGGCTGGGATTGCTGGTGACCAGCCGCTGGATGATCTGCTTTGAGATGAAGGGCGCTACGTTCGGGTGGTTGGCCAGGGCGTCGAGCGCGATCCGCAGGTCGCCTGCCGGGTCGGAGGTCGAGGATGCCGGTATGTTGGCGGTGAGGAAGGCCTTGGCGCCGGTGGAGTGGAAGGCCGGATAGGGGATCATCGCCCGCACCTGGGCCTCGGACGTCCGGCCGCGGCCGGCGAAGGTGTTGTTGGTGGGCGTGGCCGCGTACCAGCTGTAGCCGGTGAACACCCTCGCCAGGCCCCGGATGTCAGCCTCGTCGTAGGTGGCGACCGCCTGGCCGGCGCTGTTCACGTCGAGGGTCCCGTCGGGATTCAGCTCGGCCACCCCGATGGTCATCAGCTGCATGACCTCCCGGGCGTAGTTCTCGTCGGGGTTCCGGCCGCTGGCGGCGTCCTCCCGCTGGTTGCCCAGCCAGGTGAGGTAGATCCCCATCTGCGGGTGCAGGCTGACCTGCTCCAACAGGGTGCGGAAGTTGCCGAACGCGTTCGCGCCCAGCATGTCGTAGTACGAGGCCGCGCCGCGCACATCGATGCTGGGGTCCGCCAGGGAGATCACGAAGATCTCCGACAGCGCCAGCTTCATGCGCTGTCGGAGCTGGTCCGGCCCGGTGGCGGTCTGCGCCCAGAAACTCTGGAAGAACTCCGTCGAGGAGAGGGCGGCGTTGGGATCGGTGAGCCGTCGGTCGGCCAGACGCGCATCCACGAACGCTAGGTGCGTTGCGGAGACCGGCATGGCCAGCTGCTGATCGATCCACTCGGCGTAGCCGGCCGCGCGGACCTGGCTGATCGAGGCGTCGGTCGCGCCGAAACTGGCCTGGCTGAGGAAGCGGGTGGCCTGGGCGGCGGTGGGCGGGCCTCCGGGCGCGGGCGCGGGCGGCCCGCCCCCGAAGCGCCCGCCGCTGCAGGCGGCCAGCAACAGCGCAGCCAGGACACCCGTCCAGCGCGCCGCACCCCGCCGCATTGCAGTCCCCCCTTTGCCCGACTCCCCGGATGGCGAAGCTTCGCGCCGTTGCGGAGTCCTGTCCATCGCGCCGGCGTCCCCCGGAGCTTACCGGTGCGCGACATTTGAGCGCAGGCGTCAAAACCCCGGGCCGCATTGTGCAGACCGGGTCATGGGCTACGATCGAATCATCCAAGGGGACTGGCATGGCGATCCTGACGGCCGGCGTCTTCGGACTCGATTTCGACCAGCTGGATATCGGCTCCCTATCGGTGGGCGCCTATCAGAACGCGACTCCGACCGCCTTCAGTGTCGCCGGAAACGGTCAACTCACCAGCTTCTCCGGAACCGGCTTCACCTACGGCTCGGGCGGCGTTCCGACCGGCGGGATCATCACCCGCATCCAGGAGAGCGCCAACGGGGCCCAGGTCTATGACCTCACCGGCCTCTCGACCCCGGCCACGACCTTCATGGGCTGGGTGGCCGGCGGGTCCAACGCCGCGGCGCGGATCGGGCTGATGTCCGGCGCCGACAGCGGCTCCGGGTCAGGCCTGACCGACCGGCTGCGCGGCTACGCCGGCGACGACACCATCACTGGGGGGGGAGGGAGCGACTACCTCGACGGCGGCGACGGCGACGACGACGTCTTCGGCGGGCTCGACAACGACACCGTCGTGGACTCGGCCGGGTCCAACTACCTGCGCGGTGACGAGGGGGCCGACCAGGTGCTCGGCGGCGCGGACTTCGACGACATCAACGGCAACATGGGCAACGACACCTGCTCGGGCGGGCCCAGCGATGACTGGGTGGTAGGGGGGCGCGACCAGGACCTGCTGTTCGGCGACGATGGCGGCGACATCGTCTACGGCAACCTGGGCGACGACACCTGCGACGGCGGCGTGGGCAATGACCTGATCCGGGGCGGCCAGGGTTCCGACACCCTGGCGGGCGGGGCCGGCGACGACTGGCTGAGCGGCGACCGGGGCGACGACACGATGAGCGGCGGGAGCGGGGCCGACATCTTCCACAGCTTCGGCGAGGCCGGTGTCGACCGGGTGCTGGATTTCAGCCTGTCCCAGGGCGATCGGATTCAACTCGACCCGGGAACGCTCTACACGGTCAGCCAGAGCGGAGCCGACACCCTCATCACCATGACCGGCGGTGGTCAGCTGGTGCTGGTGGGGATCACGGCCTCGAGTCTCACCGCGACGACGATCTTCCTGGCCTAACGGTCGATGCCGTAGCGGTAGACCACGCGCAGGCCCACGTCGCTGACCCCAGGGTTGAAGTTGCCGCCAAGCTGGGCGTGGCTGAGGTGCGCCCACGATAGTTCGACGGAGAGTCGGTCCGTGGCCTTCCAGCCGAGGTTGAGCTCCGGCTCGAAGACGAACCTGGATCCCAGGTCGAGCCGATTGTTCCAGTCATCCAGCCGCCGGGCCGCCTCGGC
This sequence comes from Caulobacteraceae bacterium, assembly GCA_947476555.1. Lineage (GTDB taxonomy): Bacteria > Pseudomonadota > Alphaproteobacteria > Caulobacterales > Caulobacteraceae > Phenylobacterium. Next base: position 24,871 of record CANJRI010000013.1, read on the forward strand.
GCTGGAGATACCGGGCTCGTAGGGCGACGGAAGATCCACCGCCCCGTCGTGCACCGCCAATCCAATACCCGGTTCGACATACAGCCGCGAGGTCAGCGGGAATCGCCAGGACAGGCCCGCCGCGACATAGGTGATGCCGCCCTTGGTGTTGGCGCCGGCGAGCAGCCGCACGCGGGGGCGCTTCAGGAACGCCAGCTCGTCCAGCGCGGCGGTCCGGACGCCGGCGACCACCTGCGCGCCGCCCTCATAGCCACCGACCGCGATCCCGTCGTTGATGTCATGAGCATAGAGGCCGACGAACGCCTCGCCTGCGCACGCGGGTCCGGCGAATGCACCGGCCCCCATCGCCAAGGCCAAAATCCTGTGTCGCAAGCGTCTGGCCCCCATCCGTCAAGTTTCTACATCCGTGCGCTGGACACAAGGCGGCCTCGGTTGGCTTGCGAAGGGCGTCACGTGGAGACAAGTCGCCGGTAGACTGACAGCACCGCCACTCATTCACACCAGCTGTCTCCCGTTAGACGACGGTCATCCAACCTCCCGGAATTGGCCGACCTTTCCGGCCCAAATCCCTTCCAGCCCCGACTGAACGACCGGTCTGCGGGCGTTGAAGCTGTTGTAGATCGATAGCGGAAGGAACAGGATCGGCGTGGTCGGTTCGCACTCGCGCTCGCGGGTCGGAGCTTCTCCTCAGCGACGCAGGGGCAGGAACGGGATGAGATCGCAAAAACTCCTTAGCGTGGGTGCGGCCCTATGCTTGCTTGCCGGGGTCGGCGCGGCGAAGGCCGATGAACCGACATGCACGGCCCTGCTCGGGCGGGCGTATGCGGCCGCGGTCATGAGCCTGCCGCAGGCCGGGGCCCGGATCGCGAAGGCGGAGTGGATCGCCCCGGGCGGGCCCGTCCGCGCCTATTGCAAGGTCACCGCCTCCATCGCGCCGGTCGATCCGGCGGCCCCGCCGATCCTGGTGGCGGTGAACCTGCCCGATCAGTGGAACAGGCGGGCCGTGCAGTTCGGCGGCGGGGGCCTGAACGGCGTGCTGGTCGACGGGCTCAGCCAGCAAATCCACGCCGCGCCCAGCGAGCCCACGCCGCTCGCCCAGGGGTATGTGACCCTGGGTACGGACGGCGGGCACCCGGCGGCCCGGCCCGAGATCGGCGTCTTCTTCCTCAACGACGAGGCGGTGTTCAACCACGCCCACGGCGCCAACAAGAAGGCCCACGACCTCGCCCTCGCCATCGTCGCCGACTACTACCGGGCCAAGCCGGAGAAATTCTATTTCGTTGGCGGTTCGGAAGGCGGCCGCCAGGCCATGGGGGTGGTGCAGAGGTATCCGCAGGACTACGACGGCGTCGTCGCCGTCGTTCCCGGGCTGAACGTGACCGCCAACTACCTCACCAAGTACAACGCCTGGCTGGCGAGCCTCGGGGACGGCTGGCTAAGCCCAGCCCAGGTGGCGCTGCTGGACCGGGAATCGGCGCGTCAGTGCGACGGGCTGGACGGCCTGAGCGACGGGGTGATCTCCAAGTACCTGGCCTGCCGCAAGGTGTTCAAATTCGACCCGATCCGCTGCGCCGACGCGGCGCGCGAAGATTGCCTCACGGATCGTCAGATCAGCACCGTTGAGACCTGGCGCAACCGGTACAGCTGGGGGTTTCCCCTGGCCAATGGGGTCACGGGCATCGCGGGCTGGCCGATCGGCGGCGAGGCCCAGGCGGGCGCCGTCACGCAGTGGATCACGCTTCCAACGCGCCACGCGACGACCGACCCGGGCTTCGAGATCAACAGCTCCCAGTTCAACCGCTACTATGTGATGCGGGACGGCGGATTCCGCGGCCCGCTGCCGCTGAACGATCCGGCGGTTCGCGCCCGCGTCCGGCAATTCTCCGCCATGGCCGACCAGAGCGACACGGACCTGACGCGCTTCCTGGCCCGAGGCGGAAAGCTGATCGTGGTGGAACACAGCGCCGACTACGCCCTCTCCCCGGAGGCCAATTTCGCGTATTTCGACGCGGTCCGGCGCAGGATGGGCGCCAGCCGAGCCAACCAGTTCGTCCGCCTCTACGTGATCCCCGGCGCCAATCATGGCGGCTCGGGCTTGCGCAAGGACGGGGCGCCGATCCCGAACACCGTCGATCTGCTGGGGGAACTGGTGCGGTGGCAGGACACGGGCACGCCGCCCGGCCCGCTGATCGTGACCGCCTACAAGGAGGGCCGGCCGACGGCCACCGAGCCGCTGTGCGAGTATCCCAGCTATCCACGTTACAATGGGGCGGGCGATCCGGATCGGGCGGCGAGCTTCAGGTGCGCGCCCCACTAGTTCAAACAAGCTCTGTCGGGAGCACTGTCGGCCCGCAGCTTATCTCGAGCGCGGATCCAGCAGCCACCGGTCGGGCCGACCGGCCTTTTCATCGCGCAGGTCCATGCCGACGTCGAAGGTCCCCCTAAAGCCACCTCGCCCGTCGTCGGCCAAGGCCAGTGTCATCTGCCGACCGTCATCGGCCTTGTAGAGGTCGTCATCGTTGTTCCGCAGCTTGCGCGGACCTTTCCCGGCGTAGGGACCCTGGGCCAACACCTTGTCCGACAGGGAGTCGTCGAAATAAAGCTGTGACGTGAACTCGTAAGGACGACCGTTCGCCATTGTCAGCACCTTGAAATGGACGTGCAAAGCGCGGCTCAGATACCAGCCGGGATAGATGGTCTGGAAGCGCACTTGCCCGTTGGCGTCGGTTTTCTGATAACCGCGCAGGAACGCCTTACCTTGGGTGTTGAAGCCGATCATGCGGTCGTCGACCCCGGAATACTCCCCCGCCGCATCGCAGTGCCACAGATGCACGTAGGTATCGGTGAGCGGGCGGCTCCGCGATCCTTCAACCCCGATGATGTTGAGGGCGATGCTGAGCGGCGTTCCGGCTACCGGCTGGTTGGACGTCGGTTCGACCCGGATGTCCGACCGATCGAGCTTTTCGTCCAGAAAATATGGGCCTTCCATCGCCTCGGGCCTTATGAGCACCCGCGAGTCGGCCGCGCGCGCGACGCCGCCCAATCCAAGCGAGGTCGCGCCCGCCGCGCCCAAATAGTGCAGCATCTGCTGGCGGCTGAGGATCTTGCCAATCGTCCTATCGTCGTCTTGCAAACTTGCCTCCCTATGTTTCGCCTAGCCGGACGCAAACTGTCGCAGCCCCTCTGATCCACAGGTGCATTCAATGACCTGGCGATCAGGCGAGGCTCACGGCAACGCGGGAGCGAGCAGACGCGATCTCTGTCTCCTCGTCTTCGAGCGATGGCGCCATGATTGTACGAACTGCCAGAACTTACTAGCCGCCCCGCGCCTATTCCTAGGTCAGCCTCAGCCGCCCTGGCTGAGTGGCGAGAGGTCATGGGCTAGGGACTTGCGCCCCCCTGCCCTCACTGCGCCAAATGGAGACGAGCTCTCTTTGGACTGACAGCACCTCTCACAAGCTTGACTCACCGCATGGGTTAGGGCCGAAAGGTCGCGGGGGACGTCCGAGTGCGCGGCGCCGCGCCCAGTGACGATAGTTTGCGAAGCAGGAGGGAAGAATGAGGCTTTCAAAGCGGCTGGCGGCGGTGAGCGCGCTGGCGTTATGCGCAGTGGCGTTGCAAGGCCAGGGCCAAGCCCAGGCCCAGGCGCGCCAGCAGCCCCCGGCGGGCGCATTCGGCGGCGCGCCGATCATGCATACGATCAAGGAGGGCAAAGTCTACTGGGCCCTCTCGGGCGCCGTTGTCGGGTACGTCATTGGCGACACCGGCGTCATCATGATCGACAACGGCTGGCCGCAAGCTTCCGGCGCCATCAAGTCGGTCACGAACAAGCCGATCACCACCGTGATCGAGACCCACGACGACACCGACCACATCAACGGTCTCTACAACACGCCCAACGCGGACAAGCTCAAGATCATCGCGATGGAGGACAACTGGAAGCAGCAGTGGACGTCGTTCAAGTGGACGGAAAAGCCCAAGGCCACTTGCCCGCAAAGTCCGATGCCGCCCGCGCCCAACGTCATCATCCGTCAGCCCAGGGTCGAAACCACGATCGACGGGGTGAAGTTCGTGCTCCACCATTTCGGGCCCTCGCATACCGGGCACGATCTGATCATTGAGCTGCCGGAATATAAGGTGGCCTTCATCGGCGACGTCGTGTTCGACGCGGACCTGTTCCCCGACCATCCGGGCCTGCCGGCTCAGGATCACGGCATGTTCTGGAAGTCGGAAAAGCGTGGCACGCCGCGCGGCATGTTCCACAATGTCGATGAACTGCTGAAGCTGGATGTCACGACCTTCATCGGCGGTCACGGCAACAATGCGCTGACCAAGGCTGATCTCAGGACGAAGAGAGACCTGATCAAGGCCGACTATGAGAAGCAGGCGGCGATGGTGCGCGGCGGCATGTCGCTGGAAGATCTCCGCAAAGCGGTGGGGGACGATAAATACGGCGCGCGCGGCGGCTGCATCGCGTATGTCGATCTTCCTTGGTACGTCTACACTGAGACCAAGCGCGACATGCAAGAACTGAAGAATAAGGGAACGGTCAAGTAGTGATCATCTAGACCTTGTTCGGTTAGCGAAAAGGGCGCTCGTTCGGGCGCCCTTTTTGTTTTTCGTCTGCTACTTTGGTAGGGCCGACAACTTAACTCCACCTGTACGTCAGCCACCCTCCCCTACCCCAGATCAGGCCGCCGCCGAAGCGGTGAAGGCTTCCACATTTGCGCTATGCGCAACGCGGGGATCGCACCTTCGCATCCCTCCTGCCGAGCCCGGTTCGAATCTCGAAATTTCGGCGGTATCAGAGACCCCAATCCTTGGTAAGATCGAGACTTCAAGTCTATACCGCCTGAACAACAAGGGGAGACTCAGGATGAAACGTTCACATATCGTCGCCGCGTTGGCGTCAGTGGGGTGCTTGGCGATCGCGGGGGTGTCCATCGCGCAAATCGAGCGGGCGCCGATCGTCGACTACAAGGACATCTATTTTCCGAAGGCGTTCCCGTCACAGACGAACGTGCCGGAAATCCCGTTCGACCGGGTCAATCCGGTGTTCTTCAAGCTTCCGCCGGCCACCAACGGCTGGAACATCGACTTCGGTGAAGTCGCGGCCGTGACCGATGATGACCGCGGCCACGTCTTCGTCCTCAACCGGGGCGACATCCGCGGCGACGTGAATGGCGGCAACGCCACGCAGCTGCTCGAGTTCGACGCGCAGGGGAACTACGTCCGCGAAATCGGCCATAACATCTATGGCTTCGCCTATGGCCACAGCGTCCGTGTGGATCCCCAGGGGAACCCCTGGGTGGTCGACAAGGGCAGCAACATGGTGATCAAGTTCGACTACAAGTCGGGCAAGACCGCGATGGTGCTGGGCCGCAGACAGGAATCCACCGAGCACTTCTGGGCTGAAAAAGAGACCCGCGGCCCGCCCGTGGCCCGGATCGGCTTCTTCGCCGAACCCACGGACATCGACTGGGATTCCAAGGGCAACATCTACGTCTCGGACGGCTACATCAATTCGCGGGTCGTGAAGTTCGATGCGAACGGCAACTGGGTCGGCGCCTGGGGCAAGCAGGGCACCCGCCCGGGCGAGTTCCGCCTGCCCCACGCCCTGCAGATCGACAAGAACGACCACATCTGGGTGGGCGACCGCACCAACGGCCGCATCCAGGTGTTCGACACCGAAGGCAGGTTCCTGCGGGAAGTGATCATCAACGTCCCGACCAAGACCTATCAGCCGCTGCAGGGCCACCAGTATCCGGCGAAGTACACCGAGGATAACTCCAACGAGCGCCCGCAGAACCTCGCTTCGCGTCCCGGCACGCCGTACGCCCTCTGCTACAACAAGACCGAAAACGTGATGTACGTCGGGGATATCTATCCCGGCCGCGTCTACAAGGTCGACCTCACCGGCAAGGTGCTCGGCTATTTCGGCCACGTGGGCAAGGAATGGGGCAACCCGAACATCCACGGCCTCGCCTGCCGCAACGCCAACATCATCTACACGGCGGAATTCGTGAACAATCGCGTTCAGCGTTTCGTGCTGCACCCGGAACGGGCCCGGGTCACCGGCAACTAAAATAGAAGACAACTAGAGCTGCCTTGCGCCGCGGTCGTTCCGAACGACCGCGGCGCAATTGTCTCTAAAGGCCTGTCACTCTTGACTTTCAGCGGCCCCTGCGGCCACGACGCACCGATGTTGGGACCCGGAGTCACCCGACCGGCTGGAGGCTCTCAGTATGTCGATACTCCGGGGCCAACGGGTCCCCACTGACGCTGGCTTCCTGAACATGTACGCCGGGGAAGACCTGCACCAAGGCACGGGTCCGGTCGTGGTGATGTTGCCCGGTGCGCTCCGGACGGCGAAGGATATGGCTTCCTGGTGGACCATCCTCCGCGAGGACGCCGCGGTCGTGTTTTTTGACCTGCCCGGGCACAGACGCAGCGACCGTATCCAGCCGACCGGAGTCGAAGCCATGGCCCGGGTGTTGCACCAGGCGGTTTGCGAACAACTCCCAGGTCGAAAGGTGTTGCTGGTCGGCGAGAGCCTGGGAGGCACCATCGCTTTCCGGATGGCCGGCATGGACGAACTGGGGCCGATCGTCGGGGTTGTCGCCTTCGACCCGCCGCTCACGACAGCCAAGCTCTGGCCCATCATCGGAACATTCAAGATCGCGTGGGCCAACGAACCCGACAACGCCTTCTATCGCGACCTGGCCTGGGAGGTGTTCGGCATCGCCCAGGACGGAAGCGTCGAGGACCGCATCTATTACGACCTGGTCGGCGGACTGCGCACGCCGGCGATGCTGGTGTCCGGCGACATGCCGTTGCCGCCGCCCCGGCCCACCGTGGTCAACCCATCGATGGTTGACGAGGTTGACGCCTACCTGCTGCAACGCCTGTTCCCGGGCAAGTTGAAGCTGCGCAGGATCGTGAACACTGGCCATCTCCTGCTGCACGAATCGCCGCAGGCCTGTCTGAAACTTATCCGGCAGATGCTGGCCGAACATGCCAGACCATAACGGACGGGAGTCGAGCATCCGGAGGCGCCGTCCATGGCCCGATTGAAGGGGCAGAACTGGCCTTCCCGCACCGGCCAGGTCAGGATCTACGCCGTCGATGGCTGGCAAGAAGCTGATCGACCGGTGGCCGTGTTCCTGCCGGGGGCGCACAGGACCGCGCACTGCCATGGGGATTGGTACGACATCCTCAAGGACGACGCCGAGGTGGTGCTGCTCGACCTGCCGGGCCACGGGGGCAGCGACCCCATCCGGCCCGCCACCGTCAAGGCGATGGCGGAAGCCGTCCACGATGTCCTCAGCGCCGCATGCGCCGGCCGCAAGGTGCTGCTGGTGGGCGAGTCCCTGGGCGGCACGATTGGGCTTTATCTCGGCGCCCAGGAAAGTCCCGGTCCGGTCCGCGCCGTGTTCGCGGCCGAGCCTCCGTTGACGACGACCAAGCTGTGGCCGCTGTCCGCCAGCTGGGAAAGGTCGTTCGCCGATCCGGAGCAGTTCGCCTTCAACTGCGACCTGGCGCGGGACACCTTCGGGCTGCAACCGGACGGCAGGATCAACGAGCGGATATATTACCCCCTGATCGGCGCCGCCCGGCTGCCGACGATGATCGTGGCTGGTGACGAGCCCCTGATGCCGATCCGCGAACTCACCTTCTGCCCCTCGCTCATGGATGCGGTGGATCGCTTCGCCATCGAGCGGCTGGATCCCGGGACCGTGACCTTCAGACAGCTCACAGGCTGCGGTCACCTGGTCCTCGACCAGGCCCGCGCGCAGTGCGGGCCGCTGATCCGGCAGATGATCGCCGAGCACCTGAAATGAACCCCCTGGCCTCGCGACGCTTCACCCCTGAGGACCAGCAGGCCTTCGCCAGGTTCTCGGGCGATTGGAACCCGATGCACCTGGACCCGGTCGCTGCGCGCCGCACGCAGGCCGGCGAAGCGGTCATCCATGGCGTGGGCGGCCTGCTCTGGGCGCTCGATCGCCTAGCCGGAGAGCAGCGAGGGCCCATCGCCCGCGTCCGAGCTCAGTTCCGCAAGTTCATCTATCTGGATCGGCCAGTCGATCTGCACGTCGTGCGATCCTCCGCCGAAGAGATCGTGGCCGAGCTGCGGAGCGATGGGCTGACGGCGACCGCGATCACCGTGACGCTGGGCGAACCCGCCGGAGCCGTCCTGGAGTCCTGGGAGGACTTGCCGCCCACCCCACTCGACCGATCGCCGCGCGTCCCGAGCCTGGAGCAGATGGGAGCCCTGTCCGGCTGGGTGGTCCCGCCCGCCGCAGACGCTGGCGCGAGCGGCATGTTTCCGGTCCTCTGCGGTCACCTCGGCGCGGGGCGGGTCCTGGCCGTTGCGCAGATGTCGACCGTGGTGGGCATGGCTTGCCCGGGGCTCCACTCGATCTTCACGGAACTCGACTTCGAGGCGGTCACGGGCGACGCCCCCCGGCCCGGCCTCGGCTGGCGCGCCGAGCGGCCGGATCCGCGCTACGCACGCATCGACCTGCGGTTCGGCGGATCGGGCGTGCGAGGCGCGGCGCGCGCTCTGGTGCGGCCGGCGCCCGTCGACCCCCCAACGATGGCTAGCCTGGCCGACAAGGTGTCTCCGGGCGAGTTCGCTGGGCGTCAGGCGCTGATCATCGGAGGCTCGCGCGGCCTCGGCGCCGTGACCGCCAAGCTGCTGGCCGCCGGCGGGGCGCGAACCTGGGTCACCTACCTGACCGGTGCGGCCGAGGCGCAGGCGGTGGTGGCGGACATCGGCGCGGCCGGCGGCCGGGCGACAGCGATCGGCTGCGACATCGACGGGGACCTCGGGGCCCAGCTCGCCGGCGCGCTCCCCGAAGCCAGTCACATCTACTATTTCGCCACGCCGGGGATCTTCCGCCAGAGCGCCGACGCCTTCTCCACCGACCGGTTCGAAGCCTTCAGCCAGGCCTACGTCGGTCGGTTCAACAACCTCTGCCGGTTGGCGTATGCCGCACGGGACGGCCGTGCGCTCAATGTCTTCTATCCATCGACCGTCGCCATCACTGATCGGCCGCGCGGTATGGCGGAATACGCCGCCAGCAAGGCCGCCGGCGAGGTGCTCTGCGCCGATCTGGTCAAGGCCCACGCGGGCCTGGCGATCACCGCGCCCCGCCTGCCGCGCGTACTCACCGATCAGACCGCCAGCGCTCTACCCATCCGCGCCGCCGACGCGGTCGACGTCATGCTGCCGCTGCTGCGCGCCGAACGCGGGCCGCCCTAGCGGGCCAGGACCACCGCGTAGTTCCGCCATTCCTCGGGGATATGGCGGTTGGAGACCTGGAAGGTATTGATCTTCCGGCTCCCCAGGTTGAGCGCGCCGATGCGGTCGGGAAACGGCGTGCCGACCAGAATGGGAACGGGGCCCAGTCGCGCGATCGCCTGGTTGCAGCGTTCGATGTCCGCGTCGACCGTATCGGGATGGATCTGGAGGACCGCCTGGCTCACCCCACGGGCGTCGTAGGTGGGCAGCACGCCGCTGCGCATCAGGGCGACGTCGGTCCGGCCGTAGAAGTCCAGGGTCATCTGCGCGGTCTGGAAATCCGCCTCGGTTTCAGTGAAGGCCACAGTGCCGGTGCCTGCCTGGGCGGGGATCGTCACCGGCAGGAACCCGTCACGCACGTTCACCATGAGCATGGTGTTCTCCCGGCGCCCGGCGCTTAGGGCCACCATCAGGTCGGCGACCCGCCCGCCCAGATGGGCGGAGGCGATCTTGTGCGACTTGAAGGCGTTGTTGGGCGTGACTTTGGGTTCGCACCAGATGCGGGTCTTCTCGCCGGCGTCCACCGAGCATTCGAAGACATGCGACCAGTCGTAGGCGCAGGAGGGCTCGACCGCGGCGCTGAACTGGCCGGCCACCTTCAAAAGCTCCATGAACCGCTGGGTGGCCTCCAGCGTGAAGTGGATGTCGCCCGGATAGGCGTTGGCGCAGTAGGCGTCCTTGAGCCGACCGGTGACGGGATCGGCCAGCTCGTCCCACCAGTCGAGGAACATCACCCCCTTTTCGGCGCATAGCGCCTGGAGGCGCTCGTTCACTCGCCGGCAGAGGGTGTTCATGACCTCGTTCTGGGTGGGCGTCGCGCAGAGCAGCATGAGGGCGCCGCTGAACGTCGCCTTGGCGTCGTCGAGTATCGGCCCGTGGCGCTCGGCGACCCGGTCCATCAGCGCCAGGTCATCCTCGGTCGCCCCGTTCGGGCGCTGGGCGCCGGCCTTCTCAAGCCCGATCACGTGATAGTAGGGATCGCTCCCCACCACGAGCATGGTGTTCCTCCGCGGATCGAGCCGGGCCGTGTTCTCCTTGAACTTGCGCCGCGTCACCGTCGCCTCGGGCTCGGTGAGCAGGAGCATCCCCGGCCCCATGCCGATGAACAGCGGGAAGAAGGCCGGGCTGCCGCCGAAACTGCGGACGTAGCTCGTGCCCACCACATTGATGAACTCGTGCTCGGCCCGGCGTTGCTCGACGGGCAGCGCCGGCCGGAGGACGTCGAGCCTGGCGCGCAGCAGGGCGCCTAGGCCGAAGGCCATCTCCGTCGTCAGACCCGGAGGCCCGACCGCCACCGAATCCTGCACCAGGCGCTCGAACACCCATTCCGCCGGCCGCTGAGCGAGACATCGCCTGAGCGCCTCCAGGGTTTCGGTCACCGCCGCCCGTCGGAGCATCACCAAGGCGGTGGTCAGGTGGGCTTCGACGGCGTTGGGATCGCGCGCCAGGACACGAGTGGCGCGGTCGAGCGCCTCGTCGTGCCGACCGGCGAGGTACGCCGCCTGGGCCGCGAAGCTGGACAGGATCGCCATGGTCATACCGCTCCGGTCGAGAGGCCGGAGTCGAGCGTGACCCAGGTCGGCGCCGCGACATCGCCGCTGGTGAGGTCGAAGGCCCAGAGCTGATCGGGATCGCGCTCAGACGTCATCTCGAAGCCGGCCTGTTGATAGAGGCCTCGGGCGGGCGCGTTCTTGCTGGTGGGAATGAACCACCCCTGCAGGCGATGCTGTCCATTCCGCCGGGCGAAGTCCGCGACGAAGGCCAGGAAGGCGGTTTCGATCTGGCGACCGATGACGCGGCAACTGAGCAGCAGGCCATCGATATCGCGGACGCCCTCCTGCGCGCTGGTGAGGGCCACACCGACCACACCGTTGTCGCCGAAGCGGTCCTGCGATCGCAGCACAAAGCCGGCGCGGCCGGGCGCCGCCAGCCATTCGGTCAGTTGGGCCTCCGTGAACCTGCGCGTAGTGGTGTTCAGCTGGTTCGTCTTCTGGGTCAGTTGGGCGGCGCGTGGCAGGGTCATGGCGCTGATCGGCTCGATACCCACGCGGATATCCAGGGAGGCCAGGAAGTCCTCCAGCGTCTCGGCCCCCGCTTGCAGCCCGCGCCGTTCGCGCTCCTCGGCGTAGTAGCGGGTGCGTTCGGCGTCCTCGGCCGACGCGGTCAGGCGCTCAAGGGCGGGCACGTCCCGCAGGATGTCGGCGTAGGTCGAGGGATCGGGTCCCAGTTCCGGGACGATGACGCCAGGCAGGCTGCGTCGCACCGCCTCCCGCTCAACGGGGTTGTCGTCGAGGAAGACGAAGGACTCCAGACCGAGGTTCAGCTCCTCGGCGATGGCGACGAGGTTGGCCGGCTTCGGCTCCCAATTGATCCGCATGGCCGCCAGGTGCTCACGTCGGATCAGCATACCAGGATGCTCGTCGATCACCTGCAGGGCGTCTTCCGGATTGTTCTTGCTGCACAGGACGAGGAGGACGCCCCGCCGGGCCGCATCCAGCGCGGCTCGCTGGAGATTCTGGAAGAACACGCCAGGATATTCCGGGCCGAGCTTGATCCCGGCGAGGCCTTCCTCGCCGATCGCGCCCCCCCACAGGGTGTTGTCGAGGTCCAGGGCCAGGACCTTGGCGCGCGGCAGGGCGAACAGGCTGAGGTGGCGCCACCATTCGGCGGCCAGCCAGCCCACGCCCTCCAGGGACAGCGGCAGCTTGGCGGTGGCCCATTTCTTATCGCTCACAAAGCGCGCCCTGCCGTGGCGCGCGTGCAGTTCAGCGATGTCCAGCAGGTGGACGTCGGGCAGGTCGGCGCATCGCTCGCGCAGGCGTCGGTTGATCAGGGCGATGGCGTCGGCCTGACTGAGCGGCCGACGGGAATCCAGAAGGCCCGCGCTGGGCCGCACGGGCGGCTCCAAGCCGTGGACCAGGATGTTGGCCGCCGTCCGGGCGCGGAGCTGACCGATCAGGCTGGCCAGGCCGGACGCCGCGACCTCGACCTCGTTGGCCACCGAGTCTTCGGAAAGGCCCGCGAAGTCCGACCATAGCCGCGGGGCCACGTCACGGGTCTGGACGGCCAGGATGACCGTGTCGGGGGCGTGGGCGTACAGGCCCCCGTCGGCCGCGAGGATCTCCTGGCCGTAGGCGTTGAACTCGCCGACCCAGGGAACAGCGCGGCAGCCGGCCAGAGCCGCTTCCGCCTGCAACAGCGGCACGATCGGCTCGACCGTGAACGAGCGCAGGATGGCGACCCGGTGCTCGACCAGCCGCTCCGGCCAGAGCCTCTCGATCCGCCCTGTCAAGTAGCGGGCCGTCGAGGCGTCCGGGTTGGCTCTCCAGTAGGCGGTGGCGAGGGCCCGGGCGGCGATCACGTCCGCCGCATCCAGCGCCGCCTCGATGCTTGCCCTCGTATCGGCGGTCATCGGGCCAGCACGAAGCAGTTGACGGTGGCCTTCTGGCGCTGGGCTTCGGCCAGGCTGTAGCCGGTCATTGGCGCAAGTTGCAGATCGACCACCTCGAGACCCGCGCGGGTGACCATCTCACGCACCTCGGCCTCGTCACGCAACAGGTAGATGTGGTCCGGCGCCGGGCTGTTTATCGGCACGTTGATGAACAACGTGCCGCCGGGAGCCAGGAAGCGGCGCAGGGATTGGAGGGCTTCGCGCGGCCGTTCCAGATGCTCCAGCACCTCGCAGATGGCGATCCCGTCGTAGGCCGCCGCCGGCCCTGGCGGGCGGGTGGGGGCGTGGATGTCCTGCAGCTCCAGCCGAACGCGGCCGTGCAGGCCCACCGTGGCGAGCGCGGCGGCGGTCTGCCGAAGGCTCTCCTCGCTCACGTCCCACGCCTCGGCCAGTCCGCAGGCGGGATGCTCGGCGGCCACCGAAAGGAACAGGCCGTGGCCCGGACCGATCTCCAGATAGCGAAAGGGCTGCGGCAACCGAGGAAGGAAGGCCTGGCGGAAGTAGAGGAAGGCCGCACTATGGTTGCGCCAAAGCACCTGGGAAACCAGCAGCCCCTCCATGTATCGGCGCATGAAGGCGCCGTTGGAGTAGACCTGGGCGTTGGCCTCCGCAAAGGTCGAGAGGCGGTATTCCCCACGCCGCTTGAAGTGCAGGGCTTCCTTGTTCATCTCGCCGCATAACCAGCGATAGCTGCGTACGAAGGTGTCCAGGTCTTCCCCGGCCAGGGCGCAAACCCGCCGCGCCAGGTCCTCGATCGCCGCCAGGTCTTCGGCGCCATAGCCAGCTAGGCTGTTACGCAGGAAGCGCGCGTGGTCGGGCCAGAGGGCGGTTACGACCTCCTGCAGGCGGTCAAGCTGTGGATGGCTGGTCGCGCCCATGGCCTGCGCTCTAAAGAGCCGCTAGCTCCCCTTGGATTCTTCGATGACCCGGAGGATCGCCGGCACGCTCATCATCTCCTCCAGGCGATCGGGAGAGATCTCGATATGCGCGCGTTGCTCGATGGCCAGGATCAGGTCCAGAAGGCGCAACGAGTCCCAGGCCTCCAGGGTGTCGGGCGTGGAGTCAGGCTGGATTTTCGCCGGATCGCATTCGAAGACGTCTGCCATCAGCTGGCGAAGCTCAGGGAAATCCAAGTCGGCCCCACGGTATGGCGAGCAATCCGCCCGCGTTAGGCGGATAGCCCACCGCCGGGCGAGGGGCAAGGAAGGCGAGGAGATCGCGCGCCGGCTGAACCACCCTATGGCCCGGCGAACGGATAGGGTGAGATCGACTTGGTGAAATCGTCCACCGTCAGGGTTCGGCTGATGGGCTCGGCCGCGCGTTGCGGGCAGGCCGGCCGCTCGCAGATCCGGCAGGCGGGACCGATCGCGGTGGCCGCCGGATCCTTCAGGTCCAGCCCCCGAGAATAGACCAGGCGCTCGGCGTACTTCAGCTCGCAGCCCATGCCGATGGCCAGGTCCGCGTCGTCGCCGGCGTAGGGCGTGGCGATCCGCTCCACCGTGCGGGCGATGGTGAAGTAGCGCACCCCGTCCGGCGTCTCGACGATCTGGGTGATGATCCGCCCCGGGGCGCGGAAGCACGAGTGCAGGTTCCAGCGCGGGCAGGCGCCGCCGAAGCGCGAGAAGGGGAAGGCCGACCCGGCGAAACGCTTGGAGATGTTGCCGGCCGAATCCACCCGCACCATGAAGAAGGGCACGCCCCTGGCGCCTGGCCTCGCCAGGGTCGTCAGCCGGTGACAGGCCTGCTCGAACGAGACGCCAAACCGGGCGCCGATCAACTCGATGTCGTGGCGGGCGCCCTCGGCGGCGGCCTGGAACGGGCCGTAGGGCATCAGCATGGCCGCAGCCAGGTAGTTGGCCAGGGACACCTTCAGTAGGTTGCGGGTCGGCTGGTCCGGCGGCGCGGCGCGGTCGGCCATGGCTTCCAGAAGGTCCCGACGCTCCAGAAGCCCGAGCTGATAGGCCACCGAAAAGGACCGGCCGGGACTGGTCAGGATTTCCGACAGGAACAGGCGCTTGCGGTGATGGTCGTAGCGCCGGACGCTTTCCGGCAACACGTCCACGGGCACCACCTTGACCTGCACCCCATGGACCTGGGCGAGCCGCGCGCGGGCGGCGGCGGTGAATTCCTGAGGCTCGGGCTTGAGGTCGGCCAGAAGGGCGTCGGCGGCGTCCTCCAGCTCGGCGAAATGGTTCTTCTGGGACTGGATGAAGTCGCGCACCCAGTCGGACGGGGTGACCACGCCGCTGACCAGGGTGGCGTCCTCGGGCCGGCCCACCGCCCCGAGATCGCCCAGGCGGCGCTGGTCGAGGTAGGCCCGATAGAGACGGACGATCGCCTCGGAGACCCCGGGCGCGCTGTCCGCCACCTCGCTCAATTCATGACGCGGCAGGCCGAGGTCGCGGAACAGCTGGTCGGCGAACACCTCGGCCAGGCCCGTGGCGCTGGCGGATTCCGGATCCGACGACAGGATCCGGAGGTCCAGGTCGTAGGCCTCCGCAAGGCGCAGCAACACCTGGGCGGTCACCGGCCGCTGGTTGCGCTCCAGGAGGTTGAGATAGCTGGGCGAGACGCCGAGGTCCTCGGCCATCCGGGTCTGGGTGATGCCCAGGTCGCGGCGGAGGCGCTTGAGGCGCGCGCCCAGGAACAGCTTCCGGTCGGTGGGGGACAGGGCCATGGATTGTAGTGTTGTCATAACTTTACAAGCACGACAAGGAACGGCTGTGACAACAATGCCAATTGGCGCCCGGCCGCAGCCTTACCCTTGGGCGAATTGAGCGTTAGAGCCCCCTGACGGTTGTCAAACAGACGGCCGAGATAGAGCGAGGCTTGTCATGAGCGATTTCACCCAGGTGGTCCCCTCCGCATCGGCCGGCCGTTTTGACGGGATCGTCCGCCCCTACGACGTGGCGGAGGTGATGCGCCTGCGCGGTTCGTTCCCGATCGCCCACACCCTCGCCGAGCGCGGCGCCAACCGGCTCTGGCAGATCCTCCGCGAGGAGCCCTACGTCAACGCCCTGGGCGCGGTGACCGGCAACCAGGCCATGCAGATGGCCCGCGCGGGGCTGAAGGCGATCTACCTCTCCGGCTGGCAGGTGGCCGCCGACGCCAACACCGCCTCGTCCATGTACCCGGACCAGTCCCTCTATCCGGCCAACGCCGCCCCCGAACTCTGCCGCCGCATCAATCGCACCCTGCAACGCGCCGACCAGATCGAGCACGCCGAGGGCGGCGCCCAGCGCGACTGGTTCCTGCCGATCGTCGCCGACGCCGAGGCCGGATTCGGCGGGCCGCTGAACAGCTTCGAGATCATGAAGGCCTTCATCGAGGCCGGCGCCGCGGGCGTCCACTTCGAGGACCAGCTGGCGTCCGAGAAGAAGTGCGGCCACCTGGGCGGCAAGGTGCTGATCCCCACCCAGGCGCACATCCGGAACCTCGACGCCGCGCGCCTGGCCGCCGACGTCTGCGGCGTGCCGACCCTGGTCGTCGCCCGCACCGACGCCGAGAGCGCCCAGCTGATCACCTCCGACGTCGACGAACGGGATCACCCCTTCATCGACCGTGAGGACCGCACGCCGGAGGGCTTCTTCCGCTTGTGGAAAGGCACGGGCCTGCAGCACTGCATCGCCCGGGGCCTGGCCTATGCCGAGCACGCCGACGTCCTGTGGTGGGAAACCTCGCACCCGAACCTCGACGAGGCGCGCGCCTTCGCCGAGGCGGTGCACGCGAAACACCCGGGCAAGCTCCTGGCCTACAATTGCTCGCCCTCGTTCAACTGGCGGGCCAACCTCGACGAGGCCACCATCGCCCGGTTCCAGCGCGAGCTGGGGGCCATGGGCTACAAGTTCCAGTTCGTGACCCTGGCGGGCTTCCACAGCCTGAACCACGGCATGTTCGAACTGGCCAGCGGCTATCGGGACCGCGGCATGGCCGCCTATTCCGAGCTGCAACAGGCCGAGTTCGACGCCGAGCCGCGCGGTTACACCGCCACGCGTCACCAGCGCGAGGTCGGCACCGGCTACTTCGACCAGGTCGCCCTGACGATTTCGGGCGGCCAATCCTCCACCACCGCCCTGGCGGACTCCACCGAGGCCGCCCAGTTCAAACCCGAAGCCATCGCGGCCGAGTAGGCCCGACGAGAAGGAGACAGATCATGACCATGGAACGCTATTGGGTCGTCGGCGGCGATTACAGCTGCCTAGGCTTCAAGTCCCTGAAGAGCGGCGCCCCCGAGGTGATGGGGCCGTTCGAGACCCGTGACGCGGCCCAGGAGGCCTGGCGGCGGATCGCCGAGGAGACTCGCAGTTGCGCCACGGCGCGGTATTCTATCGCCTCCGAACAGATCGTCCTGCCAAACTGACGCCCATGGACCTCGCCCTCGCCTTGCCGGCCGTACGTGTGACCCGCCCCATCGAGGGGCGGGACGGCGAGGTGCTCGGCGAGGCCGCCCTGGGTTTCCTGGCCGAGCTGCACCGGCGCTTCAACGACCGCCGCCTGAAACTCCTCGCCCTGCGCGCGGAACGCCAGATCAGGTTGGACGCAGGTGAGGCGCCGGACTTCCTGAGCGAAACGCGGGCCGTTCGCGAGGCCGACTGGAAGGTCGGGCCGATCCCGCCCGACCTGCGAGACCGACGGGTGGAGATCACCGGTCCAGTGGACCGCAAGATGATCATCAACGCGCTCAATTCCGGCGCGAAGGCGTTCATGGCCGACTTCGAGGACGCCACCTCGCCCACCTGGCGCAACCTGATCGAAGGCCAGATCAACCTGAAGGACCGCTGGGACGGCCGGCTCGACTTCACCGATGCGGTCAGCGGCAAGCGCTATGCCCTGAACGAGCGGGTCGCCACCCTGATCGTGCGGCCGCGCGGCTGGCATCTCCCGGAAGCTCACGTGGTCGTGGACGGCGCGCCGATGAGCGGCTCGCTGTTCGATTTCGGCCTCTACCTGTTCCACAACGCGCGATCTGCGCTGGCCGCTGGCAGCGGGCCCTATTTCTATCTGCCCAAGATCGAGAGCCATCTGGAGGCCCGCCTCTGGAACGAGGTGTTCGTCTTCGCCCAGGAACGGCTCGCCCTGCCCAACGGAACGATCAAGGCCACGGTCCTCATCGAGACCCTGCCCGCCGCCTTCGAGATGGACGAGATCCTCTACGAGTTGCGCGAGCATATGGCCGGGCTGAACTGCGGGCGCTGGGACTACATCTTCTCGTTCATCAAGCGCCTGAAGACCCATCCCGACGCCCTGACCCCCGACCGCTCGGCCATGGTCATGGGCCAGGCCTTCCTGCGGGCCTACTCCCTGAAGCTGATCCAGACGTGCCACCGTCGCGGAGCCTTCGCCATGGGCGGCATGGCGGCGCAGATTCCCGTGAAGGGCGATCCGGCGGCGAACGAAGTCGCCTTCGCCCGGGTGCGCGCTGACAAGGAGCGCGAGGCCGCCGATGGTCATGACGGCACCTGGGTCGCACATCCGGACCTGGTGCCCGTGGCGATGGAGGTGTTCGACCGACTGATGCCGGGCGCGAACCAACTTCAGCGGCTACGCGAGGATGTCGCCATCACCCGGCAGGACATGCTCGCCGTCCACTCCGGCGACCGCACCGAGGACGGACTGCGGCAGAACATCCGCGTCGGCGTCCAGTACATCGAAGCCTGGTTGCGCGGCCACGGCGCCGTCCCGCTCTACAATCTGATGGAGGACGCCGCGACCGCCGAGATCAGCCGCACGCAGATCTGGCAGTGGCTGCGGCACAGGGCCGAGCTGACCGACGGCCAGACTGTCACGCCGCGCCTGGTGAGACGACTGATCGACGAGGAGCTGAAGCCGCTCCAGGGCGGGCGCTTCGACGAGGCGGCGCGCATCTTCACCGACCTGTGCCTGGCCGAGACCCTGGAGGAGTTCCTCACCTCGCCGGCCTACGAGGCCCTGCCCCGCTGACCTCCCCCGCGAGGGGAAGGCAGCAGGGCCGCCGATCCCTCAGCCGGGCTTTTTGAACCGGAGGGCGAAGCGCTCGCTCGTGGACGAACCATCGTCCGCGGCCGGGGCGTCCTTGTTGTCGTTCGGGTTGCGCAGGTGGTTGGATTCGGCGTCGAGGCGGAAGCCCGCGGCCTGCAACTCGGTCTTGGCTACGGCCTCGTCCATGCGGCCTCGTCCCGTCGGCCCGCCGTGCGCCGCCGCCGCCGCCCCCGCGCCCGGAGCCGCCGCGTGGTCCTCCACGAAGAAGACGCCGCCCGGCTTGAGGTTCGCGAAGACGTTCCTGTTGAGGGCGGGGATGTTGGCCGTTGGGCCGTTGTGGAAGTCATGGTAGTTCTCGGTGGTCCACGCCACATCCACCGGTTCGGGCGTCCTGAAGGTCAGGTTGTCGCCAACCACGATCTCGACATTGCCGTAGCTGGCCTTGATGGCGTTCAGCGCCTCGAGGGCCGCGGGCTGGGCGTTCGAGGCCACGATCACATAGACCTTGCCAGTAGGACCCACCGTCCCGGCCAGGACGCGCGTGTAGTAGCCCCGCCCCGGGCCCAGTTCGGCGACCTTTGAGCCTGGGCGGACGCCGGCGAAGGCGACGGTCTCGGCGGGCTTGCGGAGCGCGTCACGCGCCTTGTCGGCGTCGGGCCGGCGCGCATCCGCCACGGCGGCGGAGGCCGCGGCGGCGGCGTTGGGGGCGCCTGCGGACCCCGAAGTGGCGCACCCCGCGGCGCCCACCACCAGCATCGCGGCCGCGCCGACGGCCACCACCATCCTTGGAATGCGGTTCATCGTCGTTGTTCCTCCCTGATTTGACGGCAGACTAGCGGCACTGTCAGGTTATGCGAAGAGCCGGCGCCAGAGCTTCACGGAGGGGGAGAAGGGCACATGGAGGATTACGCACGAAACGGGCGGACGCGGCGCGATGCGATCAGGCTCCTGGGCGCCGGAGCTGGCGTCGGCCTCGCGGGTCCCGCCCTGGCCCAGGGTGCGGCGCGGCTGCCAGGCGTACCGCCCCGGGCGATCATCCGGACCTTGCTGAGGGACGTGGCGCCGTCGGAACTCGCCAACCGGGCGGCCCTGTTCCACGAGCACATCTCGAACCTGGCGTGGCAGCTGCCGAAACCCGGCTATGCCTACGCCACCACCCGACCGGCCACCTTCAAGCAGAACATCGACTACCAGGTCGAGGAGATGAGGCTCGCGGGGGAGGCCGGGATCGGCCTGATCGTCGACGGCGGGCACCCGGACATGGGAGGCAACCTCGAATTCCTGAAGGAGGTCCAGCGGCGTTCCGGCGTGATGGTGGTGGGCGGCGGCGGCTACTATCTCAAGACCACCTATCCGCCCGAACTCGCGACGATGAGCGAGGACGCCATCGCCGAGCGCCTCGTGCTCGAAGTCAACTACGGCCATCTCGGCGCCTTCGGCGAGATCGGCACCTCGACGGCGATCGACCCCGTCGAGCGGAAAGTGCTACGCGCGGTCGGCAAGGCGCACCGGGTGACCAATCTCCCGATCTTCGGTCACACCGACAACCAACCCGCGGCGAGGGACACCGCGCTTGAGCAGCTCGACATCTATGAGTCCGTCGGCGTCAAACCGAACCGGGTGGTCATCGGGCACCTGCAGGGGTTCGACGATCCGGCGTTGCATGCCGCCGTCGCCAAACGCGGTGCGTGGGTGGGGTGGGATCGCATCGCCAACGTGACCAATGCGGAGGCCGACGAGCGCAGCGTGCGGCAGATCATGAGGTTCATCGAGAACGGCTACGCAGACCAGCTACTGCTGTCCTCCGACTTCTCGTCCCAGGAGGCCGAGACCAGGCAGAAGGGCGGCGCCGGCTATGCCAAGACCTTGACGGTGTTCGCGCCCAAACTGCGCGCCGCCGGCGTGCCGGACGCGATGCTGGCGCGGATCGTGTACGATAATCCGCGCCGTTTCCTGGCGTTCGTGCCGAAGTTCACGCCGAAGAGGTAGCCGGACGCTAGGGGAAGGTCCTGGCCAGTTGGGGAAGCGGCGGCGACACATCGGCGCGCAGCGGCACGTTGTGCGCAATGAGGGTCATGGCCAGCCTGCCGTAGTAGCCGCCCAACTCGGTGATCGCGACCAGTTGCTGCGTGCCCAGGATCTTGCGCAGCTCTTCGTATGTGGCGTCGGAGACCTTGTGGTCGCGAAGCAGTTCCACGAAATATTTGTACGTCGCCTCCTGGCCCGGTGTGGCGAAGGCCGGCCGGCGCCCCGTGCGAAGCGCTTCGACGGCATCCGCCGGCACACCTTCGATCACGGTCTGCGGCGCGTGCACCCACCACTCGAACTGCGCGCCCCAATAGCGGGCGACCATGAGAATGGTCAGTTCCTCCAGGTCCTCGGGAAGTCCGCTCCTGCCAACCGGCCCCAACACGCTGCTCACCACCGCCTTGATCTCAGGGTTGAGCATCAGCGGCGCGGTTGGCGGCACAGACGTCTTCAGCCGCCTGGCGTTGAATTCGAAGTCGGCCCGCATGGCGGGATCCATCTGCTCAAGCGGCGGCAAGGGAACCCGGAAGCCGGGGGCTTGCGGGTTCGGCTTCGCCGCCGCGATTTCCGCAGGCGTCGTCGGCTCCTTCAGCGCGTAGCCATTGGCTCGCCGTTCCGGTTGGGCCTGCGCATGCGCCTGGCTAGGGAGAGACACCGCGCCGAGAAACAGCGCGCTGATCGCCGTCCCGACCACCGTTTGGGCAATAATTTTCTTCGCTGTCATGGCGCTCCACGCGAGGTGATTTTTAGCAGGGCGTTAGGTCTGTGAGCACGCGGACTGCGCCGTCGGCGCCCACGCGAACGTCGCGTATGCAAAGGCTCCGGCTCAATCAGCAGCGGCCGTTTGGCAGTGACCTTGTCACCATTCCGGTGTCAAGCGCGAGATCATTTGCCCGCCGCTCGGACTCAGAACCGGTAGGCGGTGCGCAGGCCCAGGCTGTCGGCCCCATCATGGGTGTCGCTCGCGAAACGGCCGTTGCTCCAGTGCTGGCCTTCCAGCTCCACCGCCCAGTGCTCGTCGAGCCGAAGACCGAGGGCGAAGGTGGCGTGGAACTGGACGCGGCTTTCGAACTCGATCTTCTCCTTGAGGTCCCGTCGGCGGCGCTGGTTCTCCGCGTCGGACACCCCAGCCTTTGGGTGCGGCAGCGAGAGCGCGCCGTTGTGGACCGCCAGGCCCGCCCCCAGGTCCAGATAGCCCCGGCCGCGCACCTTGCGCCAAAGCAAGCCGGCCTGCGCGAAATCGGTGTCGCCGCCGAGGCTTACCTGGACGCCCACATAGGGCCGGGGCATGGCGGCGAACTTCAGGGCCTTTGGGCTCTCGAACACATAATCGACGACCATCGAGGCGCTCGTCTCGGGCCCGTGCGGCGCATAGCCGACGCCCAGCCGAATCTCCTGGGCCCGGCCGGGGCAGGCCGCAGCCAATGCGGCGCAGGCGGCCGCCATCGCGAGTATCTGACGGGACCGCAAGACGCCTCCCTGGCCTGAGGCCAGGTGTCCGCCGTCAGCGCCAATGAGACAGATTCAGGGTTCCAGCTAGCGGAGGGTTTTGGTCTCATCGCAGTGACGTAGGAACGAAGATGAGATCAAAACCCTTGCCCTCGAAGGCGACCCCTGGCGAGCGGGTGGTGAAGGATATCCGG
>CANJRI010000014.1 GCA_947476555.1 Caulobacteraceae bacterium
AACGCCAGACCATCCAACATCGGCGCTTGCAACACCGCAAAATCGCCGCCTAAATATCAACCCCAGATGAGGCCATCTCTCCGCTAAATCCGGACCCCACCTGTCTCAAAACATCTGACGACGTACACTCCAGGGGCATGATCCACTTCGTGATCTTCGAGGACCGGGTCAGGTTCCATGTCGACCTCGGCCAGGCCAGCCGCAGCGGCGTGGCGTTAAGTTCCAAGCTGCTGTCCCTCGCCCTCACGGTGCGACGCTGATGCTGAGCTGGGCGGCCCTCAGCGAGCGCGGCAAGGTCGGGCTGACCTGGATGGTCGCCGTGGCGCTGATCGTGGTCGCGCTGATGCTGTCCACCTTCAACGAGATCAACTACCGGCGGCAGGACGCCCGCAACGCTGTGGCCCAGGCGGATATCCTGGCCGGGGCGGTGGCCGGGGCGCTGGCCTTCGACGACCGCGACGCGATGCGCGAATACGTGGACGCCTTGCGCGTGAACCCCCGCGTGGCGGCGGCCGCCGTCTACGATCCCCGGGGCCGGGCGTTGATCACCTATTCCCGCGTGGCGCAGACCCGCCCTCCGCCTCAGGCTCCGGCCTTCGGGGTCTGGCGCGCCGAGGGCTCCGTCCGCGTCGCCGAGCCGGTCACCGAGAACGGGACGCGATTGGGGGCCGTCTACCTGGCCACGCAGCCGGAAGGGATCGGGGCGCTGTTGGGCCGCCACGGAAGTTTCGCCCTGCTCACCCTCATCGCCTACGCCCTGCTCTCCGTGCTGACCCGGGCCGGCGCCCAACTCCAGGCCCGGGCCGACGAGTTGGCCGACGCCAATTCGCGCCTGACGGTGGAGATGGGCGAGCGGGTCCGGGCGGAGGAGGCTTTGCGCCAGGCTCAGAAAATGGAAGCCCTTGGACAGCTCACCGGCGGCATAGCCCACGACTTCAACAACCTGCTGCAGGCCATGCACGGCGCCTTCGAGCTTATCCAGCGCCGGTCGGACCAGCCGGAACGGGTGAAGGGCTACGCCGCCCACGGCCTGCAGGCGACGGAGCGGGCCGCCAGCCTCACGCGGCAGCTGCTGGCCTTCTCCCGCTCCCAGAAGCTCGAGCTCAAGCCCTTCGTGGTCACCGACCTGGTGCGGGACATGCGCGACCTGCTGGTCCGCACCTTGGGCGGGGCGATACGCCTGTCCTTCAAGTTCGACGAAAGCCACACCGCGGTGCTGTCGGACCGGACCCAGCTGGAGCTGGCGGTGCTGAACCTGGCGATCAACGCCCGCGACGCCATGGAGTCCGGCGGGGAGCTGACGATCTCGACCCGCACCCGCACGATCGAAGCCGGCCATCCGGTCCTGGCGCCCGATGTGTATGTCGAGCTCTCGGTCTCCGACACTGGGCCCGGCATGCCACCCGAGGTCACCGCCCGGGCCTTCGATCCGTTTTTCACGACCAAGGGGGTGGGCAAGGGCGCCGGCCTTGGCCTGTCCCAGGTCTACGGCGTCGCCCGCCAGGCCGGCGGCGAGGCGCAGATCGAATCCGAGCCGGGCAAGGGCACGAAGGTGATCCTGCTGCTGCGTCGCTCGCCGATGGATGCGCCGGCCGCCGAAACCCTCGTCCAGCCGATGCGCACGAACCTCGCCGAACAGGATCAGTCGATCACCGTCCTGGTGGTCGACGATGACGACCAGGTCCGGGGCCTGGTTTGCGACAGCCTGGATCTCATGGGTTACCGGGTAGTCGAGGCGCCGGACGGTCCGCGGGCCCTGGCGGCGCTGAAGGAGACCCCGCCGGACGTCGTCCTGCTCGACTTCGCCATGCCGGGGATGAACGGCGCGGAAGTCGCCACCCTGGCGCGTCGTGAGCGGCCGGACCTGCCGATCGTCTTCGCGAGCGGTTACGCCGAGACCGAAGCGGTTCATCGGGCCCTGGGCGAAGGCGCGGCCATCCTGCGCAAGCCCTTCGAGATGAATGAGCTGGCCCACGCCCTGCGTGAGGCGATGGACGCCTCGCCGGGTCGTGAAAAGGACACACCTGCGCCGTTGACATCCCCTGCCAAGCCCCGCTGAATCCGCGGCGCTCAAGGTCCGAAGGATGATGAATTCCATACAGAAGGCCATGACCAACCGGGCGGCAGGGCCGGCCGCCTCAGCCGTCGCTCTGTTCCTGGTCGCCGTGCTGGTGGTGTCCTGGAGCGCCTGGCAGGGCGAACGCGGCCGGCTGCAGACGCGGATCGCCGACCTGACCCGTCAGTCCGAGACCTCCCAGTCGCTGTGGCAGGCTCAGCTCGCCGCGTGCCACGCCGCCGCCCAGCCCCGCGGCCCTGTCCAGGTCGCGGGTTCGGGCGGGGGTGACGCCGAACAGCGGCTGTTGACCGAAGGCCCGGCCGGCGTCGACGTCTGCGCTCGAATGGAAAGCGCCGACCAGGCCGTGCTGAAGACCCTGAAGAAATGACCGCCCGGAAGGCCGTTCTGGCGCTAGCGGTGCTGGCGCTGGCTGGGTGCGACCACCTGCGGGACGCCAAGGTCGCTCCTGCGCCCGCACCGGCCGCCGAGGCGCCGCCGGTCGCGCCGCCACCGCCTACCGCCTCAGCGGCTGTCCCGGTCCAGCCCCAGCGCAGCTGCGTGCCGCGCGGCGTGGGCCCGGCCCCTCGCTATCCGGACAGCGACGCGGCGTTGCGCAACGCCGCCGGGGCCGCCGACCGCTATC
The DNA here is from genome assembly GCA_947476555.1 of Caulobacteraceae bacterium. Classification (GTDB taxonomy): domain Bacteria; phylum Pseudomonadota; class Alphaproteobacteria; order Caulobacterales; family Caulobacteraceae; genus Phenylobacterium. The sequence goes on from CANJRI010000014.1 coordinate 2,700, forward strand.
AGCTGATGGCCGCTGGACGCCTGATGCGCCAACGCCGGCTTGCGGAGCTCGAGCGGGTCCTGGCGGGCTGCCGCTAGCCTGATGAAGCAGCTCCTGATCGTTTGGCATTCGCGCACCGGCGCGGCGCGGCGCATGGCCCTGGCGGCCGGCCGTGCGGCGGGCGGCGACGCCCAGGTGACCACGCGCGTAGTGGCGGCGGCGGACGCCACCGCCAAGGACCTGCTGAACGCCGACGCCTACATCTTCGCCGCCCCGGAGAACCTGGCCGCCCTGTCGGGGGTCATGAAGGACTTCTTCGACCGCACCTACTATCCGGTCCTGGGCCAGATCGAGGGCCGGCCCTACGCCCTGCTGGTCGCCGCCGGCAGCGACGGGAGCGGCGCCGTGCGCCAGATGGAGCGCATCGCCACCGGCTGGCGCCTCAAGCAGGCGGCCGAGCCGGTGATCGTCATCACCCACGCGCAGACGCCGGAGCGGATAAAGGCGCCGAAGACCCTTCGCCCCGAGGACGCCGCGCGCTGCGAGGAGGTTGGGGCGACGCTGGCCGCCGGCCTGGGGATGGGGATTTTCTGACAGGCGTTCCCCATCGCCGGAATGCGCTCTAGCCTGCGTCGCTCACAGGGGGAAAATCTTGGCCGTCATCGCAACGCCAGTCGACCCGCCGGCGCGCACGCCGATCTGGGCCCAGCTCTACGTCCAGGTGCTGGTCGCCATCGTGGCCGGCGCCCTGATCGGCCACATCTGGCCGGCCACGGGCGTCGAGCTGAAGCCGTTGGGCGACGCCTTCATCAAGCTGGTGAAGATGATCATCGCGCCGGTGATTTTCCTGACCATCGTCACCGGCATCGCCGGCATGAAGGACCTGGCCAAGGTGGGCGGGGTGGCGGCCAAGGCCTTCGCCTACTTCTTCACGGTCTCGACCTTCGCCCTGGTCGTCGGGATGGTGGTGGCCAATGTGTTCCAGCCGGGGGCCGGCATGGGCATCGATCCGGCCACTCTCGATGCGACCGCCGTCCAGGACTACGCCGCCAAGTCGCACGATATGACGATCGTCGGGTTCCTGATGGAGATCATCCCGACGACCGTCGCTGGGGCGTTCGTGGACGGCAACATCCTGCAGGTGCTGTTCTTCGCCATCCCCTTCGGCTTGGCCCTGGCGATGACCGGCGAGCGGGGAGAGCCGGCCCTGGCGGTGCTGAACTCGGTGGGCGCGGCCTTCTTCAAGCTGGTGGCGATCTTCATGAAGGCCGCTCCGATCGGGGCCTTCGGCGCCTTCGCCTTCACCATCGGCCGCTACGGCATCGGCTCGGTGGTCGATCTGATCAAGCTGGTGGGCGCCTTCTACCTGACCAGCCTGTTCTTCGTGCTCGTGGTGCTGGGGGCCATCGCCCGGCTGACCGGATTCTCGATCCTCAAGCTGATCCGCTATCTGAAGGAGGAGCTGCTGCTGGTGCTCGGCACCTCGTCGTCCGAAGCGGCGTTGCCGAGCCTGATGGAGAAGCTGGAGCGGGCCGGGGCGGCGAAGCCGGTGGTCGGCCTGGTGGTGCCGACCGGCTACAGCTTCAATCTGGACGGCACCAATATCTACATGACCCTGGCCAGCCTGTTCATCGCCCAGGCGGTGGGGATCGAGCTGTCGCTATCCGAGCAGCTACTATTGCTGGCGGTGGCGATGCTGAGTTCAAAGGGGGCGGCGGGCGTCACCGGCGCCGGCTTCATCACCCTGGCCGCGACCCTGACGGTGGTTCCCAGCGTGCCGGTCGCCGGCATGGCCCTGATCCTGGGCGTCGACCGCTTCATGTCGGAGTGCCGGGCCCTTACCAACTTCATCGGCAATGCGGTGGCGACCTTGGTGGTCTCCCGTTGGGAGGGCGCCCTGGACCGCGACGCCCTGGCCCGCGCCCTGGATGGGCCGTCCGGGCCGGTGGCGGTGCGCGCGGTCGAAGCCGACGCGGACTAGCTGGCCCGGCGCAGCGGCGGACGCACCGGCTCCGCGGCGGCCGCCACCGTCGCTGTGAAGCGCGCGACCATGATCGGCTTGGAGAGGAAGTCGTTGAAGCCGAGGTCCAGGTATTCCTTCGGCTTGCGGGTGACGACATCGGCGGTGAGGGCGATGACCGGGATGTTCCGTTGTGGACAGTCGCTCTCGCGCAGCCGGCGCACGGTCTCGACGCCGTTCATCCCCGGCATGTGGATGTCCATCAAAACCACATCGAAGGTTTCGCGCTCGAGGCGTTCGAGCGCCTCGGGGCCGGATAGGGCCTTCACCCCGATGTGCCCGAAGGCCGTCAGAATCTCCTGGACGATGTGCAGGTTCAGCGGCTCGTCGTCGACGTGCAGCACCTTTAGCGGTCTGGCCGGCGGCATGGCGTTCTGCTCCGCGCGGGCGACGCGAGCCGCCCCAGTGGACTCAACTGTAGGGCGTGTGCCCTAAGGTAGAGCTGACAGACGTACCTAACTGGCGTTAGCTATCTGGCGGTCAGATCTTTCCGAGAGAGACGGCGATCAGGGCCGCCAGGGACGCGGTGAGGGCCAGGGCCTCGGGCACTCGGGTCCAGTCGATGACATATCTGCGGCGCATATCATTCCCACCGAGAAGGGCTCGTCACCCGGACACCCGCGCCGTGGGATGGGGGAGGTTGGCGCGGACCGGCGGACCTTGGGGCATGATGGCCCGCCGTTGTCCGGGTGACGAGAACTCAACTACAGTGAGAACGTGTTTAGTTTAAACTGTACGAACCCGTCAACCCCTTAGCAGGGAACGCGACGCTTGATGACGGTCATGCGGTCCCGGTAGGGGTCCCAGACCCGTTCGCGGCGGGTGCAGGTTCGATAGCCGTAGGTCGGGGCGTACCCATAGCTGGGCGCGTAACCGTAGCTCGGCGCATAGCCGTAACCGGACTGGTAGCGGGGATCGTAGTAGCTGCCGCCATAGTAGGAGTTGTTGCGCGACCCGCCTGAGAGCGCGGCGCCGATGGCAAGGCCGGCCACACCGGCCACGATCGCGGCGGCGGCGGCGTCGCCCTTGTCGCGATTGCGATAGTAGCGTTGGGCTTCCGCCGGCATAGCGCTGGCGGCAAGGGCGGCGCCGGCGGTGACCGCGGCGAGACCCGAAGCGATGATCTTGCGCATAATGACCTCCTGGTGGCCCCAAAAAAGCGGGGCCAGCGTTGGGGTGAGCGTGGCGTTTCCGCCCTGAACCGAGCCTGAACGGCGACTTCAGCGTTCTGGTGGTTTTTTGCGACCCAACCGGGGACCAAACCGGCTTTCCGCGCGTTATCCGCGAAGGCACGTGAGGCGATGCGGCCGCGCGTCCATTTCGCCTGTTTGAACGCCCCGGGGAGACAGCCATGAGCGAGTTCGACATCACCACTGACGGCGCCGACATCGAGGGCCCCACGCCCAAGGCGCGCGTCAAGGCGGCGGCCAGCCAGGCCACCCAGGCCTTGCGCCAGGAGGCCCAGACCTTCGCCGCCGCGGCGCAGACCCGGGCGAAGGAGGAGGCCCAGAAACGCCAGCAGATGGGCGCCAAGGCGCTGGGCGACTTCGCGGGCGCCATTCGCAAGGCCGGCGAGGAGCTTTCCCAGAGCGACCAGAGCCCGGCCGCCCGCCTGGTCGGCCAGGCCGCTGACGGCCTGGAGAACCTGTCGCGCAATCTGGCCGACACCTCGCCCGAGGAAGTGGTCGGCGCGGTGCGGGATTTCGGACGCCGCCATCCGGCCGCCTTCATCGGTGGCGCGGTGCTGGTGGGCGTCGCCCTGGGGCGGTTCCTGCGGGCTTCCGACGCCGCCGCGGACGCGACAGACCTGGACGACCTTGGTGAGCCGGTGCTCGGCTCCAGCTATTCGCCCGGCCCGCCGGCCACCGCCGACCAGGCCCTGGGACTCGTGGACGTCGAGGGGCCGGAATATGGCGACCTCGACGCGGCCGCCGGTCTCGACACCCCCTTGGCCGATGACCTCGGCGACCTGTCGCCGTCGGATATCGACGACACCGCGGCCGGCCCGTCGGCCGACCCCGATCGCAAGGGCGTCTGAGCCGTGGACGGGGGACAGTCACTTCCGGAGCGGCGGACGCTGCCGGAGCTGATCTCGGCGCTGACCGGCGACCTGGCCACGCTGGTGCGCAAGGAGTCCGAACTGATCCGCGCCGAGCTTGGCGTTAAGCTGCAAGGCGCGGCGAGGGCGGCCGGCAAGGTGGCCGCCGGCGGCCTCCTGATGACTGCGGCTCTGCTGGTCCTCCTGCAGGCCCTGGTTCTCGCGCTCTCCAAGGTAATGGACCCCCTGTGGGCCTCTCTGCTCGTCGGTGGGGTGGTGGCCGCAATTGGCTACGGCCTGGTGCGGCTGGGCATGAAATCGATGGATCCCAAGAACCTGACACCCGACCGCGCCGCCCGACAGCTGCGCAAGGACGTCCAAATGATGAAGGGCCGCTGAAATGACCAAGTCTCCGGAAGAGGTGGAGCGCGAGGTGGAAGCCGCGCGTGAGCGGATCGACCAGACGGTCGAGGCGCTGAAGGACAAACTGCAACCCCAAGAACTGTTCGATGAGGCGACGAGGATCATGGGCCAGACGAGCAACAAGGTGCTGACGACGGTGGTGGAGCAGGCCAAGGCGAACCCGCTGCCGATCGCCCTGATCGGCGTTGGCGTGGCCTGGTGGGCGCTCAGCCAGAACAAGAAGTCCGAGTACGATCCCTATTCCGGGCAGAGCTATTACGAGACCTACGAAGGCTATGACGAGGATGGCGGCGTGGCCCGCCGGCTGAGGAACAAGGCGCGGGAGGCCGCCATGGCCGCCAAGGCCTCACTCAGCGGGGCCAAGGAAAAGGTCTCCGGCGCAGTCGCCCATGCCAGCGCCGAGGCGGGCGCCCGGGCCGGCGTCGCCAAGGGCAAGATCTCGGAGATCGCCGGGACGGCCCAGGCCAAGGCCGGCGAGGCGGGTCGCCATGCGCAGCAGCGGCTGAACCAGGCGATCGACACCCAACCGCTGATCCTGGCCGGCATCGGCCTGGCGGTCGGCGCCGCGATCGGCGCCTCCCTGCCCGCGAGCCGTCTGGAACGGCGCTATGTGGGTCCGGTGCGCAACAAGGCGATGGAGCGCGGCCGCGAGGTCGCCCGCACATCCCTCGACGACGCCAAGAGCCTCGCCCAGCGCGCCTATGACCAGGCCAAGGACGAACTGCATCGCCAGACCGGACCGGAGGGCGAGGGCCTGACCCTGCGTGAGAAGGCCAAGGCGGTGGCCGACGCCGGCGCCCAGACCGTTCGTGACGAGGTCGGCGCCCGACTGCAGTAGCTAGTTCAGCTTCAGACGCACGAAAGCCATCGCGCCCCGGGGATCTCCGCCGTAGCTCGGCTCCAGATCCCCGGGGACGAAGTTCAGCGCATAGAGGGCGCCGATGCCGAGGCTTGCGCGGGCGTTCAGCCGGAAATCGCGCACCACGCCGGCCGAGATCTTCGACACCCAGTAGGGCGGGCCATGGTGGCGGTGCGGCCGTCCGTCCTGATGGAAATGGGTCTCGAACAACAGCTCGTCGGTATTGGCCCGCTCGCCGCGCCCGAAGAAGGTCCAGCTCGCGTTCGGCTTGACGGCGGCTTCCACCGTCCAGGCGTCGAAGGTCAGGTCCTCCAGCGGCACGCGCTTGCGTCCCCAGCCGACGGTGGCTGACCACCACCCGTCCCGGCCGATCGGCGCGGTATGGATGGCGCTGAGCGAGTACTTCCGGACGTCCACCTCCGGGTCCAGCTGCTCGGGGCTCTTGAGCTTGGCGAAGGAGGCCTGCAGCGAGGCGTTGTCGGTGGGGTTCCAGGAGAGGCGGGCGGCGGTGGAATCCAGCTTGGGGTTCTCGATATCGTAGCGGTCCTCGTCGGGCTCGCGGCCCTTGAACCGCGAGACCTCGGCCTTCCAGCGGTCGTGGACGAAGCCGGCGGTCACCACGCCGAAGACGATGTGGGTGGAGTCCAGCCAGTGGTGGGTGATCGGCGCCTCGGGGCTGTCCATGGCTGATAGCCGGTGCATGAAGGCCGGCGGGCCGAAGGCCGGCTCGCCCGGCAGGCCGGCGTAGAGGAAGAGGCTGTCGCTGTCCGAAAGCCGCCGGCTGAACGAGGCGGAGAGCTCCATGACCAGTTCGTGCGGATGTTGCCGATCGACGAGGGTCTGCAGGCCATCCGCGGACTCGCCCGCCGCCAGGTGCAGGGGGTAGCCGGCCTTGCCCATCAGCGGATCGGGGCTGAGCATGGCGCGCAACTGCAACCGGCCGTTCTCGCCCAGGTCGCGCCGGGCCGACCCCATGACCATGCCCGCGACGAAGGCCTTCTTGTCCCCGCGCGTCCCGCCCTGCCAGTCATAGACGCCGTTGAGCAACGCGTGCCCCATCAGGCTCCATTCCCCCCTGGCGGAAGTGGCTCATGGAATGGGCCGAGACATCGGGCTGCCAGGCGGTGCCGGATGCTTCGCGGCTCATGGGGTAGATCCCCAGCGCGCCACCAATGGGGCCGCGGACATAGCGGTCGATCCCGGCGTGGCCCGCGTGCATCTCGTCGACGGGGTCGACCGGCGCCTGCCCGGCGGGCGCCGGCTGATGCTGGGAGTGGTCTTGCGGCTGGGCGGCGACGCTGAAAGGGAAGGCGAGCAGGAGGGCGGCGGCGACCGCCGTTCGACTGATCATTCGGGAAAACGCTCCAACTGATCGATCATTGCATGTAATGCCGGGGCGAGGTCTAGACCCGGCGATCGCCGCCTAGCACCATTCATGGAGAGACGCATGAGCCTGAGGTTTTGGGGATTGGCGGGTGCGGCGGCGGCCCTCGCCTTGCTGGGCGGCTGTGGCGGCGAGCCGGCCACGGAGGCCTCGGCTGGCGGCGAGATCACCGAGGCCAAGCTCAAGGCGGCGGCGGACGAGGCCGACAAGGTTCCGGCGTCCGGCGAAGCGCCCTCCGGCTACTGAAGCGTGCGCGCCAGATAGGCGCGACCGGCTTTCCATCCCATCCAGGCGGCGGGCAGCATGGCCAGCCCAGCGAGCACGATCGGCGCGTCCGGCCTGATCCCGGAATAGAGCGCCCCGCCGGCGATGGGGCCGAACACCCGTGCCAGCGAGCCGACGGCGCTGGCGGCGCCCAGCGTCTCGCCCTGGCGGTCGGCCGAGGCCGAGCGGGACACCAGCGCGGAGCAGGCGGGCTGCGCGCCGGCGTGGCCCATCATCGCCAGGTTCAGGAAAATGATCGCCAGCCATCCCCAGGGCGAAAGCCCCATGAACGCGAAGGCCAGGCCGGCGAGCACCAGGCTCACGGCGATCGTGGGTCCGGCCCCGATCCAGCGCATCAGCGTCGCGGTCAGCAGGCCCTGGGTCACCGCCGCCGCCAGGCCGGTGGCCGCCATCACCAGGCCGAACTCCCGGGCGCTCCACCCGAACTTGGCGTCGCCCCACAGGCCCAGCACCGCCCACAGCCCCGAGAATGCGAAGAACGACAGGACGATGGCGGCGAAGGTGGGCGCCAGCACCGGGTCGCCCAGCGCCTCCCCCAGCGCCGCGAATGGGCTGCGCCGCTGGCCGGCCGTCCGCAAGCCGGATCGGCTTTCCCGGACGAAGGCCAGCATCCCGACCGCCGCCAGGGCGGCCAGGGCGGCGGCGAGGATCAGCGGCGGGCGGAAGCCGAGGGATCCCATCTCCGGGTGAGCCATCAACCCGCCGACGGCCGGGCCGACCACGAAGCCGATGCCGAAGGCCGAGCCGATATATCCGAGCCGGGCGGCGAGGCGCTCGGGCGGGGAGACATCGACGATGTAGCTCTGGATCACGGACATGTTGCCGGCGAAGAAGCCGGCTCCGAGCCGCAGGAGGATCGCGATCCCGATCCCGGGCGCGAAGGCGAGCGCCAGGGTGAAAACCGCCATGCCGAGGGTGGTGATAAGGAGCACCGGCCGCCGGCCCACGTGGTCGGAAACCGGTCCCCACAGGAGCTCGCCGGCGAACTGGCCGGCCGAATAGGTCGCGAACATCAGGGCGACCTGCCAGGGCGGCGCATCGAAGGCGTTGGCGAAATAGGGCAGCAACGGGATCACCACGCCGAAGCCGATGACGTTCAGCACCACCATCAGCAGCAGCATCGGCAGGGTGGCCGGCTGCGTCGTTGGCTGGGGGTTCCCGGGCGGACTCATGGCCTGGGCCGGACCCTCCCCACCTCCACTCCCGTTGCGATGGTCGGGGTCTGGGGAACCAGGAAGAGTTGGCCCGCGCCGAGGTCGAGGACCGTGAGGTAGCGCCGCAGCAGGCCCGCGCCCAGCAGGCCGTCCGGCGCCTTGCCCCGGGCGGCGGGGACGTAGATCTGCACGGGCGTCTCGCGCAGGGTGAGGCCGCCGACGTCCACCGTCTGGGCGACCACCACCTGATCGAGCGACAGCCCGCCGAGGCTGATCGAGTGGGCGGTCGTGGACGCCCGCCCTGGCGCGAGCAGTCCGGCCTTACGCGCCGCGTCCTGCGACAGGGCCAGGCTGGTGCTGGCGCCGGTGTCCACCAGGACGTTGATCGGATCGGACCCGTCGACCCGCACCTGAAGGGTGGGCGCGCCGCCGACCACCTTCAGCGGCAGGGTGATCGCGTCGAGGGTGGGCGCCTGGCCGCCGGTGCGGTGGAAGGCGACCCGGCGGCGGGGATAGTCGATCTCCAGCGCCAGGTGGCGCAGGACGTCGCGGCCGAGCAGCATGGAGAAAGGCCGCCCGGTGAGCTTACCGAGCCCCTCCAGGTCGAGCACCGCCGCCCGCAGGTCGCTCACCGCCAGGCCCGGCAGCCCGAGCTGGAGCTTCACGGTGTGGCTGATGGTGGGCGCGCCGGTGACCCCGAAGGCGAGCAGAGGCAAGGCGCCGGCCGTCTGGGGCAGCTGCAGGCGCTGCGCCAGGCCCCGGTCGATGGCGGTCATCTGGGCGCCGGAGTCCACCACCACGCGAATTGGGACGCCGTTCACCGTGCCCGGAATCTCGATCATCGAGCCGCGGTTGGTCAGGGGGATCCAGCCGCTCCGCTCGCCGGACTCGAAGGCCACCTCCGCGGGGGGCCAGGGCAGGCGGTCGCGGATGGCCCAGAGCATGGCCCCGCCCGCGGCGACCATGGTGAGGCGGCTGAGGAGATAGCGGCGGGAGATCACGCGCCCATCTGTAGCGGTTCGCTGGCCGCACAAGAAGGCGGGGTCGCGTCACTTCCTCAGGGCGAGGAAGGCCCAGATCACCAGGACCCAGAAAAGCACGACGCCGGCCAGAGGGAGGACCCGGTCCCAGCGGACTCGCAGGCCCGTCCCCTGACGCGGGCTATGGCCCATATCGTCGCGAAATCTGAGCGGGCCGCCTGGCGACCATCAGCCGCCTTCCAGGTCCCACTGGATAAGCTCCACCGACACGCCATTCGGATCCTTGAGGAAGGCGGTCTTGATGGCTTTCACGGAGGTGGGATAGGGCGGGGTGGAGCTGAAGGGAAACCTTTGCTCGCCGCGCCGATCGATCTTGTAGCCGGCGGCGATCAGCATATCGACGCGCCGGTCGAGGTCGCTCACCGCGAAGACCAGCTCGTTCAGCACCTCCCCCTTAGGCGTGGGGGTGGTTTTGGTCTTATCGAACTGCAGGGCGAGCTTGTTATCGACCGGCAGGCCCGTTGGGCTGAGGGTGTATTGCCCTTTGTTGGGGTCCGCGCCGTTCCTGCCGATCACCTTCAGCCCGATCAGCTTGTAGAACTCTAGGGACTTATCGATATCGTCCACGGTGATCCGGGCCCCGAAGTAGACCAAGTTGGAGTTTCCATAGGCCGGGATCGCGCGCGCCGGCTGCGCGAGCGTCGCCTGGGGCGCTAGGCAGGCCGCCGCGCTCAGGCCCAGCAACAACGCCGCCCGTACGCCGAACAGCTCGCCCTTCGCTCTGGATTTCAAGGGTGACATGGCATTCCTCCGGACGAGATCTGGCAATGAAGCGTGACGACTTTCGCGTCTCGCCGGCATGACGCCAGGGATCGCAATGTCTGTCCAGCCTGGCCGTCGTGGCCTCGCGAGGGGGGCGGTTTTTCGCACCTCGCGCGCGCCTTCGGAAGGATTTCGCGACGAGCCGCCTTGAAGTTCCGCGCCACAGGTCGTCCTCTACGGGTGGATCACGCGAGGGTGGTCGCCAAAGGCGACCTTGACACTCGCCGTCCGGGGCAGGGAGGGGTGAATGGTTGTGAACCGGGACATAGGCCTGTTGGGCGGCCTTGCGGCCTTCCTGATCGGCGTCGGCTCTGGCGGAGGCGCCCTCGCCGCGCCGTTCGACGGCGACCCCCATCTGACGCGCGAGCATGCGCAGACGGGCGACGCGACCCTGGCGCTGCGCGTGCTGTCGTCACGCAACGACATGGTCAGCGGCGGCGACGCCCTGGTGGAGGTGTCGGGCGCCGCCGGCCCGATCACGGCCACGCTGAACGGAGCGAACATCACCACGGCCCTGCGGCCGGCCGGGCAGGGGGCCCTGCGCGGCCTGATCACCGGTCTCAAGCTCGGCGAGAATCGGCTCGAGGTCCGTCAGGGAGGACGGCGCGCGGCGCTTACCGTAACCAATTGGCCGCTGAGCGGCCCGATCTTCGCCGGACCGAAGGAGGCGCCCTTCGTCTGCATGACGCAGAACTTCAACCTGCCGGTGACGGGCGGGACGCTGGGCCCGGCCACGGACGCCAACTGCTCGGCGCCGACGCGGGTGGACTACATCTACCGCACCACCGGCGGCGCTTTCCGGCCGTGGCCGAAGACCCCCGCGCGCCCGGCGGACCTGGCCCAGGCCAACGTCGCCGGCGCGGCCGTGCCCTACATCGTCCGGATCGAAACCGGGGTGATCGACCGCTCCATCTACCAGACCGCCATGCTGCACGACCCGGCGGGCCCGCCGGTCGATCCCACCGCGCGGCCGCGGGGCTGGAACGGGCGGCTGGTCTACCAGTTCGGCGGCGGTTGCACGGGCGGTTGGTACATCCAGGGGCGGACGACGGGGGGTGTGCTGGACGACGCGATGTTGTCCAAGGGCTACGCGATGGCCTCGTCCTCGCTGAACGTCTACGGCAACAACTGCGACGACCTCCTGGCCTCTGAAGTCATGATGATGACCAAGGAGCGCGTCGTGGAGCGCATTGGGCCGCCGGACTTCACCATAGGCTGGGGTTGCTCGGGCGGCGCTTACCAGTCGCTGCAGACCGCAGACAACTACCCCGGCCTGTTGGACGGGATCGTGGTGGGTTGCAGCTATCCGGACGTGGCGCACGGGTCGATCAGCGTGCACTCCTTCGGGGCCCGGCTACTCTACCGCTACTTCAACAAAGGCGGCGCCCAGGTTCCCTGGACCGGCCCGCAGATGGTCGCGGTGTCCGGATTGCCGGACTATGCGGCCATTGAGGCGCAGGGGAATCGGGACGACCGCATAAACCCGCGCGATGTCTGCAACGACGGGATTCCGGCGCCGACCCGCTACGATCCCGCCGGCAACCGCGCCGGGGTGCGCTGCACGGTGTTCGACCATGCGGCCAACGGCTTCGGACGCGACCCGGCCACTGGCTTCGCCCGCAGGCCGCTCGATAACGTCGGGGTGCAGTACGGGCTGAAGGCCTTGAACGCCGGCGTCATCAGCAAGGCCCAGTTCCTGGACCTCAACGCCCGCGTCGGTGGGGTCGACATCGACGCCGACTACAGCCCCCAGCGCACGGCGGGCGACCCGGTGGCCATCCGGCGCGGCTACCAGTCCGGCCGCTTCCTGTCGGGCGGCGGCGGGCTTTCGGCCACGCCGATCATCGACTATCGCGCCTACGCCGACTGGAATGAAGGCGACCCCCACGAGCGCTTCCACTCGTTCTCGATCCGCGAGCGGCTGATCAAGGCGAATGGCCACGCCGACAACCAGGTCATGCTGGTGGAAGGCGACCGCTATGGGCTGTTCGGCCTGGGCAGTCCGCAGGTGCGCTATGCGCTCGACCAGATGGACCGCTGGCTGACCGCGCTGAAGGCCGATCGAAGCGCCGCGCCAGCGGCGGGCAAGGCGGTGGCGGCCAAGCCCACCGGATTGGTCGACTCCTGCTTCATGGCAACCGGCCAGAGGATCACTGAGCCTCAGGTCTATACGGGCGACACCCTGTGCAACCGGCTGTTCCCGGCCCACGGCAATCCCTACACCGTCGCCGGCCTGCCGGTGGCGAACGACGTGCTGAAGTGCGCGCTGAAGCCCATCGATCCGGCCGATTACACGGTCGCGTTCACCGCCGAAGACATGGCGACGCTGCGGGCGAGTTTCCCGGGCGGGGTTTGCGACACCGCCAAGCCGGGGATCGGCCAGCAGCCGCTCATGGGAACCTGGTTGTCTTTCGGACCGCGCTGAGCCAGCGGCGCCGCCCGATCTTTAAGGAAGGAAAACGACGATGCTGAGAGCCATTCTGGCGGTCGGGGCGATGACACTGTCGATGGCCGGCGCGGCCTACAGCCAGCCGCGCCTGGGGCCCGTGCCCCCGGCCCAGTTCAATGCGGCGCAGAAGAAGGCGGCCGCCGAATTCGAGGCGACGCGCAAGGCGCCGATGACCGGGCCCTTCCTGGTGCTGATGCGCAGCCCGGAGGTGATGACGGCCTCGCGCATGCTGGGCGACCATCTGCGTTTCAACTCGGCGATCGGTACGACCTTGAGCGAAATGGCGATCCTCATCACCGCCCGGGAGTGGAGCCAGGACTACGAATGGGGCGTGCACGCGCCCATCGCCCTGCGCCAAGGGATCCGCAAGGAGATCGTCGATGCGATCGCCGACGCGCGCCGCCCGGTGGGGATGAGTGAGGACGAAACCCTGGTCTACGACTTCAGCACCGAGCTGCAGCGGAACAAGCGGGTGTCCGACGTGACCTACGCCAAGGTGCTCAAGCGCTGGGGGGAGACCGGCGTTGTCGATCTCAGCGCCATCAGCGGCTACTACACCCTGCTGGCGATGGTCCTGAACGTGGCGCGCACGCCAGGCGCGGATGGGGCGAAGATGAGCCGGCTTCCGGAATAGCGGGGCGGTTCAGAGCAGCCCGAGCGCCTTAAAGCTGGCGACGCCGTCGCGGCCGACGACGAGGTGATCGTGGACCGCGATGCGCAGCGTTCGGGCCGCCTCGGCCACCTGACGGGTGATCTCCACGTCGGCCGACGAGGGCGTCGGATCGCCCGACGGGTGGTTGTGCACCAGGATCAGCGCGCTGGCCGACAGTTCAAGCGCCCGGCGCGCCACCTCGCGGGGGTAGACCGGCGCATGGTCGACGGTGCCGTGGCCCATCACCTCGTCGAGGATCAGTTGGTTCTTCTTGTCGAGGAACAGCACCCGGAACTGCTCCCTGGCCTCGTGGGCGAGGGCGGTCTTCACATAGGCCAGCAGCGCCGACCAGGATGAGATCACCGGCCGCCGAGCCACCTGCGCCTTGGCCGAGCGCAGGGTCGCCTCCTGCAGGAGCTTGATGTCGAGCGCTACGGCCTCGCCGACGCCGGGCACACTCCGCAATTCCGCAAGGCTGGCCCCGAGCGTCGCCGACAGGCTGCCGAACCGCGCGAGCAGCGCCTTGGCCAGAGGCTTCACGTCCCGCCCGGGGATCGAGCGGAACAGGAACAGCTCCAGAAGCTCGTAGTCGGGCAGGGCCCCAAGGCCTCCCGCCTGCGCCCGCTCTCGCAGCCGCTCGCGGTGTCCCGCGTGATGGGGCTTCGGCGCAACCGCGACCCACAGGTCGGGTTGGGGGCCGGCATCCTGGACGGCGGCGAGCGAGCGCATGCCGTCAATGTTCCTTAAATGTTCCGATCTGGCAAGGCCTGGCGTGGCGGCGCTCGGCCGTCAGGCGCTGGCGACGGGCGGCTTGAACAGGCCGACGGGAGAGCCGGTGAACACCTCGACCCCGTCCTCGGTCACCGCCACCGAGTGCTCGCATTGGGACGAGAGGGATTTGTCCCGGGTCACCGCCGTCCAGCCGTCGGACAGCAGTTTCACCGGATGCTTCCCGAGGTTCACCATGGGCTCGATGGTGAAGAACATCCCGGGCTTCAGCAGGTCGCCTTCCCCACGGTGGCCGAAGTGCAGGATGTTGGGCGCGTCGTGGAAGACCTTGCCCAGGCCGTGGCCGCAGAAGTCACGCACCACCGAGCAGCGCATGGATTCCACATAGGTCTGGATGGCGTGTCCGATGTCGCCGGTGCGGGCGCCCGGCTTCACGGCCGCCAGGCCCCGCTCCATGGCCTCGTAGGTCACGTCGATCAGCCGCTTGGCGCGCGGGGCGACCTCGCCCACCCCGAACATCCGGGAGGTGTCGCCATGCCAGCCGTCGACCACGACGGTGACGTCGATGTTGGTGATGTCGCCTTCCCGCAGCACCCGCTCGCCCGGAATGCCGTGGCAGACGATGTGGTTGGGACTGATGCAGAGGGTCTTGGTGTAGCCCCGGTACCCCAGGCAGGCGGGCAGGGCGCCATGGTCGAGGATGAACTCGCGGGCCAGGGTGTCGAGCCGGTCGGTGAGGACGCCCGGGACGACGTGCGGGATGAGCATATCCAGGCACTCGGCCGCAAGCCGGCCGGCCCGGCGCATGCCCTCGAAGCCCTCGGGGCCATGCACCTTGATCTGGCCGGTGCGATGCTCGAGGTCGAGCTCAGTCTCACTCATGGGGAACTCTTGAGGCGCGCCAGGGAATCCGGCGGGCGATGCGGATCGCCGAAGGGGTTATGTCGCAATCATAGCACAGAACTTCAACGCCCTGGTCGGCCGCGACCGTCAGACCGGCGGCATAGGCGGGATCGAGATCGTGGCAGGCCTCGAAGGCGTCGCAGTCGGTGCGCTGGATCACGAACAGCATCACCGCCCGGTGGCCTTCCGCGACCATGGCCGAGAGCTCCTTCAGGTGCTTGAGCGAGCGGACGGCCACGCAGTCCGGAAACTCGGCCAGCGTTCCTTCCCGGCGCAGGTGGCAGTTCTTCACCTCCAGCCAGCAGGGCGAGCGGTCCGGATGCTCCAGCAGGAAGTCGACCCGCGAATTGGTCCCGTAGCGCACCTCCCGCCGATGGGTGGCGTAGCCGGAAAGCTCCGGGATCGAGTCCGCCGCCAGGGCTTCGGCTGTCAGGCGGTTGGGGTGCATGGTGTTGATCCCCACCAGGCCGCCGTCGGCTTCCACCAGCTCAAGGGTGTGGGCGAGCTTTCGTTTCGGATCGTCCGAGCGGGATATCCAGCAGGGCAGGCCGGGCGTGTTGAGGCCGAGCATGGCGCCGGGGTTCGGACAGTGGGCGGTGATCTCCGTGCCATCCTCCAGCACCACGTCGGCGAAGAAGCGCTTGTATCGCGACACCAGGCGGGCGAGGGTCAGCGGTTGCGGGAAGTCCATGGGGCTGGCTTTAGTCCGGTCGAAGGGGTCGGTTGATTTAGGCGAGGGACTTGCGGATGGCGAGCGACGACGGGCGGGTGACCTGCGCCGTGCTGATCATCGGCGACGAGATCCTCTCGGGCCGGACCCAGGACACCAATGTTCGCGACATCGCCCGCTATCTGGGCGGGTTCGGGGTGGAGGTGCCCGAGGTGCGCGTGGTGTCCGACGCGACGGAGGCCATCGTCGAGGCGCTGAACGCGCTGCGCGCCCGGTACGACTACGTCATCACCACAGGCGGGATAGGGCCTACCCACGACGACATCACCGCCGACGCGGTGGCGGCCGCCTTCGGGGTCGAGCTGCGGGAGGATCCCGGGATCATCGCCGCCATGCTGGCGCGCTCCAGCGAGCTGCCGGCGGCGCGGCGACGGATGGCGCGCATCCCGGTCGGGGCGGAACTGGTCAAGAACCCGGTGCAGGGCCCGCCCGGCTTCAACATCGGCAATGTCTTCACCCTGGCCGGCGTGCCCTCGGTCATGCGCGGCATGCTGCAGGATGTGGGACCCCGCATGCGGGGCGGCCGGCCGATCCTCTCGCGGACCGTGCGGGTCGAGGGGGCCCCCGAGAGCATCCTCGCGGGGCCGCTGGAAGCGGTGGCGAAGGCCCATCCGGTCCTGTCGCTGGGAAGCTATCCCTATTTCGGACCGGAGGGCTTCGGCTCCAACCTGGTGGTGCGCGGCCGGGACGTGGCTGAATTGGCGCAGACCGTCGGCGAACTGGTGGCCGCTCTGGAGGCGACCGGGATCGCCGGGATCCACGAGGTTGAGCCGGAGCAACCGCCAGTTACTGAGTCGCCGGCACTGTAAAGGCTTCACTTTCGCCTGTGGACGATTTGTGCACAGATGAGCGCTTGGGGCGCCAGACAGAGCGCTCTCGCCGATGGGGGCGTGGGGTGAAGACGCTAGCGGTGATGTCCCGCAAGGGCGGGGCCGGAAAGACGACGGTCGCCGTCAACCTGACTCTGGCGGCGCGGGCCATGGGCGTGCGCGCGGTGCTGGCCGACGCCGATCCGATGCGTAGCGCCTGCGAGGTCCTGCGGGGCCGCGAAGGCTCCGAAACCCTCCTCTTCGAGACCAGCGCGGCCAAGCTCTTCGCCCTGACGCAGGCGGCGCAGCGCGCGGGCGCCGACCTGCTGATTATCGACACGCCGGCGGCTCCGGAGGTCGACGTCGCCGAGGCTGTGAAGGTGGCTGACCTGTGCCTGGCGATCGCGCGCCCGACCTATATCGACCTGGCGGCGGCCGTGCTCTCGGTCGCCGTGATCCAGCGCCTCGGCCGCGAGGGGCTGATCGTGCTGAACCAATGCGCGCCGCAACGTAACGGCGTGGAGCCGCCGCAGGTGCTGAAGGCGCTCGAAGCGCTGCGGTTCGCCAGCCTGCCGGTCGCCGCGGTCACCCTGCGATCGCGCATCGTCTACCAGACCGCCGCGGCGCAGGCCCGCTCGGTGCTGGAGATGGAGAACGGCGGCGCCGCCGCCCGGGAGGTCCGGGACCTGTTCTCCCACGTCTGGCGGAGCCTGAATGGCGAGGCGACGGCCCCGATGCGGACGGCCAACGACGACCTGCGGCGCGCGGGTCTCGACCTGAAGCTGGTTCCTACCGCCTAGCGCAGGCCGGTTGAGGCCGCGAAGGCGATGGCAATCGCCGCCCCGAAGGCGGCCGCGACGGCGAAGCTGTTCCGCAGGCGAAACAGCGCGCGCCCTATGTCCGATCCCGACATCAGTGATCCTCACCCATCCCTAGGTAGCTGCACTGTAAGCCGGCCTAGAGGCCTTGTCGGCGGGACGGATCACCGCAGGGGCATCAGTCGGTGAAGACCACCGTCTTCGGCCCATTCAGGAGAACCCTGTCCTCCAGGCGCCACCGGACCGCGCGGGCCAGCACCCGACGCTCGATGTCGCGCCCCTTGCGGACCAGGTCTTTCGGCCGATCCCGGTGGCTGATGCGCTCCACGTCCTGCTCGATGATCGGGCCCTCGTCGAGATCGGCGGTAACGTAGTGGGCGGTCGCGCCGATCACCTTCACACCGCGGGCGTGGGCCTGATGGTAGGGGCGCGCGCCCTTGAACCCGGGGAGGAAGGAATGGTGGATATTGATGCACCGGCCCGCCAGCTTGCCGGCCAGGTCGTCCGACAGCACCTGCATGTAGCGCGCGAGCACCACCAGTTCGGTGCGGGTTTCCTCGATCAGGCGCCACACCTGGGCTTCCTGCTTGGCCTTGGCGCCCGCGGTCACCGGCAGGTGGTGGAAGGCGATGCCCTGCAGATCGGTGTGCGGGAAGGTCGACGAGGGGTGATTTGAGACGATGGCGGTGATGTCCATCGCAAGCTCGCCCTGCCGCCACCGCCAGATCAGGTCGGCCAGGCAGTGGTCGGTCTGGGACGCCAGGATCATCACCCGGGTGCGCTGGTCCCGAGGGCGCAGCGTCCAGTTCATGCTGTAACGCTCGGCAAGCGGCGCGAAGGCGGCGCGCCAGTCCTCGGTCCCGGCCGGGCCAGGATCGAACACCACCCGCATGAAGAAGTTGCCTGTCTCCTCGTCGTCGTACTGCTGGGCGTCGAGGATGTTGGCCCCGCGCTCGAAAAGCAGGGTGCTGACCCGCGCCACGATACCGGGTTGGTCTGGACAGGAGAGGGTCAGGATCATCGGCCGGGCCGTGGCAGGCGCGGACGCGCCGGTCAAGCCTGGACTGCGGCCGCCGGCAGTCTGATACGATGCGGCGGCGTCAGGCTCCTGATTCCGGGTCGGGCGCTCCGGCCCGGGGACATGGCGGAATTGGTAGACGCAAGCGACTTAAAATCGCTCGGAGCAATCCATCCGGGTTCGATCCCCGGTGTCCCCACCACCGTTCACCTGAAGTTGTATCGCGGCGAGTTGCACCAGGGGTTGATGGACAACGACCGGAATAGTCGGCACTGTTTCACTTCTAGGAAAAGTTGAATGGCCCCCACGAACCAAACCGGACCGCACCAGCTCGATGTCGCCATCGGGCACCGCATCCGCGAGCGCCGCCGCAGCATGGGCTTCTCCCAGCAGCGCCTGGCGGAGGCCGTGGGAGTCACCTTCCAGCAGATCCAGAAGTATGAGCGCGGCTCCAACCGTGTGAGCTTCTCGCGCCTGCTGGAGATCGCCCACGCCATGAACTGCAGCCTTTCGGACCTTTCCGACGGCCTGGACGCCCCCTCGGCCACGGAGGCGGGGACCTTGAATGGCCTGCTGGCCGTTGAAGGGGCGATGGAACTTCTGGAAGCCTACGCCACTCTGCCCAGCCGCGATCTGCGGCGCGCCCTGGTTCTGCACGCGCGGACCCTGGGCGGTGCGGGCGCGCGGCCGAGGCTGGAGCGGGCGAGCTAGCGGATGGTCGCCTTCGCCGACGTGGAGGACTTCGTTCGGCAAGCCAACCGGGTCAACCGTGGGCCAGACTTGGCGACCCTCCTGTTCGATGCCGCCGGCACGCTGGGATTCGACCATGTCGCCCTGGTGCACCATGCGCGCGGGGACAACATGGTCCACTACCAGGACTACCCCGACGCCTGGATCGATCTTCACAATGACCGGAGCTACCACTCCGATGATCCGGTCAGGGCGGCCGCACAGGCCTCCGCCGCCGCCTTCCTGTGGTCCGATCTACCGAACATCGTAACGCTGACACCGCGCCACATAGAGATTCTGGCGGCCGCGGCGGCCCATGGCATGGGCAACGGCTTCACCATTCCCCTCAACGTCCCGGGCGAACTGCCCGCTTCGTGTTCTTTCGCCATGCAGATCGGACATGAGCTGCCGCGCGCCGCGTTGCCAGCCGCCCAGTACGTCGGTTGTTTCGCCTTCGAAGCAGCGCGGCGGATCCGAATTGCGCAGCGCCGTGACAACAACGAAGCCGAGGTCGAGTCGTCCTCGACTGACCACTCGGCAGCTGGATTGCGTCGTGCTGGCGGCGCAGGGGAAGAGCGACTGGCATATCGGGCAGCTGCTGGGAATCTCCAGCGATACGGCCCACCAGCACATCGAGACGGCCAAGCGTCGCTATGGCGTGGCTTCACGCACTCAGCTCGTGGTGCGCGCGCTCTTCGATCAACAGATCACCTTCGCCGACACGCTGAGCTAGCCCCTATCCCCCGATTAGGGGAATAGGTCCAACCGGCCGTCCAGCCGAAGCTGTCCCTCCCGGGAGACAGCCATGGTCCACGTCGTCACCAGCCACGATCGCGATTATTTCGGCGGTCTGCTCGCGCATATGCACCGCGACCGCAGGCGGATTTTCGTCGACCAACTGAAATGGGATCTGCCGGGCCTCGAGGGCGAGGAGGAATACGACCAGTTCGACACCGATCAGGCCATCTACCTGATCGCCGCCGACCACGAGGGCCGCCACCAGGCGTCGGTTCGCCTGCTGCCAAGCACTGAGCCGCATCTGCTCTCGACCGTGTTCCCGCACCTCTGCGAGCGAGGGGTTCCCCGTGGCGAGGACACCTGGGAGCTCACCCGCATGTGCGTCAGCCCCGAGGCGCATGATTCCAAGACCGTCCGGCAGATGATCCGGGTCGCGACCGTGGAGTTCGCGCTGCTCTGGGGGGTCAGGCGCTACACCGCCGTGAGCTACATGGGGCTCATGTCCCAGGTCCTGGCGGTGGGATGGGACTGCGAGCCTCTGGGGATGCCGGCCCCCGACGCCAACGGGAAAATGGTCGGCGCCCTGCGCATCAACATCACGCCCGAAACCCTGTCCTTGGTCCGGACGCGCGCTGGCCTGCGTGCGCCCATTCTTCGTTGGGAGACCCGGCATGCGGCCTGAACGCGCCCTCGACATCGTCGCCGCGGCCGAGCCCGCGGCGGAAGCCATGCTTTGGAAGCGCCAACTGGAGCGGGATGGCTTCTGCGTCATCCGCGGCGCCGTGGACCCCGCCACGATCAAGGCCCTCCACGGCGACCTCGCCGACCGCCTCGACAAGACCCCGTTCTGCGAAACCGGCTTCTACGGACAGAAGACCAAGCGGTTCGGCGGCCTGCTGAAGCGGTCCGCCCACGCCGCGGCTCTGGTGGCCCATCCCATGATCCTGGCCCTCGTTGACCAGGTTCTCACGCCCTGGTGCGACCGGGTGCAACTGAACTTCACCCAAGCCATCGAGATCCATCCCGGCCAGGCAGCGCAAAAGCCCCACAAGGACGAGGGCATGTGGGGCGGGCCGAAGGGCGAGATGGAGTACATGATCAGCTGCATGTGGCCGCTGACGCCGTATCGGGCGGAGAACGGCGCCACCCTGATGTTCCCCAGGACCCACAACGGCGGCGATCGCCAAGCCGACCCGGGCGAGCCGGTGGCCGTCGAGATGGAGCCGGGCGACGTGCTGGTCTTCGTGGGCTCGACCTTGCATGGCGCCGGAGCCAACGTGACCAACGCTCCGCGCGCCGGCCTGGTGGCGAGCTACTGCCTGGGCTGGCTGAAGCCCTACGAGAACCAGTGGCTCGTCTATCCGCCGGAAGTCGCCCGGCATTTCTCACCGGATGTCGCCGCCCTCGCGGGTTACCAGCAGCATCGTCCGAACCTGAACAACTACGAGGGCCGCTGTCCTTCCATCCTCCTCGGCGACCAGCCGCCACCTGAATACCTTGCCGCGGCCGACGAACTCCGGCCCGAGCATGTCGCCATCCTCGCCGATTATGCCCGTCGCGCGGCGGAACTCGCGGAGGCGCGGTCATGACCCCGGAACGGACCCCCACTGAAGACGGCGACCAGCTCAGCGGCATGGTCGAAGAGGCCACCGGCAGACTGCGGGAAGCCATGGCGATCTTGCACGCCATCGACTCCGGCGGTCTGCTGAGCGAGCTGCCGGCGGCGCCTTCGGCCCGCCAGTCGCACCAGGCGGCCGTGTCCATGCTGGCGGTCCTGCGCCGCGAGCTCCAGGCCGTCGGCAGGGAACTGGACGCGGCGGTGCAGACCCGCAGCCTGATCCAGCGCGCCACCCGGGCGGCGGCCGGATCGAGGAACCGGACCTAGAGGTCGCCGAGGGCCTGCGGCAGCAGGCGGGCCAGCCGCGCGGCGACCGCCGCCTGGCCCGCGTCGTCGGCCAGCAGGTCCTGGCGGACCTCCAGCTCGACATAGTCGATCCGCCCTTGGCGGCGGTGACGCGGGACGGTGTGGTCGACGTCGTCCATCCGATAGGGCTCGTTGTCGCCCACCGGGCCTATGTCCGGCTCGGCGCGAAGCCGGGCGAGCACCGCCCGCGAGAAGGGCGAATCCTCCTGATGCAGCACGCCAAACCGCCAGGGGCGGGCGTGCGCGCCCATGACCGGGGTGAAGGAATGCAGGGCCACCAGGACGGTGGTGAGGCCGCGGGCGTCGCGGCCGGCGATCTCCTCCGCGATCCGCTGTTGATAGGGCTCGTGGATGGCGGCGACCCGCGCGGCCCGCTCGGCCGGGGTCAGATTCGAGTTTCCGGGCACGGTGGAGCCGTCGCTTTGCTCGGGGATGGCGTCGGCCCGCGAGGGGTCGCGATTGCAGTCGATGACCAGCCGCGAATAACGCTGGGCGATGAAGGTGGCGCCGAGGGCGTCGGATAGGCGCGCGCCCAGCCCGGCGACGCCGATGTCCCAGGCGATATGCCGGGCCAGATCGGCTGGCGGCAGGCCCAGGTCCGTTAACGAAGCCGGAATATCCCGGCCAGCATGATCACCGAGCAACAGGAAGGGTGAATCGGCGCCTGAATTCAGGACAACGACAGGTTCAGCTTCGGTTGCGACCAAGCGTGGCATGGACCGCGTCACGGAATCGTCGGAACGGTTATCCAATGGCTAAGGTCTCCATTCGTCACTTGACCACCTATCGCTACCGCAACCCGGTGGCGTTCGGCGAGCACAGGATGATGCTTCGTCCGCTGGAGAGCTTCGACCAGCGGCTGATCGCCTCGGAACTCATCGTCGGGCCCGAGCCCACCCTTTTGCGCCACCTGCACGACGTCAGCGGGGCGGTGGTGAGCGTGGCGCGTTTCGAGCGCCGGGCCGATCGCCTGAGCTTCGAGAGCCGAATACGCCTGGACCACAGCCCGCAGAACGCCCTGGAGTTCGAAGCCGACGAGGCCATGGTCGGCCGCGAGGCGTTCGCCTATGCGGCCGAGGACCATCCGGAGCTGGCGCGGTTCATCGTCCCCCAGCACAACGCAGACGTGGAAGCCTGGGCGCGCCGGTTCGTGCGCCCGGTGGGCAAGACCCGGCTGTCGACCCTGCTCAGCGATATGACGCACGCGATACGTGCGGAATTCAACTATGGCGTGCGCCTGGAGGGGCGGCCCAAGTCGCCGTCCGAAACCCTGGCGTCGCGCTCCGGCAGCTGCCGGGACTTCGCGGTGCTGATGATCGGGGCGGCGCGCAGCCTGGGCCTCGCGGCGCAGTTCGTGTCCGGCTACATCTATTCCGGGTCGCAGAAGGCGGGGGCTTCCGGGGGCGGCCACACCCACGCCTGGGTCCGGGTCTATGTGCCCGGCAGCGGCTGGACCGACTTCGATCCCACCAACGGCATCGTCGGGGCCGAG
This sequence comes from Caulobacteraceae bacterium, assembly GCA_947476555.1. Taxonomy (GTDB): domain Bacteria; phylum Pseudomonadota; class Alphaproteobacteria; order Caulobacterales; family Caulobacteraceae; genus Phenylobacterium. The sequence goes on from CANJRI010000014.1 coordinate 25,635, forward strand.
GGCCTGATCCGGGTGGCCTGCGTCGCCGACCCGCGCCACGCCATCCCGCTGTACGGAACCTGGGCGGGGCTGCCTGCTGATTATCTGGGCATGGACGTCGAGGTTGATATCGACGTCGAACGGGTTGCGGAACCCGCCGCGCCGATGAGGATTGCACAAGGAGGATAGCAGGGGACATCCATGCGCATACGAGCCGGGTACGAGATCGCTTACGACTGCCCGGCGCCCACGCCCATGCTGCTGATGCTCAACGTCCGGCCGGAACGCCGCCCCGACCTCGAGACCCCGGATACAATCTATTCCCAGCCCAATGTGGACGTGACCCACTACCGGGACCTGTTCGGCAACACCTGCAGCCGGATCATCGCCCCGGCCGGGCGCCTGACCCTTTCAGCCGATTTCGTGATCCGCGACAGCGGCCTGCCCGATCCGCTGGCGGTAGGCGCCGAGCAGCATCCGGTGGAGTCGCTGCCGCACGAGGCGATGACCTTCCTGCTGCCGTCGCGATACTGCGAGATGGAGCATCTGAACGACCTGGCGTGGAAGCTGTTCGGCCAGGTGGAGCCGGGCTGGTCCAGGGTGCAGGCCATCCTGGACTACGCCCACGCGCGCATCCGCTTCGGCTACGAGCACGCGCGGCCCACCAAGACCGCCTTCGAGGCGCATGAGGAACGGCAGGGCGTGTGCCGCGACTACGCCCACCTGGCGATCACCCTCTGCCGCTGCATGAACATCCCGGCCCGCTATTGCACCGGCTACCTGGGCGACATCGGCGTGGCGCCCTCGCCCAATCCGATGGATTTCTCGGCGTGGTTCCAGGTCTACCTGGGCGGCGCCTGGCATACGGTCGACGCTCGGCACAACAAGCCGCGGATCGGCCGCACCCTGATGGCCATCGGGCGGGACGCGACCGACGTGGCGCTCATCACCAACTTCGGTCCGGCGACCCTGGCGGGCTTCACGGTGATAACCGAGGCGATCGAGGAGTCTTCCGGCCGGACGCAGCCGGGGTTGTTCGTGCGCGAGGCCGCGGGCGGCGCTACACAAGGCATGTGAGTCGCCCGACGAGGGACCGATGCCGACCTTCGACTACAATCGCGCCGAGCAGATGACCGCCGATTGGGGGCCGCAGATCCTGATCGCGGTGCTGGTGCTGGTGGTCACCCACTTTCTGGCCAAGGGCGCGCAGTGGGGCCTCGCCCGCCTGGTCGACCGGCTTCCCCGCGCCAAGGGCGCGGAGAAGGACACTGTCGCCCGCGTGACCGTCGGCTACCAGCTCGGGCAGCTCGGCTACTGGCTGGTGCTGCTGACCGGCCTGATCGTGGCCCTCTCGGTGCTGGGCCTGGCCAGCGTGGTCGAGCCGCTCAACACCCTGCTCCTGGAAGTGGGCGCCTTCCTGCCCAGCGTCCTGGGCGCCCTGGTGATCTTCTTCGTCGGCTTCATCGTCGCCACCCTGGCGCGCCGGGTCGTGGAGGCGGGCCTCAACGCCGCCCAGATGGACAACTGGCTGGAGAAGGCCGGGCTGCAGCGGATGACCGGCGCCTCGGGCCTGGCGCGGGCCACCGGGACGCTGGTGTTCGTGCTGATCATCATACCCGTCACCATCGCGGCGCTGGAGCAGCTGGGCGTCGACGCCATCTCGGGCCCGGCCGTGGCGGTGCTGGACACGGTGCTGTCCTCGCTGCCGAGGGTGCTGGCCGCGGCTATCATCCTGACCCTGGCCTTCGTGATCGGCCGCTGGGTGGCCGGGCTGCTGGAGCAACTGCTACCCTCGCTGGGTTTCGACCGCAGCCTGCAGGGCCTGGGCCTGGGCGTTCCGGCCGAGACGGCGCTGGACGCCGAGCCGCCGCCGGCCGGCCGGATCACGCCCTCGAAGGTGGTCGCCCGCCTGGCGCTGGTGGCGATCATGCTGTTCTCGGCGGTGGAGGCGGCCCGGCTGCTGGCCTTCTCGGCCATGGCGTCGATGCTGACCGAGGTGCTGGAGCTGGCCGGGCACATCCTGTTCGGCGGGGTGATCATCGCGGCCGGCGTGCTGATCGCCAACTTCCTGGTGGGTCTGATCGACCGCTCCCCGAACGGCGGCGCGGGCTTCGCGGCGACCATCGTGCGCTGGGCGACCATCGCGCTCGCCACCGCCATGGGCCTGCGGTTCATGGGCATCGCCGACGAGATCGTCATCCTCGCCTTCGGCCTCGTGCTGGGCTCGGCGGCGGTGGCCGCCGCCCTGGCCTTCGGGCTGGGGGGCCGCGAGACGGCTGCGCGGTTGTTGGAGCGGTGGACGCGGGAGAAGTAGGGAGCGTCAGTTCGCTTTACGGAACCGGAACAGGAACTGGTCGGTGTGCCGCCGGATGGTGGCATCAAAGACGTTCTTGGTGCGGTCGTCGGTGGGGTTGGCGACCAGGTCGCTCGTGGCTTCAAGCTTGAATCCGGCGGCCTTGGCGAATGACAGGACGATAGCCGGGTCGATCCGATGGGTGGTTCCGCCCGTCGTCGTCGGCGCGCCCGCATCCGCCGCATGGTCCAGGACCGTGAAGGACCCGCCGGGCTTGAGCACCCGCGCGATCTCCGCGTAGGTCCTTGCCGGATCACCCATGCCCTCGGTGAATCCCCTCGGGACAAAATAGAGTTCGTGGGGGCCAAGAAACCACAGCACCTCGTCGACCGAGGCGTCGGGCGCCGCCAGCTTGTCGAAGTGGCTCAGGGTCTCGGTGACATTGGGAAACCGTCCCGCCGCGCGGCGCGCAGCCATGTCGGGCAGTGCAAAGGTGAACTCAGGTGGGTTCTGGGAGATCACCTTGCCGTTTGGACCGACCGCGCCGGACAGGATCTCAGTGTACCATCCGCGTCCGGACTCTACCTCAAAGACCGTATCGCCGCGGCGCACCTGGGCGAACTCCAGCACCTGAGCGGGCATGCGCGCGGCGTCATCGTTCTTATCGACTTGCGTGCGCGCCGGATCGGCCAGGACGGGCGCGTAGTCGGCCGCCCGGAGGTAAGGGGCGCCGGGCGGCGTGGTGGCGCAAGCCGAAAGCGCACATGCCAGAAGGACGGCGGCCGCCTGCTTCACGATCGGCTTCACGGGCAATCTCCATACGTTCTGGGCATAGCGCCTATAGTCACGCTTCACCGGATACCCCGCGCGGGACCAACCTCATAGGCCCCGGATGCAAAAGTGAGCCTGCTTTTCCCGGACGCGCTTTATAGGTCGGGCATGACTCTTCCCGCCATCCTCAGGGACCGCCTGCGCCTGCCGGTGATCGGCAGTCCGATGTTCATCGTCTCGACGCCCGCCTTGGTGATCGCCCAATGCAAGGCCGGCATCGTCGGCTCGTTCCCGGCGCTGAACGCGCGGCCGGCGGCGCAGCTCGACGAGTGGCTGCATGAGATCGCCGAGGAACTGGCGGCGTGGGACCGCGACCATCCGGAGGCGCTCTCCGCCCCCTTCGCCGTGAACCACATCGTCCACAAGACCAACGACCGGCTGGAGCACGACCTGGAGGTCACCTGCCGGCGACGGGTCCCGATCATCATCACCTCGCTGGGCGCGCGGGAGGACCTGAACGCCGCGGTCCACGCCCATGGCGGGGTGGTGCTGCACGACGTGATCAACGACCGCTTCGCCCGCAAGGCGATCGAGAAGGGCGCCGACGGCCTGATCCCGGTGGCGACGGGGGCGGGCGGCCACGCTGGCCGGCTCTCGCCCTTCGCCCTGATGCAGGAGATCCGCGCCTGGTTCGACGGGCCGGTGGCGCTTTCCGGGGCCATCGCCAACGGGCGCGCCGTGCTGGCCGCGCGGGCGCTGGGCGCGGACCTGGCCTATGTGGGCTCGGCCTTCATCGCCACGGAGGAGGCTAACGCCTCCCAGGCCTACAAGGAGATGATCGTGGCGTCCTCGGGGGAAGACATCGTCTACACGGACCTGATCACGGGCATCCACGGCAACTACCTGGCCGGCTCGCTGGTGGCCGCCGGGCTGGACCCGGCCAATCTCGCCAGCGCCGATCCCTCCAAGATGGATTTCGCCGCGGCGGTCAGCGGGGCCAAGGCCTGGCGCGATATCTGGGGCGCCGGGCAGGGGGTTGGCGCGGTGCATGAGATTCTCTCCACCGCAGATCTGGTGGCCAAGCTGACGCGGGAATACGAAGCCGCTCGGGCGGAGCTGACGAAGCCCTGATCACATAGCCCGCAGGATTTCTAACAAGCCGCGCAGTTTAATCCTACGGTTCCACTAGGATTAGGAGTCATTAAGAGGACCCAACAACCAAGGGGACTACCGATGACTCTGCCTGCGCTTTCCCGATCCGCCCACGCCGCCCTGCTGGCCGCCCTGCTGTCCAGCGTCGCGTCGGTCGCGCTGGCGCAGGAGGCGGCGCCGGCCGCCGGCGCCGCCGCCCAGGACGCGGCGGACGAGGCGGAGGCCCCCGGCGCCGTCGAGGCCATCGTGGTCACCGGCCGCCGCCGTACGGAGGCGCTGCAGGACGTGCCGCTGGCCGTTTCGGTTATCGGCGGCGAGGCCATCGACAACACCGGGGCGTTCACGGTCGGCCGCCTTCAGCAGCTGGCGCCTACCATCCAGTTCTACTCCTCGAACCCGCGCAACTCGGCGGTGAACATCCGTGGGATCGGCGCGCCGTTCGGCCTGACCAACGACGGGATCGAGCAGGGCGTCGGAATCTATGTGGACGACGTCTATTTCTCGCGCGCCGCCTCCTCGACCTTCGACTTCCTGGACGTGGAGCGGATCGAGGTGCTTCGGGGCCCGCAGGGCACCCTCTACGGAAAGAACACCACGGCCGGCGCGATCAACATCACCACCCGCGAACCCTCGTTCGACTTCGAAGGCAGCGCCGAGGTGACCTTCGGCAACCTCGCCTACAAGCAGGCCAAGGTCGCGCTCTCGGGCCCGCTTACCGAGACCCTGGCGGCCCGCGTGGCGCTGTCGTCCACGGCCCGGCGCGGGACGGTCTTCAACGTCAAGAGCGGCAACTGGATCAACGAGCTGGACAACCTGGGCGTCCGTGGCCAGCTGCTCTACCGGCCGAATGACGAGTTCGACCTCTCGCTCACCGGCGACTTCAACAAGCAGGACCCCGAGGGTTACGCCCAGATCTACGTCCGCACCGGCTCCACCCAGCGGCCCCTGGCGCGCCAGTACGCTGCGCTCGCGGCGGCCCAGAACTACACCGTCGTCAGCACCAACCCGTTCGACCGCCTGACCGACGTCGACGCCAGCCTCAACGCGGGCAACAAGACCGGCGGCGCCTCGGCGCGGGCCCGCTGGGATCTCGGCCCCGGGCAGTTCACCTCGGTCACAGCCTGGCGGTTCTGGGACTGGAAACCCGAGAACGACCGCGACTTCACCGGCCTGTCGATCGTGAGCAAGTCGCAGAATCCGTCGCAGCAGGCGCAGTACACCCAGGAGCTGCGCTACTCTTACGTGGGCGACCGGCTGGACTTCGTGACCGGCGCCTTTGGCTACTACCAGAAGATCGACACCCAGGGCCTGGAGCAGCACGGCCCGGCCTCCAGCCGCTGGACGATCAATCCGACCAACGCCCTGTCGAACAACCCGGCGGTGCTCAACGGCCTGACCGCCAACAACCTGCAGTCGCTCAGCAACACCAGCGTGGCGTTGTTCTCGCAGGGGAGTTGGAAGGTGACCGACGCCTTCACCATCCAGCCGGGCGTGCGGATCAACTACGACAAGAAGAAGGGCTTCTATCAGCGGACGGTGTTCGACGGGCAGGGCAATCCGGTGCTGTTCGGCCAGACCGACCCCATCAAGGTGGCGCAACGCGACGTGTTCGCGCCGCAGCTGGTGGAGCCGACCTTCAGCGACTGGAACTTCAGCTACGACCTGACGGCCAGCTACAAGGCGTCGGAAGACGTGATGGGCTACGCGACCTACTCCAAGACCTTCAAGTCGGGCGGGATCAACCAGAACGGGGTGCCGGCCGACGCCGCCGGCAATCCGATCCTGGCGGCCGGCACGGTGAGGCCGGAGTCGCTCAACCACTACGAAGCCGGCGTGAAGACGCAGGTCTGGGCGCGGCGGGCCACCCTCAACGTCTCGTTCTTCAGAACCGACATCAAGGACTTCCAGGCCAATGTGAACAACGGCCAGTTCGGCGTGCTGCGCGGCTATCTGGCCAACGCCGGCAAGGTCCGCACCCAGGGTATCGAGGCCGACTTCTCGGTCCGGCCGACCCAGGGCCTGAACGCCTATGTCAACGCCGCCTACAACGACGCCAAATATATCCGCTTCGTCGACGCCCCGTGCCCGCCGGAACTCTCGGGCGGCACGGTGGTCACCGGAACCCAGGTTCCCGGCGCGCCGGGCGTGCCGGGCGCCCTCAGCCCGGCCAACTGCGATATCTCCGGCCAGCGTCTGCCGGGCGTTTCGAGATGGTCGTTCTCGTACGGGATCGAGGCGAACACCCCGTACGCTCTCCTCGACCAGCAGGGGGAGATCTACGCGGGCTTCGACGGAAACTACCGCTCCAGCTTCTCGTCCAATCCCTCGCCGTCGGCCTACACCTGGATCGACGGCTACGCCCTGGCCAACTTCCGCGCCGGTTTCCGCGCGGACAACGGGCTGGATATCTTCGCCTGGGTGCGCAACGCGCTCGACGAGGAATACTTCGAACAGCTCGCCGTGGGCCCGGGCAACACCGGCCTGATCGCCGGCCAGCCGGGCGATCCCCGGACCTGGGGCGTGACGCTAAAGAAGCGGTTCTGACCGATGAGCGGCCTTCCCGGTCGCCCGCATCGGCCTGGCTTGGACGGGCGCCGTAGGCGTCCCGGCCGCCGGCGCCCCGCCGCTCCTCCTCCCTGGAGCGGCGGGGTTGCTGCGCGAGGCGGTTGCCCCCGCCGCGGCGGAGGCTTAGAAAATCTGCGTCCCCTTCCAGGCAAACCCGACTTACCTGGTGGGATTAAGAGGCCTAGGTTCCCGGCCGCGTTGCAGGGAGGGGAACGAAGAATGGCTCGACGCGCGTCGGCCCTTGCGTACCCGCTCCTATGCCTGGCGCCGGTCGCGGCCCAGGCCCAACCCGTCACGACCGCCGCCCAGCCCCCCGTGGGCATCAGCCAGGAGCAACTCCTGGGGCTGATCTCCCGCCTTGAGGCGCTGGAGAAGCGCAACGCGGATCTGGAGGCGCAGGTGGAGGCCCTCAAGGCGCGGCCGGCGCTGAATCCGGCGGCCCGCCCCGCGGCGGACTCCGCCCCGACCGTGTCGCTCGCCAACGGCCGGCCGACCTTCGCCACCGCTGACGGCAAGTTCACCGCGTCGCTGCGCGGGGTCTTCCAACTCGACGCCGGGCATTACGACCAGCGGGCGCCGGGACCCCTCAGCACGGATTACCGGCGCGGCTCGCTGGGCGACGCCGTCGAGGCCGACCATGCGCGGGACCTCTCGGACGGCGCGAATTTCCGGCGCGCGCGCATCGGGATCGAAGGCAAGGCGTTCGGCGACTGGAACTACAACTTCCTCTTCGATTTCGGCGGGGCGGGCGTCGAGGAAGCGGGCAAGATCACTTCGGCCTGGGTGGAGTATGCGGGCCTGTCGCCCTTGCGCCTGCGGATCGGGGCCTTCTCACCGCCCTCGGGCATCGAGGAAGCCACGTCCTCCAACGGCAGCCTCTTCCCGGAGCGGGCCTCGCCTTCCGAGGTGGTCCGAGCGATCGCCTCGGGCGACGGGCGGGCGGCCGCCGGGCTGTTCGCCAACGGCGAGCGGTGGAACGTCTCGGGGGCCCTGTCCGGCAATGTCGCCGGCGTCCAGACCTTGGACGAGCAACTGGCTTTCGTCGGCCGCGCCGCCTTCACGCCCTACCAGGCCGGGGGCACGGTGGTGCACCTGGGCGCCAACACCAGCCTGGTGATCCACCCCGCCGCCACCGGCCCCGATGTGGCGCCGGGCGCCGCGCGGCCGCTCCGCCTGCGCGACCGGCCGGAGTTCCGCGTCGACGGCACGCGGCTGGTGGACACCGGCAATATCGACGCCGAGGGCCTGTCGACCTACGGGCTCGAAGCGGCCGCCCAGTACGGGGCCTTCCACCTTCAGGCCGAACGCTATTGGATCGAACTGGAGCGGCGAGACAGCGCGCTATCCAACCCCGATTTTGGCGGCTGGTACCTGCAGGGCGCCTGGACGATCACCGGCCAGCCGCGCCGCTACGGGATGGCCACGGCCACTTTCGACGCGCCCCGGGTGGACAGGCCCTTTAGCCTGACCTCCGGCGCGCCCGGCGTTTGGGAACTGGCCGCCCGCTACTCCGACCTGGACCTGGATTTCGAAGCCGGCGCTTTCGGAACCGCACCCGCCGCCACGGCGGTGCGGGGCGGGCGCCAGAAGATCGTCAGCCTCGGCCTGAACTGGTACCCGAACAACGCCGTCCGTTTCCTGGCCGATTACCAGCATGTGGACGTGTTCAGGTTGTCGCCCGGCGGCTCGGCTTTCGGACCGGGCGCGCTGACGCCGCCCGCCGGCGCCCAGGTCGGCCAGGAGTTGAACATCTGGTCCTTCCGCACCCAGTACGCCTTCTGAGCCCATCAGGAATCCCGATCATGACCGAGACGTCTTTCAACCGCCGAAACCTGATGGCCGCCGGAGCCGGGCTCCTGGTTCCTGGCGTGGCCCTTGCCCAGTCCACGGCCAAGGCCGTGACCCTGCTGAACGTGAGCTACGATCCCACGCGCGAGCTCTACAAGGACCTCAACACCGCCTACGCCGGCTATTGGAAGAGCCGCACAGGCCAGACGCTGACCATCAACCAGAGCCACGGCGGCTCGGGCAAGCAGGCGCGCAGCGTGATCGATGGCCTGGAGGCCGACGTGGTGACGCTGGCCCTGGCCGGGGACATCGACGAGGTCGCGGCGCGGGCCAAGCTGCTGCCCGCCAACTGGCAGTCGCGGCTGCCGAACAATTCCACGCCCTATACCTCGACGATCGTGTTCCTGGTCCGCAAGGGCAATCCGAAGGGCGTGCGCGACTGGGGCGACCTGGTGAAGCCGGGCGTCGGCGTCATCACCCCCAACCCGAAGACCTCCGGCGGGGCGCGCTGGGGCTATCTGGCGGCCTGGGCCTACGCCCAGAAGCAGGGCGGGGACGCGGCGGCGCGGGCCTATCTGACCAAGCTGTTCCGCAACGTGCCGGTGCTGGACAGCGGCGCGCGGGGCTCCACCACCACCTTCGCCCAGCGCGGGATCGGCGACGTGCTGCTGACCTGGGAGAACGAGGCGCAACTGACCATCGGGGAGTTCGGGCCGAACTTCGACGTCATCTATCCGTCGATCTCGATCCTGGCGGAGCCGCCGGTGGCGCTGATCGACCGCAACGTCGACAAGCACAAGACCCGGCTGCAGGCCGAGGGCTACCTCAAGTTCCTCTACAGCCCGCTGGCCCAGGACATCATCGCCAAGCACCATTTCCGGCCGCGCAATCCGCAGGCCCTGGCCAAATACGCCAGCCAGTTCCGGCAGATTCCGCTGGTGACCATCGACCAGGCGTTCGGCGGATGGGCGAAGGCCCAGGCGACGCATTTCGCGGACGGTGGCGTGTTCGACAAGATATACCGCCCCGCATGACGGACCGCGCCGTTCCCAATCCGATCGTCCGCGTCGCGCCCTATCGGGCGCGACGTTCACGTTGGAAGGAACCCTCGATCCTGCCGGGCTTCCCGCTCGCGATGGGCATCACCCTGACCTACCTGGGGCTGATCGTCATCGTCCCCCTGACCATGCTGATGCTGCGCCCGTGGGAGCTGGGGCTCGACGGGGTGATCGGCGTGCTGACCGACGAGCGGGTGGCCGCCGCGCTGAAGCTGAGCTTCGGGCTGTCCTTCCTGGCGGCCCTGGCCAACGCGCCCCTCGGCCTGCTGATCGCCTGGACGCTGACCCGCTACCGGTTTCCGGGCCGGCGGCTGCTGGACGCGTTGGTGGACCTGCCCTTCGCCCTGCCGACCGCGGTGGCGGGGATCGCCCTGACCGCCCTCTACGCGCCCAACGGGCCCCTCGGGATCTGGGCGGCGAAGATCGGACTGAAGACCGCCTATTCGCCGCTCGGCATCTTCATCGCCCTGGTGTTCATCGGCCTGCCGTTCGTGGTCCGCTCGATCCAGCCGGTGCTGGAGGACCTCGACCATGAGGTGGAGGAGGCCGCCCAGACGCTCGGCGCCAGCGATTTTCAGCGGGTCTGGCGGGTGGTGATCCCGGCGATCACGCCGGCGATGATCAGCGGCCTGTCGCTCGCCTTCGCCCGGGCGGTGGGAGAATACGGCTCGGTGATCTTCATCGCCGGCAACCTGCCGATGAAGACCGAGATCGCGCCGCTGCTGATCGTCATCAAGCTGGAGCAGTTCGACTACGCGGCCGCCTCGGCGATCGGGGCGGCGATGCTGGCGGTGGCCTTCGGAAGCCTGATCGTGCTGAACGTCATCCAGATGCGCTTCGCCCGGAAGGGACGGGTATGAGCCTCGTCCTGGAACGCCCGCGCATGCCGGGGATCGCGCCGCTGCTGGTGCTGGCCTCGGTGCTGGTGATGGCCAGCCTGGTGATCCTGCCGCTGGTGCTGGTGTTCCACGACGCCCTGGCCAAGGGCCTGCCGCCCTTCCTGGCCGCTTTGCGCGAGCCCGACGCCATCGCGGCGATCAAGCTCACCCTGCTGGTGGCGGCGATCGCGGTGCCGCTGAACGCGGTGTTCGGGGTGGCGGCGGCCTGGTGCATCGCCAAGTTCGACTTCCGGGGGCGGAGTTTCCTGCTGACCCTCATCGACCTGCCGTTCTCGATCTCGCCGGTGGTCTCGGGCCTGGTCTGGGTCTTGCTCTTCGGCGCCCAGGGGCTGTTCGGCGGATTCCTGGCCGAGCACGACATCAAGATCATCTTCGCCGTTCCGGGCCTGGTGCTGGCGACCGTCCTGGTGACTTTCCCGTTCGTGGCCCGCGAGCTGATCCCGCTGATGCAGGAGCAGGGCGCCGATGAGGAGATCGCGGCCCTGACCCTGGGCGCCAGCGGCTTCACGGTCTTCCGGCGGGTGACCCTGCCCAACATCCAGTGGGCGCTGCTCTACGGCGTCCTGCTCTGCAACGCGCGCGCCATGGGCGAGTTCGGCGCGGTCTCGGTGGTCTCGGGCCATATCCGCGGCCTGACCAACACCCTGCCGCTCCACGTCGAGGTCCTCTATAATGACTATGACGCCGTCGGCGCTTTCGCCGCCGCCTCGCTCCTCGCGGGGCTCGGGATCGTTACGCTTGTCCTCAAGACCGCGCTCGAGTGGCGCCACGCAGGAGACCTCGCCAGTGGCCGGAAGCACTGACCTGGCCCTGGAGATCCGGGGGATCTCCAAGGCCTACGGCCGCTTTCCGGCCCTCAAGAATGTCTCCCTCCAGGCCAAGGAGAAGGAGTTCCTGGCCCTGCTCGGCCCGTCGGGCTCGGGCAAGACCACCCTGCTGCGCGTGCTGGCCGGGCTGGAGCATCCCGACGAGGGCGAGGTCCGGTTCGGGGGCGAGGATTTCCTGGCTCTGCCGGTGAGGCGGCGGAAGGTGGGAATGGTGTTCCAGCACTACGCCCTGTTCCGGCACATGACCGTGGCGCAGAACATCGCCTTCGGCCTGACGGTGCGCAAAGCCAGCGAGCGCCCGAGCAAGTCGGAGATCACCGACCGGGTGGCCGACCTGCTCTCGCTGGTGCAACTCGACGACCTCGGCAAGCGCTACCCGTCGCAATTGTCCGGCGGTCAGCGGCAGCGGGTGGCCCTGGCCCGGGCGCTGGCCATCGAGCCCAAGATGCTGCTGCTGGACGAGCCCTTCGGGGCTCTGGACGCCCAGGTGCGGCGCGAGCTGCGCCGCTGGCTGCGGGAGCTGCACGACCGCGCCGGCGTCACCACGGTGTTCGTCACCCACGACCAGGAGGAGGCCCTGGACCTGGCCGACCGCGTGGCGATCCTCAGCGAGGGGGAGCTGATCCAGCTGGGCGCGCCGAACGCCGTCTACGAGGCGCCGGCCACGCCTTTCGTGTTCGATTTCCTGGGCGCGGCCTGCCGGATGCCGGGAACCGTGGTCGGCGACCGCCTGACCATCGGCGACTGGGAGACCCAGGCTTCGAAGGGCGCGCCTCAGGGCGTGGTGGAGGTGTTCTTCCGTCCGGACGAGGTGGCCTTCGCGCCCGCCGACGGGGCCGGCTTGGCCGCCGAGATCCGCGCGGTGGCCCAGCGCGGCCCGGACGTGCGCATCGAGGCGATGGTCAACGGCCAGCTGCTGGAGTTGCAGGCCCACGGCCCCACCTTGCCGATCGGTGTCGGCGAGGGGCTGTCGGTGCGGATCCGGCCGATGCGGCCGCAGGTCTACGCAGCCTCCTGACGAACGTCTCAGGTGAACAGGAAGTCGCCCCCGCGCAAGCTGGAGAGGGTGACGTCCTCCAGGGTCAGCACGTTCGCCGCGTCATAGGTGATCACCACATCGCCGCCGACCTGCCGGGCGTGGCCGAGCACGTCGTTGAAGTTGTTGAACAGCTTCACATAGGCCTGGACCTCGCCGTTGGTGACCAGGGTGTAGGCCCACTGGTCCTTCAGGTTGCCCCCGAAGTCGGCGCGCCATTGGCCGGTCTGCAGCGAAGGGTCGTAGATCGACAGGCTGTTGAAATCGTCGTGGAAGGTGAGGGCGCCGAGCTTGGTCTGGTCCAGCGGCAGCAGGAACTGGCGGTCCTCGATCAGGTCCATATTGAAATTGCGCAGGGTCAGGCTCTCGCCGTTGCCGAACCGGAAGACCACGTCGGCGCCTTCCTGATGCATGGCCGAGCGGAGCTGCGCGGCGGTGTTCAGGCCGTAGCCGTGCAGCTGCAGCTGGCTGTTGCCGTTGAAATTGTAGATCACGTCGGAGCCTTCGCCGGCCCGGACCATGAAGGTGGTCTTCTGGACCGCGCCGCCGACCAGGACGTCATCTCCCCCGGCCCCGTAGACCCAGTGGCTTCCGGTGTCGTCGACGACGATCAGGTTGCCGAGGTCGTTCCCCGCCGCGTAGTTGCGGGCGCCGTTGACGATGAGGTTCTCCAGGTTGGCCGGTAGGGTGGTGCCCGACCAGGCCGTGAGCGTGTCGATTCCGCCGCCGGGCTGCTCGGAGATGCGGTCGCTGAGGTGGGTGATCCAGAACCGGTTGTCGCCGCTGGAGCCGATCAGCAGGTCGCCGCCGCCTTCCCCGGCCACCGAGACGTTCCCGGCCCCGGCTTGCAGGGTCTCATTGCCCGCGGCGGTGCCGGCGATGCGCCCGGTCTCGGGCGCGCTTTCCGGCATGGCGAGGCCACGGGCATTGACGTAGGGCATGTGCATAGGCTCCGAAACGTGGCCAAGAACACGCGACGGGGCCTTATGGTTCACCGGAGGCGTCAGGCCGGGGCGGCGGTCCGTTCGAAGGTGCGCAGAAGGTGGTCGCGGCGCCACAGCTCCATGCCGCGTCCATCGGCGTGCCGCGTGGCGTGCTCGGCGGCCCGCGCATCATCCTCGGCGACGAATTCCACGACCCCATGGATGTGGCCGCCGTCATCCAGGAAATAGAGTCGATAGTCAGCCATCTCGTCGCCCGCCCGACGCTGAAGCTATATCACAGCTTAAAGTTGAGCCAATGGCCTAGCTCCGCCGCGGCTGCCAAGGATCAGCGCCGGAAGGTGCGTTGCTCGCGCCGGCGGCGTTCGTGCTCGCTCAGCGTCTGATGGGCGTCCTGGACGCGGGCCCTCAGGGCCGCGATCTGATTCTTGAGGCCGTCCGCCGCGTCCTGCGCCTCCCTGTGGGAGTCGTCTGCGTCCGCTTGCTGGTGGGGGTCTTGATCCGGGCCGCCGCTCATCATCCACTCGCTGGCCCCATACTTGGGGCCGCCGCCGACGTTCGACGAGAACCGGCGTCGGCTTGGATAAAATCGCCCACCCGCCTTTGCAAGCGGGGCCATGCCAAAAAAATCATCCGAGAATTGACGCCCGGCCGGACGCGGGGCCGGCCGGGCGCCGTCCAGTCGTCAGAGGACGCCAAGCATCTCGGCGACCAGCGGGTGGCGGACGATGTCGCGGTCGGCGAGCCGGACCACGGCGATGTTGCCCACCGCCTCCAGCTTGGTGGCGACGGGGCCGAGGCCCGAGAACTCCGGCAGCAGATCGGACTGGTCCGGGTCGCCGGTGACCACCATCGTCGAATGCCAACCCAGCCGGGTCAGCAGCATCTTGAGCTGGGTGTAGGTGCAGTTCTGGGCCTCGTCGATCACCACGAAGGCGTTGTTGAGGGTGCGCCCGCGCATGAAGCCAACGGGGGCGATCTCGATCGCACCCTCCGCCATCAGCGCCCTGACCCGCTTCATGGAGAGCCGGTCGGAGAGGGCGTCGTAGAGGGGGCGCAGGTAGGGCGCGAGCTTGTCCTCGGCGTCGCCCGGCAGGAAGCCGATCGACTCGCCGGCCTCGACGGCGGGGCGGGAGAGGACGATGCGGCCCACCTTGCCGGCCTCGAGGGACTCGACGGCCTTGGCGATGGCCAGATAGGTCTTGCCGGTGCCGGCCGGGCCCAGGGCCATGACCAGGTTCTTGGCGTCGATGGCGTTGATCAGCTCCTGCTGGCCGGGGGACTTGGCCTTGATGGTCTTCAGGTAGGCCTGTTCGCGATCGTCGTTGTGATGGGCGAGCGGCGACCAGCCCCTGTCGACCGGCAGCCGGCGGATCTTGTCGTCCCCCTCGAACTGACCAGCGTCGAACGCGCCTTCGCGCAGCTGTCGCTTCAGAGCTCGCTTAGCCATCAAGAGCCTCCTTGGGGGGCAAGAAAAAAGGGCGTCCGGAGACCGGAGCGCCCTTCGAAATCGGGATGGGAGAAGAAGCGGCGTCGAACGGAGCCCTCGGGCTCCCCTGACCGTTCTGGATCGGACCTGTCGGCCCGAAAGAACAACAGACTCTGCGCCATCCAACTCCGTCCAGCGCGGTACACGGGGTTTCGTCCCCGCGGCGGCTTCCGGGAGGGCTTTCGTCCTCTCGAATCGCCTAACAAGGTTGATCCTAACGTCCTTTCTGAGTCGTTAAACACCCCGTCGCTTGAAGAATTAAGGCGCGCCCATGAATGTCTACAACTTAGGCGATATGACACCTTCATTGCCGAACGATGACGAATACTGGATCGCGCCGAATGCCGTCGTCGTAGGCAATGTGGTTCTGAAGAAGAATGCCTCCGTATGGTGGGGGTGCACGTTGCGGGGCGACAACGCGCCGATCATCGTCGGCGAGAACTCAAACGTGCAGGACGGATCGGTTCTGCACACCGATCCGTCAGATCCGCTGGTGATCGGCGCGGGCTGCACCATCGGCCATATGGTGACGCTGCACGGCTGCACGATCGGTGACGGCAGCCTGGTGGGCATCGGGTCGATCATCCTCAATGGCGCGCGCATCGGAAGGAACTGCCTTATCGGGGCGGGCTGCCTGATCACCGAAGGCAAGGAGATCCCGGACAACTACCTGGTGATGGGCGCGCCCGGCCGGGTGGTGCGCGAGCTGACGCCGGCGCAGGTCGCCAGCCTGGCCGAGTCCGCGACGGGCTACGTCGAACGGTGGAAGCACTACCGCGCGGCGCTGTCGCCTGGGCGCTGAGCCGCCCCCGCCTGAGGCGAGACCACGAGTTTCCAGGCCTTTTCCGGGACCAGGTAGGTCTGGGCCGCCCGCCGCACGTCGGCCGCGGTGACCTTTTCCGTCCAGGTCTGGATGTTGCGCACGAACTCCAGCCGGCGAGGGTCGGTCTGCGCGCCGGAGAGTTCGGACAGCCAAAACTGGTTCGTGACCCGGCTGCGCTGGAGGCTCTCAAGGACCGGCTTCTTGGCCCGCTCCATCTCGTCGGGCGAGGGCTCCTTGGCCCGCAGGTCGGCGGCGATCTTGGCGACGTCGGAGAAGAACGGCGGCAGCTTCTCGGGCGGCACCTCGACGCTGGCGGCGATGTAGCCCCAACCGGTCCAGATCTGGCTGTGGGTGAAGCTGACACTGGGCGAATAGGTGGCGCCCTGGACCTCGCGCAATTCGTCCAGCAGGCGAAGGCGCAGGACCTCGCCCAGGATGGCGTTGTCGCGCGCCCGCTTTGGGTCGGACCAGAAGTCGGTGGTGGGCCAGGCCATGTAGCCGACGGCCTGATCGGCCCGACCCTTGTGGGTCAGCACCAGGGGCTCGGCCCGCGGGGCGGGGAAGCCCACCTTACGGGCGGCCTCCGGAACGGTCTTGGGGGGCGCCCGCGCGGGGAGGGCGCCGAGGGTGGCGGCCACGGCCTTGATGGCGTCAGCCACCACGACGTCGCCGACGATCACCACCTCCACGGGACCGGCCAGGCCCGGCGTCAGCTGGGCGACCAGGTCCTCCAGCCGGCCGCCGGCGATCTCCTCGCGACTCGGGAAGGTCCAGCGCCGGTCGCCGCCGTGCAGGAGGCCAGAGAGGTCGCGGCCGAGCACGCCGCTGTCGGTGGACTCGTACTGGTCGTGGATGGTCTTGCCCGAGGTCTTGATCCGCTCGAAGGCGGCGGCGCGCCAGCCCGGCTCGGTGAGGTAGGCGGTGAGCAGCTGGAGTTGGGTCGGCAGATCCTCTGGCCGGGTTCCGCCGGAAAACTGGAAGCTGTCCTCGCCCACCCCGAAGCGCACCCCAACCACCTTGCTGGTCAGGGCTCGCTCCACATCCTCGGCCTCGATCTTCTTCAGTCCGCCCTCGACGAAGGCGCCGGAGGCCCAGGTCGAGGTTTGCCGATCGGACCTGAAGCCCAGCATGCCGTCGCCGACATTCACCCGCACCAGCACCTCGTCGTCGCGGAAGGCGGTCGGCTTCACGGTCAGCCGCACGCCGTTCTCGAACCGAACGAAGGTCGCGCCCATGTCCGCCACCTGCCGGGTCTCCGCGACCTTGCCGGAGGGACCGAAGCTCTCGTAGGGCCAGGCCACCATCGCCGCGGCGGCGGGCGGGGCCACCGCCACGCGCCTCGAGCCCTCAAGGGCGGCCAGAACGCCGGCCTCGCCGCCTTCGATGGGCGTGGACGACGCCATGAACACCAGGGGGCCGGAGCCCTGGAAGGTCTCTTTCAGGGCCGCGGACACCGTCGCCGCGGTCAGGCCTTTCACGTCGGCCTCGTACATCGTCAGGTGTTCCTCAGGAGAGGTGACCACCTCGTCCTCGGAAAGGGCGTTCAGGATCTCGCCGGCGAGCTGGCTGGGCCGGCGGGTGGCGGCGCCGGCGACGGCGGCCTTGAGACTGGTGCGCAGTTCCTCGATCTCGCGGTCGAGTTCGTCCTGCAGAACGCCGTGAAGCAGCGCGCGGCGATGCTCCTGCTCGGCTGCGGCCATGGACTCGCGCCAGCGCCCCGGCTCGGCGCTCACCGAGAGGGTGGCGATCTCGGCGCTGTGCTCGAAATCGCTGGAATAGACCTGGGCGCCGAGGAACGGCGGGTTCGGGGCGCGGGCGATACGCGAATAGCGGCGGTTCACGACCGCCAGGCCCAGATAGCGGATCAGGTCGCGCTTGCGGCTGGCGTGGGTGTCCGGCGTCTGGTCCGGGGGGCGGACCCAGGAGATCTGCAGGGAGGGCCGGATGCCGGGCTCCACCACGATGCGGGCCTCCGTCGCCCGCTGGGCCACCCGGCCCAGATCGGGGTCCGGGCCGGCGGGTCCGACGCCGCGCCAATCGCCGAACTGGGCGACGACCTTGGCTTCCATGGCGGCCACGTCGAAGTCGCCGACCACGACGAGCGCGGCCTTCTCCGGACGGTAATAGGCCCGGTAATAGGCGCCGATCCGTTCCGCCGGCGCGCCCTTGAGAACCTCGACGGTCCCGATCGGGCTGCGCGACGGCAGGCGCTGGCCCCTGAGCAGGAAGTCGATCTGCGCCATGCTCACGCGGTAGCCGGGGGTGCCGCGGGCGCGTTCCTCCGACAGCACCACGCCCCGCTCGCGATCGACGGCGGCCCCGTCGATGGTCAGGCGCGAAGCGGCTTCGCGCAGCAGCTTCAGGGCGGTGTCCACAGTCTCGGCGTCGGTGCGGGGCAGGTCGAGGCGGTACTGGGTCTCCGAATAGCTGGTCGAGGCGTTGGAGTCGGCGCCGAACGCCAGGCCCAGGCGCTCCAGGATGCGCACCATCTCGCCCTCCTTGACTCCCTCCGAGCCATTGAAGGCCATGTGCTCGAGGAAGTGGGCCAGGCCCCTCTGGTCGTCGGTCTCCTGCAGAGAACCCGCGTCGACCCACAGGCGCAGCGCCGCCTGGCCGGGCGGGATCGACTGCTTGCGGATGGCATAGCGCATGCCGTTGGGCAGCACACCGAATCGGATGGCCGGGTCGGCCTTCAGATCGGAGGCGGCCTGGGCCCACTGGACAGCGGGCGCCTGGGCGAGGGCGGTGGCGGGACTTGCGAGGGCGAGGGCGGCGGCCAGCAGGACGCCGGCGGCGCGGGAGCGTTTCATCCGTATCATTGCCCGCACAATCACCGAGCCCAATGGCCACCGCAAGGCGGCTTTCTGGCGAACCTCGCGCAGCGGCGGGGGAACCGCTACATGAGGCGCATGGAAGCCGTTCTCTACGAGGCGCCCGCCGACGGCGCCCCACGCAGCCCATCCGACGGCTCCCCGGACCGGCCGGGTTCGCCCGAGCCGATCTTCAACAACCTGCCCTGGCCGGTGGTGGTGCTGGCGGGGGTGATCGTCGCTGGCTACGCGATCCAGAGCCGCTTTCCGGTCCAGGATGTGGCGAACGCCTACGCCTTCTCGCCGGCGCGGCTGGCCGAAGGCGACTGGAAGCGGCTGTTCACGGCGCTGTTCCTGCACGGCGGGTGGGCGCATGCGGGCATGAACGCGGCCTTCATCCTGGCGTTCGGCGTGCCGGTGGGGCGCTATTTCGGGACCCGGGCGGGCGGGGCGGCCCTGTTCTTTATCTTCTACCTGATCTGCGGCGTGTTCTCGAACCTGATCTACGCGGGGATCTACTGGGGCCACGACGTGGCCCTATTGGGCGCCTCGGGCGCCGCGTCCGGCCTGATGGGCGCCTGCGCGCGGCTGATCGCCGGCGAGGGTCGCCCGGGGCCGATCCTGTCGCGGCCGGTGCTGGGCATGGGCGCGGCCTGGGTGATCGTCAACCTCCTGATGGGCCTGAGCGGCGCGGCGGTGATCCCCGGGGCGGGGGACGCGGCGATCGGCTGGGAGGTGCACCTCGCCGGCTTCGCGCTCGGCGTCCTGGCGTTCGGACCGCTGGCGCGTCTCGCCCGGCCCTGAGCTCCTTCACGCGCGTGTGACTCGCGCGTGCGATCTTCTTGGGTGACGGTGTTACCTGACGGAACGGGATGGAGCCGCCGATGCTGGTCTCGCAGATCCTCAAGTCAAAAGGCGACACGGTTTTCACCGCCAAGCCCTCCGACAGCGTGGCGGAGGTCGCCAGCCTGTTGCACGGCCGCGGCGTGGGCGCCCTGGTGGTGCTGGAGGCTGAACGCGTGGTGGGGATCGTCTCGGAGCGGGATGTCGTCCGCGCCCTGGCCGATCAGGGGGAGGGCGCGCTGACCCGCCCCATCGCCGACTTCATGACCGCCAATGTGCTTTATGCGGACCCGGGAGAGACGGTGGATTTCCTGCTCGGTCGGATGACCGACCGGCGAATCCGTCACCTGCCGGTCTGCAAGGGCGAGCGGCTTCTGGGCATCGTCTCGATCGGCGACCTGGTGAAGTGGAAGATCAGCGAGGTCGAGGCCGAGGCCGATGGCCTGAAGGCCTATATCGCGGCGAGTTGAGCGCGCCTGGCTACGTGAGCGCCCGGGCGGGCTGGCCCGCGCCGGCGGCCGCGTCGGCCAGGGAATAGGCCTCCAGCACCTCGGCGGTGGCGTCTCTGGCGCGCAGCAACGCCTCGCGCAGGGTGCAGGCCTCCAGGTCCGGGCAATCGGCGCATTTGCGGAAGCCGAGTCGCGGGCTGACGCAGGGAGCGAGGGCGAGCGGCCCGTCTATCACCCGGATCACCTGGGCGAAGGAGATCTCCGCGCTGGGCCGTCCAAGGATATAGCCGCCGAACTTGCCGCGGCGGCTGATCACCAGCTGGTTGCGGGAAAGCTCGAGGAGAATCGCCTCGAGGAACTTGCGCGGCGCATCGGCGCGCAGGCTCAGCTCGGCGGCGCTGACCTGGTCGCCGCCCGCCTGGGCCAGCGCCACGAGCGCCCGCAGCGCGTATTTGGCCTTCTGGGAGAGCATTCTGCGCCCTCTTGTGCCGAGGTGCGGCGAGACGCGCAAGAATTGCCGGTTGACGGGCCGGTCGGCCAACCCTAGATAGCCGCCTCCGCTCGGGACGGGTTCCGAACGGGGGCGAAAGCCGGGGTCGAAAGGCCCTTGATTTTTCCCCCAGATTGGATATTTTCCCGCGCTCAGTCGAATCGCTACGGACGTTTGAGGGAAGCCCCTCGGCAGCCCGGGGCGGTTTTTGCGGCCAATTTCCGGGTTTCCGGGCGTTTTCGCAAAAGCCTCAAAAGGCCGATTGACACCAAAGAGGTCGGCCACTAGATAGCCGCCTCCGCCGACCACCGGCGCTAAACAGTGGGGCGGGCGAAAGCCAGTCTCGGTCTTTGACATCGTTGAATTGGAAAGAGAAACGCAGGCGGCGGCGTCCTGGCGATAGTGCTAACCACACTATCTCGACGCTGACTGTGACTGCGGTCTCTTGAAGACACCATGAAT
>CANJRI010000015.1 GCA_947476555.1 Caulobacteraceae bacterium
AGGGCCTTCAGAAATGTTGCTGTGTGGGATACGGGGCGACGAGGACAGCAGAGAGCGGGGGTCGCGTTCGCCCGATGGCTCTGAGCCGACAAACTGACGTTCGACCACCGGCCCTTAGAGCGGACCCCACCAATGGCTGAGATGGGTCGATTCTAACCGTTGGGTTCGGGCCGCAAAGCAGACATCCGCTCACGGTCCGCCGCCGGGTACCAAGCGAGATAGATGTCCGCGACCTAGCTTCCGGCCAACTCTCGCTGCGACGCGCATAACGACCTCAGCCTTGGCGAGAAGACGCCGCGTCTCGATGGCCTGCGCGCTCCACGCCCCGTGCCTGAACGTCACATCAGGCGGCTAGGCCCAGAATCCGAATATCTGCCAACGTTCGTCGAAGATCAGGTGCTGGTGCCGAGCATGCGGTTCTATAACTGTCCAGGAAGCGCAGCCAACTTCCTTCCAGCCAGCCAGCTATCCGCCACCGAGCGTCAGGCCGGGCGCGTCCGGTGGCGACCCTTCGCCGCCGTTCAGGGCCTTCTGCATCCAGACGATGTCCACCCAGCGGCCGTGCTTGAAGCCGAGGCTCTTGCCGACGCCCTGGTGGGTGAAGCCGAGGGCCGCGTGCAGGCCGACGGAGGCGGTGTTCGAGGAATCGCCGATCACAGCCACCACCTGGCGCAGGCCGAGCGCGGCGCAGGCGTCCAGCACGGCCGAAAGGGCTGCGCGGCCGACCCCCCGACCCTGGGCGTCGGGCGCCACATAGACGCTGTCCTCCACCGTGTAGCGATAGGCGGCCCTCGGCCGGAACGGGCCGGCGTAGGCGAAGCCCAGCACCTGACCGGCCTCTTCCGCCACCAGGTAAGGCAGGCCCTGAGCGACGATGGCCGCGCGCCGGGCTTCCATATCCTCCGGCGAGGGCGGGGTCTCCTCGAACGTGCCGAGGCCGTGAAGGACGGCGTGGGCGTAGATCTCGGCCACCCGTGTCATGTCCCGCTGGCTCGCGGCGCGGACGATCATGGCTTCCAGTTCCCCTCCAGCGCCCAGATGGCGAAAGCGTAGTCGAAGGCGATCTCCTTGAGGAAGTCGAAGCGGCCGGAAGCGCCGCCGTGGCCGGCCTCCATGTTGATCTTCAACAGGACCGGCGCCGAGCCGGTGGTGTTGTCGCGCAGCTTCGCCACCCATTTGGTGGGCTCCCAGTAGGTGACGCGCGGATCGGACAGGCCGCCCGTGGCCAGGATGGGCGGATAGGCCCTGGGGCCCACCTGATCGTAGGGGCTGTAGGCGGCGATGGTGTCGTAGGCGGCTGGATCGTCCAGCGGGTTGCCCCATTCGGGCCATTCCGGAGGGGTGAGGGGCAGGGTGGTGTCGCTCATGGTGTTGAGGACGTCGACGAACGGGACGGCGGCGATCACCGCGCCCCAGAGCTCTGGCCGCAGGTTGGCCACGGCGCCCATCAGCATGCCGCCGGCCGATCCGCCGTAGGCCGCAATCCGGCCGGCGGTGGCGTAACCCTCGGAGACGAGATGGTCGGCGCAGGCGGTGAAGTCGGTGAAGGTGTTGGGTTTCTTCTCCCGGCGCCCGTCGAGGAACCACCCCCAGCCCTTATCCGAGCCGCCCCGGATGTGGGCCACCGCCCAGATCCAGCCGCGGTCGACGAGGCTGAGATTGCGGATCGAGAACGCCGGCTCCATGGCGTGGCCGTAGGCGCCGTAGCCGTAGAGCAGGACCGGCGCAGAGCTGTCCTGGGGTGTGTCCTTGAGCATCAGAAGGGTGATCGGCACCTCGGCGCCGTCGGCGGCGCGGGCCGTCAGGCGGCGGGCCAGGTAGCGCTCCGGGTCATGGCCGGAAGGCACCTCCTGGGTCTTACGCAGGGTCCGCTGCAGGCTGGCCATGTCGTAGTCGAACCAGCGCCGGGGCGTGGTGGGGGACTGGTAGACGAAGCGGGTGACGGGGGTGTCGTACTCGTAGCCGCCCTCCAGCCCGAGGGCGTAGGCCTCCTCATCGAAGGCGATGACATGCTCGGCGCCGTCCCGCGCCGTCACCACCAGCCGGTCGAGGGCGTCCACCCGCTCGGCGCGGACCAGGTGGCCGGCATAGGGAATGAAGCCGGTGACATAACGGCCGGGCCGGTGCGCGATCCAGTCCGCCCAGGTCGCCTTCGCCGGGATGTCGGCCGTGGAGACGCTGAGTTTGAAGTCCACGGCGCCGTCGTCGTTGGTGCGGATCACCCAGCGGTCGGTCCAATGGTCGAGGTCGTACTTGATCCCCGTCCGGCGTGGCTCGGCCACCACGGGAGGGGCGGTCGGGTCGACGGCGGGGATCAGCCAGAGCTCGGTGGTCTCCTGGTTGCCCACGTGGATCAGCACATGGCTGTCGTCGGCGGTGACGGCCAGGCCCAGGAACATGCCTTCGTCCGGCTCCTCGTAGACCAGCACGTCCTCGCCGCCGCGCGCGGATCGGCGGAAGACCTTGGACGGGCGGGCGTTGTCGTCGCGCCAAATCCAGAACAGCCACTGGGAATCCGGCGAGAAGACGAAGCCGCCATAGGCGCTCTGGACGGGCGTTCCCAGCACCTCGCCGCTGGCGAGGTCCTTCACGGTGATGACGTAGTACTCCGAGCCCTGGTCGTCGGCGGCCCAGGCGTAGAGGGCGTGATCGGGGCTGTGGCTGGCGGCGCCCACCTGGAAGAACGCCTTGCCGGCCGCCAGGGCCGGCTCATCGAGGAGCACCTCTTCGCCGTCGGCGGCGCCGCGAGGCCGGCGGGCGTGGATCGGATGCTCGGCGCCGGCGTCGTAGCGGACGTAATAGTCGAAGGGTCCATCAGGGGCGGGGACGGAGGAATCGTCCTCCTTGATGCGCCCTTTCATCTCGGCGAACAGCGTCGCCTGCAGGTCCTGGGTGGAGGCGAGCATGGCCTTGGCGTAGGCGTTCTCGGCCTCGAGATGCTCGCGGATATCGGGCCGCAGGACCTTGGGGTCTCGGAGCACCTCCTGCCAGGCTTCGTCCTTCATCCAGGCGTAGTCGTCGATCCGGACCCGGCCGAGCTGTTCGATCCGGTGGGGGGCCTTGCGGGCGGCGGGGGGGCGAGGGGTGGTCATCGCGCCTTCATGCGTCGCGCGTCGTTTGGGCGCAACGCCGCGACGACTGGCGCGCTTGGCCCGGCCGCCATTGTCTGATTCACTACACAGATCGAGAAAGGGCGCCGCAGACGCGCCAGGGCTGAGTGAGGTAAGCGGCGTCATGGTCATGGATCTCGCGATCGAGCTCATCCACGCGACCGTTCAACTGGAGCAGTCCCTCGATGGCGGGATGCGGACGGTCGGGACCGGATTCCTGATCTCCGAAAAGGGGCCGGACGGGCAGCCGCGCACGGTGTTGGTCACGGCCAACCACGTTTTCCAGAAGATGACCCGCGCCAGCGGCAAGGCCAAGATCGGCTACCGGGTGTCCAACGCTGACGGGAGCTGGAGCTATTCCCCGCAGGAGTTGCGGATCCGCGACGCCGCCGGCAAGCCCCTGTGGACCAGCCATCCCGCCCGCGACGTGGCGGCCATCACGATCACCGCTCCGCCGGAGTTCGCCAAGGCCGCGATCCCGGAGGACTACCTGGCCGGGGAGGACACCTTCACCACCTACAAGGTGGGGGCCGGCGACGAGATGATGGCGCTGGGGTTCCCGCGCGGCCTGGCCGCAAATCCGGCCGGCTTCCCGATCCTGCGGTCGGGCCGGATCGCCTCCTATCCCCTGGCCCCGGCCAAGAACTTCCCGACCTTCCTGATGGATTTCTCGGTGTTCCCCGGAAACTCGGGCGGGCCGGTGTTCCTGCCTTCCACGGCGCGGCCGGAGGGCGGCTTCATCGCCGGCCTGCTGACCCAGCAGGTGGAGCTGAACAGCGAGCGCCTGGAGATCGGCATCGTCACCCACGCGAAATATATCCACGAGACCCTGGCGCTGATGGCCGATCCGGCCGCGCCGGTGACGGTGACCGCGAGCGTTCCGGTGACGGGCGCCCGCGCCGCTTCGGCTGAAGAAGCCGCTACGCCCTAGGCGTAGAGCAGGGCGAGCGTCTGGGTGACGCAGGCGGGCTTGTCCGCGCCCTCGATCTCGATCGTGCATTCGTCCGCCAGCAGGAGGCCGCCGGCCTTTGGCTCGCAGCTCAGCAACTTGAGGCGCAGCCGGATGCGCTTTCCCACGGGCAGGAAGCTCGTGAAGCGGAGCTTCTCGCCGCCGTAGTTGATGCCGCGCGAGACGCCTTCGACCTCCATCACCGTGCTGCGCAGCAAGGGGATCATCGACAGGACCAGGTAGCCGTGGGCGATGGTCCCGCCGAAGGCGGCGCGCGCCCGATCGACGTCCACGTGGATCCATTGAAAGTCGCCCGTGGCCTCGGCGAACTTGTTGACGCGCTCCTGGGTGATCTCAACCCAGTCCGAAACGCCTATCTCCTGGCCGACGAGGCCGGGAAGTTCGGACAGCTGGACGGTCTTCATGGCGGGCTCCTCCTGGGGTCGAATCCCTACCAGCCCTTTTGGCCGTCGCGAAGCGCCGACCGATCCGGTCAGAGCCTGTGTTGATGCCACGGTGAGCAGCGTTCGCGAATCACGGTTGTTGAGCAGCGGTGGTATTGGTCAAGCCGACAATAAAACGGTGCTGATGCTATATTTCCCTGTTGTGATGCGGCGCCGATAACGATAGATAGCGGATATTGTTGTTTTAGACCCAATTCAGCGGTCATCGTAGCGTCACGCAGGAAGAAAGAATAAGAATGGACGAGAAGTCGGAAGTCATCGAGATGACCGCGGACATTGTCTCCGCCTACGTTGGCAACAACACCGTGGCGGCCTCTGACTTGCCCGGGCTCATCCAGAGCATCCACCGGGCGCTGGCCGGCGTCTCTTCCGGTGAAGCCGCGGTCGAGGCCCAGCCTAAGGAGCCCGCGGTTCCGATCCGTCGCTCGATCACCCCGGATTATCTCGTGTGCCTCGAAGACGGCCGTAAATTCAAATCCCTGAAGCGGCACCTGCGGACGAAGTACAACATGAGCCCCGAGGAATATCGGGCGAAATGGGGTCTGCCGAAGGACTATCCGATGGTCGCGCCTAACTATGCGAAGGCCCGTTCGGATCTCGCCAAACAGATGGGCCTGGGCCAAGGCGGCCGTCAGGCGCCTCGCAAGAAGCGCTGATACAGCCGCTTCTGACGGCAAGATGAAATCTGGCAGCGCCCGCCTTCCCGGCGGGCGTTTTGCTTTTCCGCGAAGATTTCGCGTCGCCGAAGCATCTTTTCACGTTGTCGCGGATTCTCCTTCGCGGCGAATTATGATTCCATGTGATTCCAAAGGCTTGGTGGGGACTCTGGGGATGGCGCAAATGGGCGCCCCGGCCGCGGCTGTCCGCGCGCATGAGGAGCTGTTCGCGTATTGGAGGGGGCTGCGCCAAAACGGCGGGCTGCCCACCCGCGCCGACATCCATCCCGCAGCCTTCAAGCGCCTGCTGCCCACCGTCAGCCTGACCGAGGTCCTCGATGGGGACTATCGGATCCGCCTGGCCGGGACCGGCCTCTACAGCGTCTATAGCGGGGAGATCACCGGCCGCAGCCTCTCGGAGATCTACGCATCTTCGGCCGCCGACTACTGGCGGCGCGAACTCGACACGGTGGCCGGCGAAGGCCGACCCGCGGTCGGGGCGCATAATCTCGCCTGGCGAGGGTCCGGCCACCTGTCGCTGGTCTGGCTTCGGCTTCCGCTGGCCGGCGAAGACGGCCGCGTCCGGATGATCCTCGGCTACGACGCCGTGGTCGGCATGGCCCAGGTCCCCAGCGGGATCAGAGCGGCCTAGAGCGCCCGCTCCGCGTCGCGGCGGATGCGGCCGAGCATGGAGGCCAACCCGTTGGAGCGCTGAGCGGAGAGGGCGCCCGACAGACCCAACTCCCGGAAGGCGGCATTGGGGTCGAAGCCCAGGATCTCGGCCGGAGCGCGCCCGGAGAACAGCCGCAACAGGATGGCGATCAGGCCGCGGACGATATGGGCGTCGGAGTCGCCCCGGAAGGCGAGGCCGCCGTCGGCCCGGGGCTCGGTCACCAGCCAGACCTGGCTGGCGCAGCCCCGCACCTTATTGGCTTCCGAGCGCTCGGCGTCCTCGAGCGGCGCCAGCTCGCGGCCCATGTCGATGACGTAGCGATAGCGCTCTTCCCAGTCGCCGAGGACCTCGAATTCGTCCTTCAGTTCCGAGAGGGTGGCGGCGATGCTCATGCGAGGGCGACTTAGGGGCCGCGGCGCTCCCGCGCAATGGCCGGCCCTAACCGGCCGGCAGCCGCACGCGGGCGATCAGGCCATGGCCGAGCCGCGAGGTGAGCCGCAACGACCCATTCATCGCCTTGCAGGTTAGGTCGGTGATCGGCAGGCCAAGACCGGCGCCCTCCCGATGGCGGGTGAGGGCGTTCTCTCCCTGCTCGAACGGGCCCATGAGGCGGGGAAGGTCGGCGGGATCGACACCCTCGCCCCGGTCGGCGATGACGATCTCGACCTGGTCGGCAAGCTGCTCCACCCGCAGCCGCACCCGGCCGCCTTCCGGGGAAAAGCAGACGGCGTTCTGTATCAGATTGAACAGCACCGTGCGCAGGCCGCGCTCGTCCGCCAGGACCAGGGGCAGTTCACCCCGGCGCGCGACCGTCACGGTCACGCTGCGGGCGGCGATCTCGTCGCGTAAGCCAGCCAGCACGTCGTCGATCGCGGAGTCGAGGGGCTCCGGCCGTGGCTCCAGCGGCAAGGCGTGGACCTCCAGCCGGGTCATTTCCACAACCTGGTTGACCAGGCGCAGCAGTTTCTGGCCGCTGCCGCGGATGATCTCGGCATATTCCTTGTACTGAGGGGCCCCCAGGGGCCCGTAGAGTTCCGAACTGAGAATCTCGGAGAAGCCGAGAATGGAATTGAGAGGTGTGCGCAGCTCGTGGCTGACCATTCGCAGGAACGAATTGCGACGCTCGTCCTCGACGGCGGTCCGACCGCCCTGGGCGTTGGGCGTCGCACGCGAATGAGCGGCCTGGGGCATGGCGGAGGATGTCACCGTGAGCTGTCCGGACAGACAAACTCGTCCATCGCGCTTACGATTTCCTTATTCGCGCTCCCTGCCGCTAAGGTCTTCCCATGCCCTATGTCGGGATAGATGCCGCCCGGGCGCGGCGACGCCGGGAAAATCTCTTCCCACTGACCTGGCACGCCGCCTGGGTGCTCGGCGCTGGCGCTGGCACGGCCTGGCTCTCGGCGCGCGGCGGACTCGAGGGTGGATCAGAAGCCGCCGCCCTTGCAGTGACCACCGCCGCCGCCGGCATCGGCGCCCTTCTGACCTCCCTGGGCGCTGTCGGCCGGGTGGTGTCGATCGCGGTCTGGGGCCTGGCCGCCGCCCTGGCCTGCCAGATGACCGGCGGGCCGCAGGGGCCCCTGGCGGCGTGGTGCCTCATGCCGCTGGCGGCGGCGGCGTCCTTCCGGGCGCGCAACCTGCTGGCCCTCGGGGCGGCCGCTTCCATGGCGGCGGTGGGGGTCTCGACCCTCAGCGCGGTGCTGCTGCCCCTGCCGGGCCCCACGCCCGGGCTCACGCCCCTGCTGGGCTCCCTGGCCCTTGGAAGCACGGCGCTCGGCCTGGCTTCCGCCCTCATCGGACTCCAGGTGAGGGGGCGCCGGGACGATCGCCGAAGGAACGACGGCGAACAGGCCCTGCGTGACCTGTTGGAGGGCCAGCCCCAGCAACTCCTGATGCTTCATCCAAGCGGGCGGGTCATCGACGCCCACGGCCCGGCCCTCGCAGGGCTCTCCGGCGAAGAGTTGGCCGGGCGTAATCTCACCGACTTGGCCGCGCCGGAGGGTAAGCTTGCGCTGGACGAGGCCCTGCGCGCGGCGGCTGGCGGCGGACCGGCGACCGCCCTGTTCGCGCCGATGGACGATCCCGACGGTTGGCTGGAAGCTAGGATCGTCCCGATCGATCGTCGCCGGCTGGCCGCGGCCCTGCGCGACGCCCGCGCCGACCGGGCTCTGGAAAAGGCCCGGGACAGCGCCGAACAACAGAACGCCGGCAAGTCCCGGTTCCTGGCCAATATGAGCCATGAGCTGCGCACGCCGCTCAACGCCATCATGGGGTTCTCCGACATCATGCGGCAGCGCCTGTTCGGTCCTATGGGCGACCGCTACGGGGAGTATGCCGAACTGATCCACGAGAGCGGCAGCCACCTGCTGGAACTGATCAACGACGTGCTCGACATGTCGAAGATCGAGGCTGAGCGCTTCGAGCTGGCGCTGGAGTCCTTCGACGCCCGAGAGGCGGTCAGCGCGGTCCTGCGGCTGATGCGCGGTCAGGCCGATCGGGCCGGGGTGAATCTGCGCGGAGCCTTGCCCGCCGAGCCGCTGGAAGCCGAAGCCGACCGGCGGGCGCTGAAGCAGATCGCCCTGAACCTGATCTCCAACGCCCTGAAGTTCACGCCGAAAACCGGCTCGGTGACCGTGACGCTGACGCGGGTCGGCGAGGTCCTGGAACTGGTGGTGGCGGACACCGGCATCGGCATTGCCCCCGCCGACCTGGCGCGGTTGGGCCGCCCCTTCGAACAGGCGGGCGACGCCGAGGCAAGGGCCAAGGGTTCGGGCCTGGGCCTCTCCCTGGTCCGGGCGTTCGCCAGCCTGCACGGCGGCGACATGAGCATCCGGAGCGTCCTGGGCGAGGGCACCACCGTCACGGTGCGGATGCCGGTGCTGGAGCCGGCGGTGTCGGCCGCGAACGCGCGCTAGACCTAGCGCGCCGCCAGCTTCACGAACGCCTTTCCGGCCGCGAAATCCCCGACCTCCACATAGGCCGTGCGGATCTTGTCGTGCGGGAACAGGAATTCCACGGCCACGGCCTCGCGCGGGTCGAGGCCGGCGAGCGCATCGGCGGCCGATGTCGGGAACCGCAGGGTCCAGCCCCCCTTGGAGTCCCTGGGAAGCAACTCGGTCTCGGCCCGGCCCCGGGCGTCGGCCAGAAAGGTCCGCAGGGAGCGGACCGGCGGCATCCGCGCGGCCAGCGGGGCGGACCCGCCCGGCAGGTAGGGCCCCAGGGTGCGGTCGGTGTCGCGCAGCACCAGCCGCGCGCCATAGGGGGCGGCGCCGTCCGCGAACTGGGCGACGGCCACCAAGACCGGCGTGTCCCGGCCCGCCAGGCCGAAGGTCATGCGGTCGGCGCCGAAGCGGCTGTCCTGGGCCAAGCGCCACCGAGGGGCCTTGGCGTAGGCCCGGTCGGCCCGCCAGGCGGCGGCGTCGCCGGGGTAGGTCATCCGCTGGATCTTGGAAAAGGCCTGAAAAGCCTGCTCGGCGCGGTCGGCCTCGCGCGCCAGGTCCGGGGAACCGCAGGGCAGGCGCGAGGCGCGGTCCATCGCCCGGCGCTCCACCGCCCGGGTGGAGCGCTCGCCGACGCCGGCGCGCAGGGCCGCGCCACGCGCCTGGGCCGCGCCGGCCGCCAGGGCTGTCGCGATCTCAGGCGCCAATAGCTCACAGCGTTCGTCGGCCGCCCGCAGCACGGTCCGCTCGTAGAAGAGGTCCAGGGCCTGCGCGCTGGCAGTCCCGGGCGCCGCGGCGAGACCCGCGACGATGACCCTCAACCATCGAGACGCCGGCCGCGCGATTTTGCGCGTCTCGGTCATCCACCATCTTTCGTCTGGCCTTTTTGGCCTTGGAGCGAGCCTTAGCGGTCAAGGAGTTGAATTGGTGTTACCGGCCGGGCATTGCTGCCGGCCATGCAACTCGCCACCGACATCTGGGCCAGCGCCCTCATACGACGGGCGGAGATCGGCGGCGCCTTCGCCGTGGTGGTTCGCAAGGGCGACGCCCGGGCCGGGGCCGTGCTGGTGAAGGTGTTCAACCGCTCGGACCGGACCGCCCGCCTCTATGCGGAGGCGACCCGCGGCGATGGCGAACGGTTCTGGATGCAACCCAAGGACTCCGAGGTCGAGGGCGAGCTCGACGCCTATATCGAGCGCGCCGCCCGTATCGATCCCGATATCTGGGTCGTGGAGATCGAGGATCGGGAGGGCCGCCACTTCCTCACCGAGCCGGTGGAGCGGGGCTGAGGCCGAGAACTGCCCGCTGCGGGGCGAAATGGATTGCGACCTCAAGCGCCGTCGGCGTCGATCACCGTCATCGCCTTGCCCGCGCCGCCGCCGAGGATCGCCGCGTCGGTGACCAGAAGCGTGGCGCCCGGGGTCAGCACGCCGCGCACCAGCTTCAGATATTCCGGAGAGATCTGCAGGTCCCGGGCGCCGGAGAAGTCCATCGCCTTGCCCTTGAGTTGCTCCTGGCCAGGCACGCTCACATAGGTCCACTGGGTGCGCTGCTGGGCGTCGAAACCGGTGAACTGCAGGGCGTGGTCGCCGGACACCCGGCCGGCCGGGATGCCGATACGGCCGCGGCCGATCAGCTTGCCGTTGCGCATCACCATCAGCCGTTGGTCGCGCGAGGAGACGATGACGGTCACCGGTCCGGTCGGGGCGAGCCCGGGTTGCCAACGGAAGGCCTCGTCGGCCGCCAGGCGCTGCCCGACCGCCCCGGGCAGGGCGGCGCCCTCGGTGGTCACCGGCGCCAGGAGGTCGCCGCCGTCGAGCCGCGACGGATTGGCGGCCTCGCGCGTCACCACCACGGTCATGCCCATCTTCGTCTCCTCGAACAGGCCGCGGGCGAAGGCCATGGGCAGGCGCACGCAGCCGTGCGAGGCGGGATAGCCGGGCAGGTTGCCGGCGTGCAGGGCGATCCCGTCCCAGGTCAGCCGCTGCATGAAGGGCATGGGGGCGTTGTTGTAGAGGTTGGAGCGGTGCTTGGCGTTCTTCTGCAGGATGGTGAAGACCCCGGTTGGGGTCTCCTTGCCCTTCTTGCCGGTGGAGACCGTGGCCGCCCCGATACGCAGGCCGTTGCGGTAGACGTAGGCCTGTTGGGCCGTGAGGCTGACGATCATCACCATCGGACCGTCGGGCGCCAGGTGCGGCGCCCAGATGAATTCCCCGGGCTTGAGGGCCGCGACATTGGCCTCGGTTATGGCGCTGCGCGGCGAGCCCTGCGACCAGGCGGGGGCGGGCGCAAGCGCCGCTGCGGCGAACAGGAGGACGGCGGACCGGCGGGTGGAAGTGGGCATAAATGGGTCCCCTGCGACGAGATGGCTCACGCCTAACCTCCGCCGACCGCCCTATCTTGAGACCCCGTTCAATTCCGGAGACGGCCAGGCGACAACGCCCAGCCGCACTTAAAATCCGCGCATGACCGATCTGTCCCACGCCAGCCGTCGCCGTTTCCTGCAGACCTCGCTCGCCGCCGCGGGCCTCGCCGCGATCGGCGCCCCGGCGCTAGCGGCGCCCGGCCAGGACGCAGTGATCGCCGCGGCGCGGGCGGGCCTGGCCAGGACCGGCGGCCGCATCGCCCGCCGCGACGTGGTCGGCGTGGCCGACTTCACCCAGCCGTCCCGCGCGGCGCGCTTCCACCTGGTCGACCTGGCCGGCGGCAAGGTGGAGAGCCTGCTGGTCGCCCACGGACGCGGCTCCGATCCCGCCCACTCCGGCTGGCTGCACCGGTTCTCCAACGCCCCCGGCTCGGCGGCCACCTCGGACGGGTGCTACCTGACCGGCGACTACTATGCCGGCAAGCACGGCCGCTCCATGCGCCTGCACGGCCTCGATCCCAGCAACGACCAGGCCTACGACCGCGCCATCGTCGTGCACGCCGCCTGGTACGTGAGCCCGCAGATGGCCCGCGAGCGCGGCGCTCTGGGCCGCAGCGAGGGCTGTTTCGCCTTCAGCGAGGCCGACCTGGGCCAGGTCCTGCAGCGCCTCGGCCCCGGCCGGCTGATCGTCGCCGGCCGTCTCTAGGCGACCGCGCGGGCGGCATCACCGCACGTTTGCCGAACCGCGCCGGGCACGCTAGACCCCGCCGCCCATGACCAGCACCGCATCCGAAGCCGCGAGGCGGCGCACCTTCGCGATCATCTCGCACCCGGACGCCGGCAAGACGACCCTGACCGAGCACCTGCTGCTGGCCGGCGGGGCGATCCGGGCGGCGGGCGCGGTGCGCGCGCGGGGCGAGAACCGCCGAACCCGTTCGGACTGGATGAAGATCGAGCGCGAGCGGGGGATCTCGGTCTCGGCCTCGGTGATGACGTTCGACCACGACGGCAAGATGTTCAACCTGCTGGACACCCCGGGCCACGAGGACTTCTCGGAGGACACCTACCGCACCCTGACCGCGGCCGACGCGGCGGTGATGGTGCTGGACGCCGCCAAGGGGATCGAGCCCCAGACCCTGAAGCTGTTCGAGGTCTGCCGGCTGCGGGACATCCCGATCGTCACCTTCATCAACAAGATGGACCGCGAGGCCCAGGACCCCTTCGAGTTGCTGGACGAGATCGCCGGCAAGCTGGCCCTCGACCCAGCGCCGCTCTACTGGCCCGCCGGCTCGGGCAACCGCTTCAAGGGCATGATCGACCTGGCGGGAAAACGCTTCCTGCCCTTCACCCCGCCCCGTGAGCAGGAGGACGGCCACCCGGCCCCCGTGGGCCTGGGCGGCGACGCCCTGGCCGCTTTCCTGAACGAGGCCGAGCAGGCCGAGGCCCTGGAGGGCGCGGAGCTGGTGCAGGGGGCCTCCAAGCCCTTCGACCGTCAGTCCTTCCTCGAAGGCCACATGACCCCGGTGTTCTTCGGCTCGGCCCTCCGCCAATTCGGCGTCGAGGAGCTGCTGGCGGGCCTGGGCGAATACGCCCCGCCGCCCAAGTCGGTGAAGGCGGTCCGCGCCGGCGCCGAGACCGCCGTCGAACCGAGCGACAAGGAGGTTTCCGGTTTTGTCTTCAAGGTCCAGGCGAACATGGACCCCAACCACCGCGACCGGATCGCCTTCCTGAAGCTGACCTCGGGCCGTTTCCAGCGGGGCATGAAGCTGAAGGTCCAGAACACCGGCAAGCAGCTTTCGGTGAACGCCCCGACCATGTTCTTCGCCTCCGACCGGGAGCTGGCCGAGGACGCCTACGCCGGCGACGTGATCGGCATCCCCAACCACGGCGTGCTTCGCGTGGGCGACAGTCTTTCGGAGGGCGGGCTCTTACGTTTCGCCGGCCTGCCGAACTTCGCCCCCGAGATCCTGCAGCGGGTGCGGGTGAAGGACCCCCTGAAGGCCAAGCACCTGAAGAAGGCGCTGGAGAGCCTGGCCGAGGAGGGCGTCACCCAGCTCTTCCGCCCCGAACTGGGATCGGACTTCATCGTCGGCGCGGTGGGCCAGCTGCAGTTCGAGGTGATGGCCGACCGGCTGCGCGAGGAATACCAGCTGGACGTGATCTTCGAGGCCAGCCCCTTCGCCGAAGCCCGCTGGCTGATCGCGGCCAAGGCCGAGCTGGAGGATTTCGCCGGCAAGCACCGCAGCGCCATGGGGACCGACATCGACGACCAGCCGGTGTTCCTGGCCAAGTCGGCCTGGGAGATCGGCTACGTTTCCGAGCGTTTCCCCAAGGTGCGGTTCGAGCGTTCCAAGGAACGCGCCTAGGATTCGCGCTCCCGGCCTCCGGGGAACAAGCGCCGCCGCCGGGCTTTACCGGGTGAGTCCGTTAACCATGCCCGGGAAATTTACGTCTTGTTAAGGCATTCGGCTCCGGCTTTGCTGAGACCGTTCAGGGCCCGAGGCCGCCGTCCCATCCCGGGACGGCGCCGGCTCCGGAGCGGCTCGATGTTCGAACTGGGTCGGGGCTTGAAGAAGCTGTTCACCGAGCGTGGACGGCGCCCGCATGACGGCCTGACCGCCGGCGACTCCTCCCTCCTCGAACTCCTGGACCTCAACCTGCTCACCGAGGAAGCACGGGCCGCCGATGTGGCCGCCGCCCGCCTGGGTGAGGCCGACAAGCCGCGCCGCCGCCTCGAGGCCGCCATCGCCTGGCGCGAGGTCGCCCGCAGGACCGGCGACGCCGTGGCCCTGCGCAAGGCGGCCGCGCTGGCCGAGACCGCCGCTGCCGGCTACGAGGCCGCGCGCCGCCACGACGGCTTCGCCCGGGCCCGGGCCGAACAGGCGTTCTGCGCGCTTCTGGGCGCCGAGATCTTCGGCGACCCCGGCCTGGACGCCGCCGCCGAGGTAGCCTTCCGCGAGGCCCGCACCCAGTGCCGCAGCGGCGCGACCGCCGCCCTGGCCGACATAGGACTGGCCGCCATCGCCGGCCGCCGGGGCCTGGAAAAGGGCGACGCCGTTGAGGCGCGCGCGATCTCCGAGACCTTCGCCGCGCCCATCGCCGCGCTGGAGGCGCTGGCCCGCCGCACGCCATCCGCCCGGGCGCTGGCCGCCGAGGCTCGGCTGGCGCGGGCCGACCTGCTCTGCGGCTGGGGCGCGCGATTGCAGGACGCCGACCTTCTGCAACTCGCCGTGGACGACGCCGACGCTGCCGTGGCGCGACTGGACAGCGCTTATGAGCCGATCACCCTCGCCCGGGCGCTGGCGGCCCGTGGACAGGCCCTGGTTCTACTGGGCGAGACCACGGGCGACGTGGGGCCCATCGCCGATGGCGCGGAGGCCGTGGCCGGCGCGCTCGACCAGATCCCCCGCGACCACAGCCCGCTCGACTGGGCCCGCTGCCAGATCGCCCTTGGCCAGGGGCTGCAGGCGCTGGGCGAGGCGGCGGACGACCCGCGCGCCTTCGAGCAATCGGTGCTGAGCTTCGACCGCGCCCTGCTGGTGCTGAAGACCTCGTCCCTGCCGCTGCGGGGCCTGGCGGCCAGCGCCCGGGCGCTGAGCCTGGCGCGCAACGCCGAACTCACCGGCGACCTGGCGATCCTCGACGCCGCCCAGGCGGCCATGAAGATGGAGCTGGTCGCCCTGACGCCACGCAAGGATCCGGTCGGCTGGGCCCTGGCGCAGCTGCACCTCGCCCGCCTCTACGAGGCCCGCACGGCGCTCACCGGCATAGATCGCGGCGAACGCGCCGCCGCCCTCACCGCCCTCGACGCGGCCCTCGACGTCTTCGCCGAGCACGGCCTGCGCTCGCTGAGCATCCAGGCCACCGAGGCGGTGGAGCGGCTGAAGGTCCCGGGACAGGCCGGCGCCTGGCGGCTGGAATAGGGCCGACCTGCTCTGCCGGCGCTAGCCGCGCCTAGCCCGCACTGCCCGAGCGACATCCACAGGAAAGTGGTGCTCCGCGCGCATATGTTCCTAATTTGTTCTTGCTCTCATCGATGATTTCCGGGATCATCGGGCGGGTAGGCGCGTCCGCGTCCACGCCTGACCCCTTCGGAGATTCCTGGATGACTTCGACCCGGTACAATCACCTGAAATCTGATTGGGAAGAGCGCCGGTCGCTCCGGGGGATTGGCGTACGGGTAGAAGAGCCGAACGCCCTGAAGGCCTGGACGCGTGATCCAGAAGGGTACCGGCGATTGACGGGGCAGGCGGAGGCCGAAGACCTCACGGAATTCCGGCGCCATCAGGAGGCGTTCAGACAGGAGGTGCGCAGGGTTGGTCGTGAGAACCGCTGGATGGCTGTGCCGGCCCTGGCTCCCGTTGTTGTCGGGCTGGGTTTGGGAGGTGCGGGTGCGATGGCCGCACGCGCCGCGGCCGCCGCTCCGAAACCCGGTCCGCTTGTTCTGACAGGCAGCGAGGCTTGGCCGGGAGTAGCCGGGCAGTCTGCGCGACGCATCGTGCGGGGCGCAAATAAAGCGCTGCGTAGACAGGGCCGAGCTAGGTTGGCCCAAGCCAACGGGATCTCCGCCGCCGATATGCAGGCTGAGGTCCATCATAGTTGGCCAATGGAGTTCAGCCGCATCCTACCGAGGGCCGATCCTAATCGCTTGGCTAACCTCTGGGGGTTGCGCGGAGAAGCGCATGACATTGCGACCCGCGCGTGGGCGGATTTTCGACGTTCGCTAGGCGGGCGGCTTCCCACCCAGGCTGAGATCATGGAGGCTAAGCTTATGATCGATCGGCTGGTAGCGCCCTACGTCCGCCGGGCCGGTGTGCCGCGGAGCAACATCCCTCCCAGGGAGGGAGGGCCAGTATGAGACTGCCTGTGGCCCAGGCGGTGGAGCTTATAGAATCCAAGGGCCTGCTGAAGCGAGAGCGACAAGATCAGTCCGGCAAGGTCATTGCTCACGTCGCAGAGGTGCTCGGACGTGATTTACCGACTGATTTGATCGATTTCTATCGAGAGCGGATCGCGAGGATCGGTGATTTCACTTCGATTGTCCCCGACTGGAACGAGTACGTCGGTTGGCGCATGCCGGACTCGTGGATTAGGCGGTTACTCCATCTGGACGCAGTTCCTATTTTTGATGATGGCTGCGGGAATATTTTCGGATTGGACCTGCGTCCCGATGTGGATGTGCCGGCCGTCTATTTCTTCGATCACGAGCGAGATTTCGAAGCGCCC
The DNA here is from genome assembly GCA_947476555.1 of Caulobacteraceae bacterium. Taxonomy (GTDB): domain Bacteria; phylum Pseudomonadota; class Alphaproteobacteria; order Caulobacterales; family Caulobacteraceae; genus Phenylobacterium. The sequence goes on from CANJRI010000015.1 coordinate 16,383, forward strand.
GAATGGGCGGCGGGATCGTCTATCGGGACGTTTCTCCTAATCCTGGCGGAGAGTGACCGCGCCGTGGACGAGGGCTGGCCGGATGGCTGGGAATTGGAGATCGACCCCGACATAGAACGATGTCCGCGCGCCCCGGCGATCTGGAATGCGGGTTAGTTCGATTCCTATGACGCCCTAGCGGCCACGCCACCACCTCAGCCCCGCCTGCTCGATCCGCTCCAGCACCGCGTGCACCGCCACGCCCATGGCGCCCAGGACCACCAGCGCGGCGATCATCCGGTCGGTCTGCAGGCGGGCGCCGGCGTCGAGGATCAGCCAGGCCAGGCCCCTGACGCTGCCGGAGCCGGCGCCGAATTCGGCCACCACGGCGCCGATGAGGGCGAGGCCCGCGCCGACCTTGTGGCCCTCCAGCAGGAACGGAACGGCGGCGGGCAGGCGCAGCCGCGTGACCCGCTGCCAGCGGCTGGCGCCATAGAGGTCGAACAGGCGCTCCAGGTCCGGGTCGGCGGAGCGCAGGCCGGCCACGGCGCCGGAGAAGATCGGGAAGAAGGCCACCAGCACCGCCAGGGCCACCAGCGCCCGCTCCGGGTGGTCGAGGCCAGCCCAGATCAGCACCAGCGGAGCGATGGCGACCACGGGAGTGACCTGGACCACCGAGGCCAAGGGCCGGACGGCGCGGTCCAGCAAAGGGCTGAGGGCGGTGAGGATGGCCAGCGCCTGGGCGATCAGGCTGGCCGCCACCAGGGCGATCAGGGAGACGGCCAGGGTGTTCCAGGCGGCGGCGACCAGGGTCGGCAGATTCGCTAGGAGCGCCGCGCCGACGGCGGTGGGCGGCGGCAGGAAATAGACCGGCACGTCCATGGTCCGGCAGGCGATCTCCCAGGCGGCCAGCAGCACGGCCAGGAGGACGAAGGGGGCGAGGGCCCTCACGCGACGATCCCCTCGGCGAGCGCCGCCGAGACCTGTTCGACCGTCGCACGGAAATCAGGGGTGACCCGGAAGCCTGGGGGCCGGGGCAGCGGGCCCGGGGTCTCGAACACGCCCGCCACGCGGCCGGGTCCCCTGGTCATCACCACCACCCGGGCCGCTATGTAGACCGCCTCCTCGACATTGTGGGTGACGAAGACGATGGCCGGCTTCGACGCCGACCATAAAGCCAGGACATCGTCGGCCAGGGACCGGCGGGTGATCTCGTCGAGAGCCGCAAACGGCTCGTCCAGCAGCAACAGGCGGGGGTCGGTGACCAGGGCGCGGGCGATGGAGACGCGCATGGCCATGCCGCCGGAGAGTTGGGCGGGACGGGCGGTCTCGTGGCTGGCCAGACCCACGCGGGCCAGGGCGGCGTCCGCCCGGGCGCAGGCGTCGGCGGCGCCGGCGAGTTCCAGGGGCAGGGCGACGTTGGCCCTCGCCGACAGCCAGGGCGCGAGGGTGGGAGCCTGGAACACCACGGCGGTCTCACCGCGGCCGGGTGTGCGCTCGACGCGGCCCGTGGTCGGCGCCTCCAGCCCGGCCAACAGCCGGAGCGCGGTGGACTTTCCGCAGCCGGACGGTCCCACCAGGGCCACCGTCTCGCCCGCGCGGAGGCTCAGGGAGAACGGTCCCAGGGCGCGGCCGCGGGGGTAGTCGACGACGACGTCGGTCAGCGCCGCGAGCGTCACTTCCCGGCGAACCGGAGCGTGTAGGCGGACTTAGGGTCCAGAGTGCGGGGATAGACCCCTTGAGCCGCCGCCACGTCGAAGAAGGCCTGCCAGCGGGCGTCGGTCATGGTCCCGACCGCGGCCTGCTGGTCGCCCTCGACGATATGATAGGCGCGAAGCTTGTCGCGGGCCTGGGCCAGGAGGTCGTCGGTCATCTCCGGATTGTGCTGCTTGATGAGGGCGTCGGCGGCGGCCGGGTCGCCGGTGAGGTAGTCATTCCAGCCTTGGGCGCTGGCGTCCACGAAGGCCTGGACCGCCGCCGGGTTCGCGGCGATCAGCTTGTCGGGGGCGAGCACCATGGTGGCGTAGCCGGGGTAGCCCTCGTCGGCGAGCAGGAAGACCTTCGGCTTCAGGCCCGCCTGCTTCTCGATCGTGTAGGGCTCGGAGGTCAGGTAGCCCTGCTGCACCGCCCGCTTGTCCGCCAGGAACGGCGCGGCATTGAAGGTGTACTTGCGCACCTGATCGTCGCTGAAGTCGTACTTGGCCTTAAGCCACACCCAGAAGGCGCTGACCGAGGCGTCGGCGAGCAGGATCGGGCGGCCCTTCAGATCGGCCAAGGATTTCACGGCCGGATCGGGGTGGGCGATCAGCACCTGGGGGTCCTTCTGCATGAAGGCCGCCACCGCCTTCAACGGCGCCTGCTCGCGGGCCAGGTTCATGACGATGAAGCTGTTGGAGCCCATGCCGAGGTCGACGGCGCCGGCGGTCAGCAGTTGGGGGACGTTTACCCCGGGGCCGCCCTGGACGATGGTCACGTCGAGGCCGCGCCTGGCGTACTCGCCCGAAGCCAGGGCCTGGTAGAAGCCGCCATGCTCGGCCTGGGCTTTCCAGTCGGTGGCGAAGCGGATGGACGTGCGGCCTGGGGCGGGCTCCTGCGCGGGCTTTGGCGAACAGGCCACGGCCAGGGCGGCGAGCGCGGTGGCCAAGGCGCGCAGAATTGTCATGAACTCCCCCGTCGGATCGCGGGAAGCGTATGCGAGGGCGCCCCAATAGCAAGAGGGCGGCGCTCCGGTTTCCCGGGGCGTCGCCCTCTAATCAGATCCGTTGGGGGATCTGCGCCTCGGGCCGGCAGTGAGTTCGATTAGCGGGCTGCCCCGCAGGTTTCCCTCGCTGTCGATGTCTTTCGAAGATCGTTCCGCAGGTTTCCCTGTTTCCCGGCCTTTTCCGGACACTCTGCTCGCTTGATTTCAGGGTCCGCTGTCGCCAGCCTCGCCGTCCACCCGCGCCGCAGTTCCTTTCGGCCTGTTGACGTTGCCCCCGGATCGGGTATGAGGCAAGCGCCGCAGTTCGCCCCTGTGTGCGCAATCCGTCAAATCCCTGTGACAGACCTGTTAGCAACTGTTGTTGCTGGGGCGAATACAGCAGTGATTCCAAATGGATCAAGTTATCCACAGGAAAGCCGTCAGCGGCTGGATTCCAGGGCCTCGCGGCGTTCCTCGAGGGCGAGCCACTCCTCCTCGGCGGAGGAAAGCTGCGCCTGGGCCACCTCCAGCGCGCGGCTGAAGCGGTCGAAGGCGGCCGGGTCGCGGGCGTAGAGGCCGGCGTCGGCGAGTTGGCCCTCCAGGATGGCGATCTTGCCGGGGAGGTCGTGCACCAGAGCTTCCAACTCGGCCAGCCGTCGCTGCTCTTTGAACGAAAGCTTGGCCGCAGGGGTCTGGGGCGCCCGGGCCTGTACGGCCCTTGGCGTTTCCGGGCCGGATGGTGAGACGCCGAAGAAGCCGGGGTTCTGACTGAGGAAGTCGCGCCAGCCGCCGGGGGTCTCCACCGCCTGCCCGCGGCCGTCCAGCCCGATGGTGGAGGTCGCCAGCCGGTCTATGAAGTCCCGGTCGTGGCTGACCAGGATCAGGGTGCCCTCATAGTCGGCCAGCAGATCCTCCAGCAGGTCGAGGGTGTCCATGTCCAGGTCGTTGGTGGGCTCGTCCAGCACCAGGACGTTGGCGGGGTTGGCCAGGGCGCGGGCCAGCAGCAGCCGGTTGCGCTCGCCACCGGACAGGCTGGCCACCGGCTGGCGGAGCTGGTTCTCGCCGAACAGGAACTGCTTGGCGTAACCGGCCACGTGCTGCGGGCGACCGCGCACCAGGACCTGATCGCCGCCGTCCGGGGTCAGCACGTCGCGGAGGGTCATCTCGGGCCTGAGGCCGGCGCGGGCCTGGTCGACATAGGTGACGGTGAGGCCGGTCCCCAGCTTCACCTCGCCGGCGTCGGGAGGGATTTCGCCGAGTAGGAGGCGGACCAGGGTTGTCTTCCCCGCCCCGTTGGGCCCGACCACCGCCACCCGGTCGCCGCGCAGGATGCGGGTGGAGAAGCCCTTCAGCAGCACCTTCTCGCCGAACGCCTTGGAGACCGCCTTGGCCTCCGCCACGCGCTTGCCCGACATGCCGGACGAGGCCAGGCCCATGCCCAGGGTCCCACGCGTGTCGCGCAGGCGGTCGGCCTTCTCGGCGCGCAGGGCCAACAGGGCGCGGCGGCGGCCCTCATTGCGGGCGCGGCGGGCGGTGACGCCGCGCAACATCCAGTGCTCTTCGCGCTCGAGCAGCTTGTCGAGCCGGCGGGCCTCCTCGGCGGCCTGGGCCTCGATCTTGGCGGACCAGTCGTCGAACTGGGCGAAGCCCTGGTCCAGCCGCCAGACCTGGCGGGCCTCCAGCCAGAAGCAGCGACCGGTCAGCCGCTCCAGGAAGGCGCGGTCGTGGCTGACCACCAGCACCGCGGCGCGGCAGGCGGAAAGCTCGGCCTCCAGGATCTCGATGGCCAGGATGTCCAGGTGGTTGGTCGGCTCGTCCAGGAGCAGGACGTCCGGGTCTTCGGCGAAAGCTCTAGCCAAGGCGCAGCGCCGCGTCTCCCCGCCCGAGAGGCCCTGGGCCGGCTTGGCCGGATCGAGGCCGAACCTCTGCAGGGTCGCTTCCGCCCGGTGGGCCGGGGCGCCGCCGGCGACGGCGTGGTCCAGCAGGGTGGAGCCGACGATCTCCGGCTCCTGGGGGACCATGGAGATGCGGGTCCCGGGCGTGATAGTCCGCTCGCCGCCGTCCGCCTGGACCTGGCCGGCGAGGATCCGCAGCAGGGTGGACTTGCCGGCGCCGTTGCGGCCGACCAGGGCGGCGCGGACCCTGGGCTCGAGCCCCAGATCGACACCGTCGAACAGCATCCGGGGGCCGTCGGCCAGACGCACGTCCTTCAAGGCGAGGATGGGAGCTCTCATGGGGGTGGTCAGATAGCGACTGGCCCGGCGGGCGCAAGGCTCCTACATGGGCGCCATGTCCAGCGAACCCTTCTGGCGCAGGAAGACCCTCGCGGCGATGACGGTCGCCGAGTGGGAGAGCCTGTGCGACGGCTGCGGGCTGTGCTGCCTGGTCCGGTTCGAGGACGAGGAGACCGACGAGGTCATCCCGACCCGGGTCCACTGCAAGATGTTCGACCCCGACGCCTGCCGGTGCTCGGACTACGCCAACCGGCGCCAGCACGTGCCGGACTGCATCAAGCTGACCCCGCACAACATCGAGGCGCTGGAGTGGATGCCGAAGAGCTGCGCCTACCGGCGTCTGCACGAGGGGCGGGACCTTGCCGAGTGGCACCCACTGATCTCCGGCGATCCGGAAAGCGTACACCGGGCCGGCATCTCGGTTCGAGGCCAGACCGTCAGCGAGACGGCCCTCGCCGATCCTGAGGACGCCCTGGATTTCGCCGCCTGGGACCTGGTTATCGAGCGCGACGGCGAGGAATAGGTGTGATGGCGTTGCAACACTTGGCCTTGCGTGACCAAACCACCGGTCCAATCTAGAAGTCGCATTCGACGCAGGGCTGATTCAGGAAAGGTTCGAGACGGTTGGCGCGCGACCCCTATCAGGAGCTGGGCGTATCCCGGACGGCTTCGGCGGACGACATCCGCAAGGCTTTCCGCAAGCTGGCCAAGGCGAACCACCCCGACACCAATCCCGACGACAAGCCCGCCGAGGAGCGGTTCAAGCGCGTCAGCGCAGCCTTCGACATCCTGGGCGACGTCGAGAAGCGCAAGAAGTTCGACGCGGGCGCGATCGACGCCGACGGGCGTGAGACCTTCCGCGGTTTCGGCGGCGGCGGCGCGGGAGCGGGCGGCCCGTGGGGACCAGCCCCCGGGGGCGGTTTCGGCGGCGCGCGCGGCCGCCATCAGCAGGCGGATTTCGAGAACGTCGATCTGGGGGACATCCTGGGTGAGATGTTCGGCGGCGGCCGGCCGGCCGGTGGACGCGGCGGTGGCTTTGGCGGCTTCTCCCAGCGCGGCGCGGACGTCCGTGCAAAGCTGGAGGTCGACCTGACCGACGCCATCCGTGGTGGCAAGAAGCGGATCGCCTTCTCCGACGGCCGCACGATCGACGTGACCATTCCCAAGGGCGCCCAGGACGGCCAGACCCTGCGCCTCCGCGGCCAGGGCGCGCCGGGCCGATCGGCGCCGGGCGACGCCTTCATCGACATCGTGGTGGCCCCGCATCCGGTCTACCGCAAGGAAGGCGAAGTGCTGGTGATGGACCTGCCGGTCACGCTCTACGACGCGGTCCTGGGCGGGAAGGTTGAGGCGCCCACCCCGGATGGTCCTGTGACCCTGACTCTGCCGAAGGGCTCCAACTCCGGCGCGCGGCTGCGGCTGAAGGGTCGTGGCCTTTCCGACGCCAAGGGCCATCGCGGCGACCTTTTCGCCCGGCTGGTCGTTATGCTCCCCGACAGCCCGGATGCGGCCCTCGAAGCCTTCGCCGAGACGCAGAAGCGGGAACGGCCCTATTCTCTCAAGCGCCGAACCTAGCCTAATAGACGTGTTCAGCGGGGGTTCAGTCCCCCAGGATTAGGTTCAGGGCCCATGAGACGCCTGTTCGCCGCCTTCGCCCTCGCCGTCGCCCTGCTGCCCGCAGTGGCGGACGCGCAGTCGCGTGGCGGTCGAGGCGAGCAAGTCGAGGCGCGCGGACCCCAAGTGCCGCTGCCGAAGGTCCTGCAGATGATCGCCGCCTCCACCCGGGGGCGGCACCTCAACACTGAGGAAGGCCGGGCCGACGGCCGCCCGGTCTATTTCGTGAAGTGGCAATATCCCGATGGCCGCGTTGTGGTCTTCGTGGTCGACGCCGAGAGCGGCCAGATGGTGGGCCGCCAAGGCGGCTGAGGAGAGACGATCCGTGCGCATCCTGCTGGTTGAAGACGATCCCGACCTGTCGCGTCAGCTGAAGCTGGCGTTGGGTGACGCGGGCTATGCCGTGGACCACGCTCCGGACGGCGAGGAGGCGCAGTTCCTCGGCGAGACCGAGCCCTATGACGCGGTGATCCTCGACCTTGGCCTGCCGAAGGTGGACGGGGTCTCGGTGCTGGAGCGTTGGCGGCGGGAGAACATGGCCACCCCGGTGCTGATCCTCACCGCGCGCGGCGCCTGGAGCGAGAAGGTCGCGGGCTTCGACGCCGGGGCCGACGATTACCTGACCAAGCCCTTCCACACCGAGGAACTGCTGGCCCGCCTGCGCGCCCTGTTGCGCCGATCGGCCGGTCACGCCGCGCCCAGCCTCTCCTGTGGTGGTCTGCGGCTCGATCCCCGCGCCGCCCGGGCCAGCGTCAACGGCGAGCCTCTGCGCCTCACCTCGCTGGAGTACCGGCTGCTGCACTACATGATCATGCACCAGGGCCGGGTGATCAGCCGGACCGAGTTGGTCGAGCACCTCTACGACCAGGACTTCGACCGCGATTCCAACACCATCGAGGTGTTCATCGGCCGGGTGCGCAAGAAGATCGGCGCGGACCGGATCGAAACCGTCCGGGGGCTGGGCTACCGCCTGATCTGCCCGGAAGGCGAGACCAGCGAGACGTGATCCCGGAGGCCCTGAAGCGGCCCTCCCTCGCCCGCCGCCTGGTCCTGCTGGCGGTCGGCTGGAGCCTCGCGGCCCTGGTGATCGTGGCCGTCGTGCTGGCCATGCTGTTCCAGCAGGCGGCGCTGAAGCAGTTCGACCAGGACCTTTCAGACCTCATCGACAACCTGATCAGCGGCGCAACCGTGGAGGCGGGCGAGGTTTTCGCCCCGCCCTTCACCGACCAGCGCGCCCTGCGCCAGTACACCGGCCGATACTGGGCGATAGCCGAGCCGCTCGGCGACGGCCGTATCCGCGCGCTGGTGCGCTCGCGCTCCCTTTGGGATTCCGAATTCGAGACCCCGGAGGGCCTGGCCGAGCGACTGCGGGCCTCACCGTCCGACCCGATCACCTTCGACACCGTCGGCCCCCTGCCGAACGAGCGGGTGCGAGCGATGGCCCGCTGGACGACTCTGACCGACGGGTCCACCGGCGGGTCACGTCCGGTGATCTTCCTGGCCTCGGAGGACCGCTCGCCGATCGACCGTGACGTCCGTAACTTCGTCGTCGCCACGGCCGCGGCCTTCGCCCTGCTGGCGGCGCTGCTGATCGGGGCGGTGATCGTGCAGGTGAACTTCGGCCTGAGGCCGCTCTTCCGATTGCAGCGTGAGGTGGCCTCCGTGCGGCGCGGCGCGGCGGAGCGCCTGGAGGCCCAGTACCCGACCGAGCTGTTGCCGCTCACCGAGGAGCTCAACGCCCTGATGCGCCACAACCAGGAGGTCGTGGAGCGTCAACGGACCCATGTGGGAAATCTCGCGCACGCCCTGAAAACGCCGATCTCCGTGATGCTCACCGAGGCCGACCAGCGCCCTGGCCCGCTGGCGGAGGTGGTGACCCGGCAGGCCGACGCCATGCGTGAGCAGGTGGACCACCACCTGCGCCGGGCCCGGGCCGCGGCGCGCAGCCAGGGGCCGGGCGAGCGCACCTCGGTGGCCGAGATCCTCGACGAACTGGCCCGCACCCTGGAGCGGATCTTCCGCGACAAGGGCGTGACCATCGACTGGGACGCGCCCGACGACCTCTATTTCCTCGGGGAGCGACAGGATCTCCTGGAGATCGCCGGCAACGCGATGGAGAACGCCGGCAAGTGGTGCCGCGCCAAGGTTCGGGTCCGGGCCGAGGCGTCCGGCGACGGCCGCCTGACCCTGACCGTCGAGGACGACGGTCCCGGCCTTCCCCCGGACCGGCGCGAGGAGGTGATCCGGCGCGGGACGCGGCTGGACGAGAACGCGCCGGGCTCGGGCCTGGGCCTTTCGATCATCGACGAGCTGGCGCGGGCCTATCGCGGGTCGCTGCGGCTGGACGAATCCGCGATGGGCGGGCTGAAGCTGACAGCCGACCTGCCGCGGGCCGAAGCCTAGGGCGCTCCACACAACCTTAACCCCTTGTTGTTCATGGTCTTCGCTGCGGACCGGCGTCCGCGGGACGGATGAGCCATGGCCGCGCTTGCCCCGCGCAAGATCGAGATCGTCAGGACGCTGGTCGAGACCGCGCCCGACAAGATCGTGGGCGGACTGCAGGTCGCCCTGGCGGACACGCCTCTGGACTCGGCCCTGGGCCAGGTCCGCCGCCTTGTGGACAACGAGGTTCGTGACCGCCGGCTGCGCAACGTGGTGCTGCAGCCCGTGGCCCCCATGTTCGTTGGCGACGGCAAGGATTCCCGCTCTCTGACCTTCCCTGCGCGCGCGCTGCCGCTGATCTGGCGGGGCCTGAAGGCCCACGCCGCCCGGGAAGTGGCCGAGGCGGAGGAGGCCTACGTCGAGTTCAACCCCGAGGACACTTCGGGGGAAGTGTTCGACCACTTGGCGCGGATCGCCGCCCATGGCCTTCGGAGCCGGGATTACGAGGAATTCCGCCAGGCCGCGGAGCTGTGCGATTCGGCGCGGCCGAACGGCGCGGCGCAACTCGCCGACTGTCTCGACGTCGGCAGTGTTGTTCGCCGCGCCGCAACCCGCCTGCCGGACTGGTTGGCCTCGATTGGCGACGAGACCACCGCCTCGGCGCGACTAGCCTACAAGGACGCGGTGGCCATCGCCGAGGATGCTGGCCCGCGTTTCTTCGAGATGCTGGCCGCCCAGATGGGCCAGCCCTGGATGGTGCTCCGGGTGATCTCGGAGGTCATGGACAAGCCGACCGAGCGCTACCTCGCCGATTCCGAGATGGCCTGCTTTGGCGAGCGGGTGATGGAAGAGATCGACGAGGCCCTGAAAGCCATCGCCGGCCTGCCGCTGGATGGCGGCCCGCCTGCCGGCCGCGCCGCCGGCAAGCTCGCGGAGCTCATCACCTTGCAGACCGCGGAGCTGGAGACCTGCGTCGAGCTGAACCGCGAGCATGGCTGGGGCCACCGCATCGCCAAGCAGAAGAAGACCCTGGCCAGCGTCGTCGAGGGCCGCCTTAGAGACGCGGAGAAATACGCGATCGCCGCCCTGCCCACCCATCAGGCCAAGATCAACCGCGTGCGTCGGACCATTCCCCGCATGACCTTGCCCCCGGACCCCGTCCAGGTAGCCAGGGCGACGACCCTGCTGACCTTCGTCCAGGAGATCCGCGCCAGCGCCAACTACGGGGGTTTCGCAGCGGCCCGGGCAAAGGTGCTCGAGAAGCTTACCGACTATTTCGACCACTATGTCGAGGAAGCCGTGGACCTGCTCAAGGCGGGAGAGGCGGAGGCGCTGATCGCCCAGGCGTTCCTGGAAGTGGCGGCCGATTTCGCCCGGCTGGTCCAGGGCGACCAGGCCGCCGATCTCGTTCGCCGCCGGGCCGCCTCGGCGATCCACGCCACACCGGCGGCCCTCGTCGCTGAAGGTTGATCCCACCAACCATCAAGGCCACTGGAGCCGGCGCCGGCTTTCCGCTAAACGCCCCTCATGGTGACCTTCTGGGTCGTCGTCGGCATGCTTACCGCCGCCGCGGCCGCGCTTATTCTGATCCGCGCCTCGGGCGCCGCGAAATCCGACGCGGCCGACCCCGCTCCGGCGGTGTTTCGCCGTCATCTGGCTGAAATCGACGAGCTGGCCGAACGGGGTCTCATGGGCGAGGCCGAGCGCCAGAGCGCTCACGCCGAGGCCGGTCGTCGCCTGCTGGCGGCCACCGACGCGCCGCTTGAGTCCTGGACGAACAGCCCGGACGTCAACCGAACCGTCCTGGCGGCCGCGGTCGGGCTGCCGATCCTCACCCTGGCGCTCTATCTGGCGCTAGGCTCGCCGGGTTATTCCGACCAGCCCTATCTCAAGCGACTACAGACCTGGCGGACCTCCGATCCCCAGGAACTGCAGGCTCCTGAACTGGCCGCGGTGATGCGCGAGATGACCGCCAAGCGCCCCGACGACGCGCTCGGCTTCCGGATGCTGGCCCTGGCCGAAGGCGGGTCCCAGAACCCGCTGGCCGCGGTCCGGGCTATGCGACGGGCCGTGGCGCTGTCGCCCAAGGATGTGGAAATGTGGCGCCTGCTCGGGGACGCCCTGGTCTTCAAGGCGGGCGGCAAGGTGGACGCGGAAGCCCAGGCGGCCTTCCGCGAAGCGCTGAAACTGGACCCGGGCGACCTGCCCTCGCGCTTCTATCTCGCTCAAGCAAAGGCCGACGAGGGTGATACAGCCGCCGCGGTCGGCGAATTCCGGGCCATCCTGGCGGACCTGCCGGCGGACGATGCCCGCCGGCCGCTGGTGCAGCAGGCGCTGTCGCGCGCTGACGGCACCGCCCTGCCTGCGGGTCACGGGTCTGCAGGGCCCGCGCCCGGCTTGGAAGCCATCCAGGGGATGGTGGCCGGGCTCGCCGCGCGTCTGGCGGACAATCCGAACGATCCCGAAGGCTGGGTGCGTCTCGTCCGCTCCTACGCCGTGCTCGGCGATACGGCGAAGCGCGACGCGGCCATGGCCAAGGCCCAGGCCATGTACGCCCGCGATCCGGCGATCCTGGGCGCGCTTTCCGAAGCTGTGCGCGCGGAGCCGATGCGATGAGCTGGCTGCCCAAATCCGCCAAGGCGCGCCGGCGCCTGACGCTGTTGGCGGTGATCGCCCCGGTGCTGGCTGTCGCGGTCGGCCTGACGCTGTGGGGCCTGCGGGACTCGATCTCGTTCTTCTACACCCCGTCGCAGGCCGAGGCGGCGAAGGTCGCGCCCGGCCGAACCATCCAACTCGGCGGACTGGTGTCCAACGGCTCCCTGGTCAAGCACCACGACGGGCGGGTTGAGTTCACCGTCGCCGACCGCGAGGCGACGGACCGGGTCGTCTACCAGGGGGATCTGCCCGACCTGTTCCGCGAGGGCCAGGGCGTGATCGCCACCGGCGCCTTCCGTGCCGACGGAGTGTTCGTCGCCGACCGCGTCCTGGCCAAGCACGACGAGCGCTACATGCCGCGTGAGGTGACCAAGGCCCTGAAGGAACAGGGCGAGTGGCGCGGGGGAACGGGCACTTGATCGTCGAAATCGGCGCTTTCGCGCTGCTGCTGGCCCTGGCGGCCTCGCTGGCCCAGGTGGCCCTGTCTGTCGCCGGCCGGCTACGCAGGTCCAACCCGCTGGCCGGAGCCGGCGAGGGCGCGGGCCTGGCCGCCTTCGCTGGGGTGGCGGTGGCCTTCGGCTGCCTGATCTACGCCTTCGTGGTCTCGGACTTCTCGGTGAGCAACGTGGCCGCCAACTCCCATTCCCAGAAGCCGCTGCTCTATCGCGTGGCCGGCGCCTGGGGCAGCCACGAAGGCTCGATGCTGCTCTGGTGCCTGGCCTTGACCGGCTTCGGCGCCGCCGCGGCCGGGCTGGGCGGCGGGCTGCCGCGCGCCCTCAGGACCACCACGGTGGCGACGCAGGGCGTGCTGGGCGTCGTCTTCCTCGCCTACGCGGCCTTCGCCTCCAACCCGTTTACCCGCGTGGAGCAGCCGCCGGTCGAGGGGGCATCGCTCAACCCGCTGCTGCAGGATCCGGCGCTGGCGGTCCATCCGCCCTTCCTCTACTGCGGCTATGTCGGCCTTTCGGTGGTCTTCTCCCTCGCGGTGGCGGCCCTGATCGAGGGACGCGCGGACGCGGCCTGGGCGCGATGGGTCCGGCCATGGACCCTGGCGGCCTGGAGCATGCTGACCATCGGCATCACCCTGGGCGCCTTCTGGGCCTATTACGAGCTCGGTTGGGGCGGCTGGTGGTTCTGGGACCCGGTGGAGAACGCCTCCTTCATGCCCTGGCTGATGGCCACGGCCCTGCTGCACTCGGCCATCGTCACCGAGCGGCGGGGAGCCCTGCCAGGCTGGACGATCTTCCTGGCCCTGGCGGGCTTCACCTTCTCGATGCTGGGCGCCTTCCTGGTCCGCTCCGGGGTGCTGACCTCCGTGCACGCCTTCGCGGTCGATCCCACGCGCGGGGTGTTGCTGCTGATGATCCTGGCGAGCACGGCGGGCGCGGGGTTCGCGCTTTTCGCCTGGCGCGCGCCAGGCCTCGTCAAAGGCGGGGTGTTCGCCCCGGTGAGTCGCGAGAGCGCCCTGGTGCTGAACAACATCCTGCTGGCGGCCGCCACCGCCACGGTGCTGCTGGGCACCCTCTATCCGCTGATCCGCGAGGCCATTGCCGGCGAGGCGATCTCGGTGGGCCCGCCCTACTTCAACCTGACCTTCACCCCGCTGATGGCGGCGCTGCTGATCCTGCTGCCCGCAGGTCCCCTGCTGGCCTGGAAGCGGGGCGACGCCCGCGGGGTGGCCCAGAGGCTGTGGATCGCCGCCCTGGTCGCCCTCGGCGCGGGTCTCCTCACCCTCGCCATCGTCAGCCCCACGAAGGCGCTGGGCGCGGCCGGGATCGGCCTGGGCGGCTGGCTGATCGCCGGCGCCCTGGTCGAGGTCCTGGAGCGAGTGCGGGCCTTCAGGGTCCCACCCCGGGAAAGCCTGCGCCGGCTGTTCGGCCTGCCCCGCGGCGCCTGGGGCATGAGCCTCGCGCACCTGGGCATGGGCGTCTTCGTGCTGGGCGCGGTCTTCGAGACCGCCTGGAAGGTGGAGGCCGCCGAGACCCTGCCGGTGGGCGGCGCTCTCGATGCGGGCGCCTACCACGTCTCGCTGGACGCGGTGCGGGCGGCGGAGGGGCCGAACTATGAGGCCGAGCGGGCGGCGGTCACCGTCACCAAGGCGGGCAAGGTCATCTGCCGGCTCGCGCCAGAGCGCCGGTTCTACATGCCTGGCGGCCAGACCACCTCGGAAGTCGGCCTCTGCTATCAGGGCGCGAGCCACGTCTATGTCGTGCTCGGTGAGCGGCGCGAAGGGCCGGCCGGGCCGGTCTGGCTGGTGCGCGCCTATTGGAACCCGTGGGCCAGCCTGATCTTCTTCGGCCCCGGGATCATGGCGCTTGGCGGCTTCATCTCGCTATCCGACCGCCGGCTTCGGCTGGGGGTCGCCAGGCGGGAGCGGCCGGCGTGAGGACGCTCCGCGTCCTGCTTGCGTGTCTGGCTGGGGCCCTGTGCCTCGCGGCCGCATCCGATCCGTCCGAACGGCTGCCGGATCCCACGCAGGAGGCCCAGGCGCGGGCGATCTTCCGCGATGTGCGCTGCATGATCTGCCAGAACGAGTCGATCGACGATTCCGAGGCGCCGTTGGCCCAGGACCTGCGCATCCTGATTCGCGAGCAGGTGAAGGCCGGCCGCAGCGAGGCGCAGATCAAGGCCTACCTCCTGGCCCGGTACGGCGAGTTCGTCTTGCTGGCCCCGCGCTTCTCCCTGGGCAACCTGGCCCTGTGGATGGGCCCCTTCCTGGTGGTCGGACTGGGCCTCGTTCTGTTGCTGGCGAGACTTCGGAACCGTGAGCCCGAGGCGGCGCTTTCCCCTGAGGAAGCCGAGCGTCTCCGGCGGCTTTCCGGTCAAGGCTGACAAACTTACGCCGCTTATTCGCCGCTAAGTCGGTCGGAGGGTGACCTAAAGGTAACTTGAGAACGGTTGCACTTGCGTGCATCGAGCCTAGTGTGTCCGGCACAGCCTAAGGGCTGAGGGAATGTGAAACTTATGACCTCCAAGAAAACTGGCTACTTCCTCGGCGCCATTGCGGGAGCAGGCGTCATGGCCGCCGCAGTGGCTGGCGCGGGCATGCGCATGCCCGAAGCGCGGGCCGACCAGGCGATGCCTGGCCTGACGCGCACTTCACTCGCCCCGATCTTCCAGCCGCCCCCGGGCGCGCCCATGTCCTTCGCCGACATCTTCGACCGGGTCTCCCCCGCCGTGGTGTCGATCAATGTCACGAGCAGGGCCACGCCGCGCGCGGTCCCCGGCTTCCAGGGCTTCCCCTTCAACATCCCACGCCCCGACGGCGAAGAGGGCGGTGGCGGTCAGGCTCCCCGCGGGCAGCCGGCGCAGTCGTCCGGTTCGGGCTTCTTCATCTCAGCCGACGGATACGTGGTCACCAACAACCACGTCGTCGAGAACGCCGAGAGCATCAAGGTGGTGCTGAAGGACGATACCGAGCTGACGGCCACGGTCATCGGCCGCGATGAGGCCACCGACCTGGCGGTGCTCAAGGTCCAGGGCCGCGGTTCCTTCCCGTTCGTCAACTTCGAGAACGCGGCCAAGCCGCGGGTCGGCGACTGGGTGATTACGGTCGGCAACCCCTTCGGCCTCGGCGGCACCGCCACGGCTGGCATCGTGTCGGCCTATGGCCGCGACCTCGACGAAGCGTTCGTCGACTATGTGCAGATCGACGCGGCCATCAACCGGGGTAACTCCGGCGGTCCGACCTTCGACGTCTACGGTCGGGTGATCGGGGTCAACACCATGATCCTGTCGCCTTCCGGCGCCTCGGCCGGCATCGGCTTCGCCATTCCCGCCGAAACCGCCGAAGAGATCGCCAAGCAGCTGATCAGCGGCCAACCGATCCAGCGGGGCTACATCGGAGCATCCATCCAGCCCTTCACCACCGAGATGGCGGAAGCCTCGGGCATGACGGACCAGAAGGGCGCCATTGTCGCCGACGTGACCGCTGGCGGCCCGTCGCAACAGGGCGGCCTGATGGTGGGCGACATCGTCCTGTCGGTTAATGGCGTGCCCGTGAAGAGCCCCACCGAGCTCACCCGCCAGGTGGCCCGCGCCCGTGCCGGCCAAACTATCCGGCTGGAGGTGATCCGCGATGGCCGCCGACGCAACGTGGACCTGCGCTCTGGCGTGCGTCCGTCCGAGCGTGATCTCGCCTCCAACGAGAACTCCCGCGGTGGCGGACCGGCCCCCCGTGGCGGCCCGCCGGCTCCGGCCGCCAGCCCGCCGATCCTCGGGATGGCGCTGTCGCCCCTCGACGAGACGGCGCGTGCGCGGCTCAACCTCGGCAATGTCCGCGGTGTGGTGATCGAAAGCGTCGACGCCGCCTCGGAAGCAGCCCTGAAGCGCGTGCGGCGCGGTGACATCATCACCTCGGCCAACACCCGGCCGGTCGCGTCCCCCGCGGATGTGGCCGCCGCCGTGGACGCCGCCAAGAAGGCCGGCCGCGAGAACCTGATGGTCGGCATCGTCCGCGATGGGCGCACCAGCTATCTGACGCTCAAGCTCGCCGGCTAGGCCTCGCGGCTGGGGGGCCGATGCGTATCCTGATCGTCGAGGACGACCTCGAGGCCGCCGCCGCCATGGCGAGCGGCCTGACAGAGGCCGGCCATGACTGCGCCCGCGCCGCCGACGGCGAGGAGGGCCTGACGGTCGCCCGCACCGGCGGCTTCGACGTGATGATCGTCGACCGAATGATGCCCCGCATGGACGGCGTCGCGCTGGTGGAAAGCCTGCGGCGCGAGGGCGACCGCACACCGGTGCTGTTCCTCTCGGCGCTCGGCGAGGTCGGCGACCGGGTGGACGGCCTGCAGGCCGGCGCCGACGACTACCTGGTCAAGCCCTACGCCTTCGCTGAGCTGATCGCCCGGGTCGAGGCTCTGGCCCGGCAGCGGGACACCGGCTCGGTGCACACCCTTTTGAGGGTCGGCGACCTGGAAATGGACCTGATCGCCCGCACGGTCACCCGGACAGGCAAGGCTATCGACCTGCAGCCGCGCGAATTCCAGCTTCTGGAGTTCATGATGCGCCATGCCGGCCAGTCGGTGACGCGGACCATGCTGCTGGAGAAGGTCTGGCACTACCACTTCGACCCCGCGGACCTGGCCCGGGACATGTGCGAACTCTACGAGCCGGCCTGCGAGGAGAAGGACATTGAGTTCGCCGCCGAGTTCGCGCCGGACCTCTCGGTGCGGGGAAACCGCGAGTTCCTGGCCCAGGCGCTGGCCAACATCCTGGACAACGCGGTCAAGTACACCCCTGCAGGCGGGGCGATCATGCTGCGCGTGCGCCGCCGATCGTCGGGCGAGGTGGAGTTTTCGGTGACGGACACCGGGCCCGGCGTGCCGGACGCCGACCGTCCGCGGGTGGTGGAGCGGTTCGTGCGTCTGGAGAACAGTCGCAACCAGCCCGGGGCCGGCCTTGGCCTGTCGCTGGTGGCGGCGGTCGCCGAGGCGCACGGCGGCCGGCTGGAGCTGGACGAGGGCCCCGGCAAGGTGGGCGACATGGGGCCGGGCCTGCGGGTGGCGCTGATCTTGCCGAGAGTGTGACCGGGCGGCCGCCTCGGTCCTGCCGCGAAGACCTGTAGACTGCCGCCGAACCCTAGGGAGCATCATGCCCGCCGGCCTCACCAACCAGCAGATCAACGACGGCCTCCTGGGCAGCGCGCCGATCTGGCCCACGACCGTGACCTTCTCGATCCCGAGCGCCGGCGCAGCCTGGCCGGGCTACTCGACAGGGGAACCCACCCACGCGACCTACAGCGTGCTGAACGCCACCCAGGCGGCGGCCTTCCGCACGGCCGTGGCCGCCTGGGACGACCTGATCGCCCTCGATCTCTCGGAGCGCGTGGATTCCAGCGGCCCGGGGCAGATCCGCATCGCCTTCGTGGATGTGGACGCCTTCGGTCATGGCGGCTCGGCCGGCTACGCCTACACCGGATCCACCCAGGCCGCGGCCACCGGCGATATCTGGATCGACACCGAGGCGGTGAGCTCCACCTTCGCGCTTGGGACCGACGACTACGCCCTGCTGCTCCATGAACTGGGCCACGCCCTTGGCCTGAAGCACCCCTTCGAGGGGAACGGCCTGCCGGCCGCCTTCGACACCACCCGCTACACGGTGATGTCCTACACCGCGCCGGCGGACAACCTGATCTCGACCTTCACCCAGCAAGGCACGACCCTGAACTGGAGCGGCGTGCCGGCGGTCGCGGCCAGCCCGATGCTGCTGGACGTCATCGCCCTGCAGAACCGCTACGGGGCCGAGGCGAGCCAGAACGGCGGTGATTCCACCTACGCCTACGCCCAGGACTTCCGCGACTTCTTCACGCTGCGCGACACAGGCGGCTTCGACACCTTGAACTTCACCGCCCACACCCGCGGGTCGGTGATTTCGCTGGTTCCGGAAACCTACTCCAGCGTGGGCTACTTCCCCGTGGCGGACCAGGTCGCCTATTGGACCGCCCGGTTCCCCGGCTACGGCAATTTCATCGCCAGCCAACTGAACCGGCCTGACACCTTCACCTGGTCCAACAACCTGGCCCTCGCGCCGGGGACGATCATCGAAACGGTGCTGGCCGGCTCCGGCGCGGACACGGTGGTGGGCAACCAGGCCGCCAACACGGTGATGGGCGGGGCGGGCAACGACGTGGTCACCGACGACCTTGGCGACGACTACCTGCGTGGCGAGGAGGGCAACGACTCCATCTCTGGAGGCGCCGGTTTCGATGATCTCCATGGCAACATGGGCAACGACACCGTGCGCGGGCAGGACGGTCCGGACTGGTCGGTGGGCGGCAAGGATCAGGACCTGCTGTTCGGCGACGCTGGCGACGACATCGTCTACGGCAACATCGGTGACGACACCTGCGAGGGCGGAACGGGCGCCGATCTCGTGCGCGGCGGGCAGGGGAACGACACCCTCTCCGGCGGCGAGGGCGACGACTATCTCGCCGGGGACCGCGACAACGACACCATCAGCGGCGGCGGGGGCGCCGATATCTTCCACACCCACAACCAGGCCGGGATCGACCGCATCGTCGACTTCAGCACCGCCCAGGGTGATCGGGTGAACCTGCTGGCCGGGACCACCTACACGCTCCTCCAGGTTGGCTCCGACACCGTCATCGACATGGGCGGCGGGAACCAGGCGATCCTGGTGGGGGTGTCGATGTCGAGCCTGACCGGCGGCTGGATCTACGGGGCCTGACGCCCCCCTTCGGGGTTTCTCATGCACGGGGATTCGTGTTCATGAGGTCCGGCGAAACGCCGGGGGCGACCAACTGATGAGCGGCGATCACCGATCCCTCGGCCTGCGGCTGGTCCCTTGCGGTCCCGTCGTCGACGAGGCCGCGGCCGTGCGGGCCCGCGAAATGATCGCCGAGACCGTGTGGAATGACACATTGGAGACCGCCTGGCCCGCCCTGGCGCCGATCTTCGCCGCATCGCCCTACCTGACCAGCCTGGCGCGTCGCGATCCGCGGCGGTTGGTGGCGCTGCTGGAAGCCGATCCGGATGCGCGGTTGCGGGATATCCTGACGCGGACGACGGCCGTGGCGGGCCTCGGCCTGAACGAGGCGCCGGCGCCGCTTCGCCGCTTGAAGCAGGAGCTTCACCTGCTGGCCGCCCTGGCGGATTTGGGGGGCGCCTGGGACCTGGACCAGGTGACCGGCGCCCTGACGCATTTCGCCGACGCCGCCGTCGTCGCCTCCCTGACGGTGGCCGCCAGGTCGGAGCTGGAAGCCGGCCGGCTGACCCGCCTGGGCGAGGGCGAAGCCGGCCCGGTCCCCGGATGGTTCTGCATCGCCATGGGCAAACAGGGCGGATTCGAGCTCAACTATTCGAGCGACATCGACGTCTCGGTCTTCTTCGAACCGGACAGCCTTCCATTGGCGGATGGGGTGGAACCGCTGGCGTTCGCGGTGCGCCTGACCCAGCTGGTCTCGGACCTGATGCAGGCCCGCACCGCCGACGGCTACGTCTTCCGCATCGACCTTCGGCTCCGGCCCGATCCGTCATCGACCCCGCACGCGGTGCCGGCGCCGGCCGCCCTGGAATACTATGAGAGCGTCGGCCAGAACTGGGAGCGGGCCGCGTTCATCAAGGCCCGGCCCTGCGCCGGCGACATCACCGCGGCGAACGCCTTCCTGGCCGAACTGCTCCCCTATGTCTGGCGCAAGAATCTGGATTTCGCGGCCATCGCCGACATCCATTCGATCAAGCGCCAGATCCACGCCCACAAGGTCGACGAGCGGGTTTCGGCCAAGGGCGTGGACGTCAAGCTGGGACGCGGCGGCATCCGCGAGATCGAGTTCTACGTCCAGACCCAGCAACTGATCCTCGGCGGCCGGCAGCCGGAGTTGCGCAGCCGGCGGACCCTCGAGGCCCTGGCGGCCCTGGCGGCCGCCGGCCACGTCTCGCCGGAAGCGGAGGCCGAATTGGCGGCGGCCTACCGCACCCTGCGGTCGGTGGAGCACCGGATCCAGATGCTGGCCGACGAACAGACCCACAAGCTGCCGGAGTCGGACGTCGACCGCCGGCGGGTGGCGGTCCTGTCCGGCTATGCCCGCCTGCCCAGCTTCGACGCCGCGGTCACCCGCACCCTGAAGACCGTGAACGCCCGCTATGGCGAGCTGTTCGCCGAAGAGGAGCCGCTGTCCTCGCGCTTCGGCTCCCTGGTGTTCACCGGGGTGGGCGACGATCCAGAGACCCTGGCGACCCTGGCGCGGATGGGCTTTTCGAGCCCCCCGGCGATCGCCGGCGCGATCCGCAGTTGGCACCACGGCCACATCCCGGCCACCCGCACCGAGCGCGGGCGGGAGCTGTTCACCCGCCTGGCCCCGCGGCTGCTGGAGGCGGTGCAGGCCACCGGCGCGCCGGACACCGCGTTCGGGCGCTTCGCCGACTTCTTCGCGGGGGTGTCTTCGGGGGTGCAGCTGCAGTCGCTGTTCCTGGCGCAACCCAGGCTGTTCGAACTGGTGGTGCAGGTGATGGCCTTCGCCCCGCGCCTGGCCTCCACCCTGGCCCGGCGGCCGGCGGCCATCGACGCCATGCTGGACCCGGCGTTCTTCGCGCCGATCGACCTGGCCGAGGACCGGACGATGGTCGAGGCCTTGGTGGCCCGGGCCGAGGGCTTCGAGGCGGCCATGGACGTGGTGCGCCGGATGCATCGCGAGCAGGCCTTCCGGGTCGGGGTCCAGGTGATGAGCGGCTCGGCCAGCGCCGAGGTGGCCGGCAAGGCCTTCGCGGACCTCGCAGACCTCTGCATCCAGGTCCTCGCCAGGGCCGCGCTGGCCGAGGCGGAACGGGTCGGGGGAGAGTTTCCGGGCACGGTGGCGGTGGTCGCTCTGGGCAAGTGCGGCTCGCGCGAGATGAGCGCCACGTCAGACCTCGACCTGATGACGCTTTACCGGGCGGAGGACGCGACCGCGACGTCGGCGATCAAGGGATGGGACGCCTCGACCTTCTATGGCCGGTTCACCCAGCGCCTGATCGCGGCCCTTTCGAGCCCCACGGCGGAGGGCGCCCTCTACGAGGTGGACATGCAACTGCGGCCCTCAGGCACCAAGGGTCCGGTGGCGGTCAGCCAGGCGGCGTTCGAGACCTACTATGCGGGCGAGGCCGAGACCTGGGAGCTCCTGGCCCTGACCCGGGCGCGTATCGTCTGGGCCAGCACCGAGGCGTTCGCCCAGGACGCCGAGGCGGCGATCGACGCGGCGCTGCGCCGGCCTCGCGATGCGGCCACGGTGGTCAGGGACGTGCGCGAGATGCGCACCTTGCTGGAACGCGAGCGCCCGCCCAAGGGCGCCTGGGACCTGAAGCTGGGCCCCGGAGGCCTGGTCGACATCGAGTTCGGCGCCCAGTTTCTGCAACTCGTCCACGCCGGAGACGGCGGGCCGCTGGCGCCCAACACCCGCGACGCCTTGGTCGCCTTCCGCCTTGCCGGCTTGGCCCCGGAGCGACCGCTGGTGGCCCTGGAGGAGGCCTGGCGCCTGCAGCAGGACCTCACGCAGCTCCTGAAGGTGGCGCTGGGGGAGAGTGGCGACCCGTCGGCCGAGCCCAAGCCCTTCCAGGCCCTGCTGGCCCGGGCCGGCGGCGCGCGCAACTTCGGCGGCCTGAAGACCCGCCTCGCCGCGGCCCAGGCGGCCGCCCGGGCGGCCTATCAGGGGCTGGTGGCGGGGTGAGCGACGGAAAGCTCCGCCGCGGCCGTTGTAACGGTACGGACGTCAGGAAGGACTTCGAGGCCATATGCACCGGCTGCTGATCGCCATCGTCGTCGTCGCCTCGGCGACCCACGCCCAGGCCCAGCTGGGCGGCCCGCCCAACCCGGACGCCGATCGCGACGGCCGGGTGACGCTCGCGGAGTTCAGGGTCACGCAACTGGGTCGGCAGGACCGGGCGTTCGGCCTGCTGGACCGCAACAAGGATGGCAAGATGGATGCGGCGGAGATGGCGCGCGCGCGGCGCATGGCGCCGACGCTGCGGTCGATGGACGGCGACAAGGACGGCGCGGTCAGCCGCAAGGAGATGGAAGCCGGCGGCGAGGCGCGTTTCCATGCGGCCGACGCCAACCGGGACGGGTGGCTCTCCCGTGAAGAGCTGATCGTGCTACGGCAGGGCGCAGGTGGCGGTCAAATCCAATAGACACGCCCCATCGGCCGACGAGGTCAGACTTGGCATGGTCCGATCCGGACGAGGCGTTGGTGGCGGAGGTGGCCCGGGGCGAGGCCGGCGCCGTTCGCGCCCTCGTCGCCCGCAAGCTGCCGCGACTGACCGCCCTGGCCCAGCGGATGCTGGGCGACGCCCAAGAGGCGGAGGACGTGGCCCAGGAGGCCTTCGTGCGGGCCTGGCGGCAGGCGCCGAAATGGAAGCCGGGCCAAGCCAAGTTCGACACCTGGCTGCACCGGGTGGCGATGAACCTCTGCTACGATCGGCTGCGTCGCCGCCGGGAGACGCCTTACGCCGAACCGCCCGAACAACTGGACGAAGGTCCCGGCCCGGACCGGGGACTGCAGGCCGCCGACACCGGCAAGCGGGTCGCCCGTGCGCTGCAGGACCTGCCCGAGCGCCAGCGCGAGGCGATCGTGCTGTGTCACTATCAGGACCTGGGAAACATCGAGGCGGCCGCCGTGATGGGGGTCACCGTCGAGGCCCTGGAGAGCTTGCTGGGCAGGGCCCGCCGGGCCCTGCGCGCGGGGCTGGCCGATCTTGCGGAGCCATAGACCGATGAACCGCGAACGCTTCGAGACCCTGGCCGACGCCCACGGCGGCGACATCACCCGCTGGCCGGCGCGGACCCGTGAGGATGCGGCCCTGCTGATGGCGGCCGATCCCGGATTCGCGCGCGAGGTGCTTGGGCGCGCGGCGGCCCTGGACGGCCTGCTGGCGACCTACCAGGTCCAGACCCCCTCGGGAGCCCTGGTCGGGCGGATCGTGATGGGCGCCCAGGCGGCGCGATCCCGCCCGCGCTGGACCGGCTGGCTGGCGCCGGCGGGGCTCGGGGCTGGACTGGCTGCGGCGTGCGCGGCGGGTGTGCTGCTGGGCGTCCAGCTCACCCCGGCGCCTGAGCCGACGATCGACGCCGAGAGCCTGATCAACGCCGTGGCCGACGGCGGCTTCAGCCTGGACGAGGAGGCCTGATGGACCGCAAGGCCCTGCTGATCGCCCTGTTCGCCTCCCTGGCGCTGAACCTGTTCATCGGCGGCATGGTGGTGGGCGCGAAGCTCTCCGAGCGGCGTCCGCCGCCGCGCGAGCAGCGGATGCCCTTCATGAACGGTCCCGGCCCGGTGGCGGCAGCTATCCGCGGCCTGCCGCCGGAGCAGCGGGAAGCTTTCCGGGCGGCGGTGCCGGATGCGCTGCGATCTTCCAATGCGCAATTCCGCCAGGCCCGCCAGCTTCGCCAGTCGGCCATGCGCAGGCTCACCGACGAACCGGTGGACACCCAGGCGGTGCTGGCCGACCTCGCCCGCGCCCGGGCCATCGAGACTGAGGCGCGGGGCGCGCTGGACGGCCGGGTGGTCGGTTTCGCGGCGACCCTGCCGGCCGAGCACCGGGCCAACTTCGCCCGCGCCATGCTTCGCCCCCAGCGGGGGCCGGGATCAGGCCGCGGCCCCGGAGGCCCCCGGGGCCCGGAGGGGCGCATGGGTGCTGGCGGCGAGGGCGGCCCGCCCCCCGTGGCGGATCGGTAGAACGACACTGGCCGTCGTGCCCTGACCGGGGGCGCTTTCCAGGTCCAGCACGCCGCCGTGCAGTTCCACGAAGGCCTTGGACAGCGCAAGACCGAGGCCGGTCCCTTGGCTGGTCTTGGCGGTCTGGCTTTCCACCTGCTCGAACGGACGGGCCAGGCGCGCCAGGTCGGTGGGTGCGATACCGATGCCGGTGTCCTGCACGCTCATCCGGACGCCCTCACCCCGCGACGCGTCCAGAACCTCGGCGCTCACCGTCACGCGGCCGCCGCGCGGGGTGAACTTGATGGCGTTGGAGAGCAGGTTGAGGAGGACCTGCTTGATGGCGCGGTAGTCGGCCTCGACGTCCGGCAGGGCTGGGAAATCCAGCACCAGGGCCAGGCCGGCGGAGTCGGCGCGGCCCCTGACCAGCCGCAGGGCGTCCTCGGCGATCTCCTCCAGCGACACCGGCTCGACCCGCAGGGACATCTTGCCGGCCTCGATCTTCGACATGTCGAGGATGTCGTTGATCAAGGCCAGCAGGTGCTGGCCGGAATTGAGGATGTCACGGGCGTACTCGCGATAGCGCGGATCGCCCAGCGCCCCGTACATCTCGCCGGCCATGATCTCCGAGAAGCCGTTGATGGCGTTCAGCGGGGTGCGCAGCTCGTGGCTCATGTTGGCCAGGAACTCGCTCTTGGCCTGGCTGGCGCCCTCGGCGCGGATCTTCTCGACTTCGTACTTGCGGGCCAGTTCGGAGAGCTGTTCCTGGCTGCGTTCGAGATTGGCCACCGCCCGCCGCAACTCCTCCTCCTTCAACCGGCGAGCCTCCTCCTGGGTCTTGAGGACGGTGATGTCGGCGGCGCTGACCACTAGGCCGCCCTCGGCGGTCGGCCGCTCGGAGATCTGCACCCAGCGTCCGTCGGCCAGCTCGGCCTCGCGCACGCCGCGCTGGCCGCCGGGAGCGGGAAACTCCTGCCGGATGGCCGCGCCGGCCGCCCGCTCCACCTGCTCGCGGCTGACGCCGGGGGCCAGGAGGTGTGGCTCCAGCTGGAAGTAGTTGCGGAAGTTGTGGTTGGCCATCAGCAGCCGGCCCTGGCGGTCCCAGAGCACGAAGGCCTCGGAAACCGACTCGATGGCGTCGCGCAGCCGCGTCTCGGCGGCCTGCGCCCGGGCCTGGGTGAGGCGCTCCTCGGTGGTGTCGAGGGCCACGCCGATGATCCGCTGGAAGCCGCCTTCCGGAGCCTGGCCGAAACCGCGGCCGCGGGCGTCGATCCACAGCGGGCGGGCGCCGGCCAGGCTCGGCACCCGGAAGGAGACGTCGAAGTCCCCATAGATGGCGGCGTTGGCCAGGGCCTCGCGCAGGCCATCGCGGTGGCCGGCGGACACCCGGTCCAGCACCTGCTGGCCGTCCACCACCCCGCCGCGCCAGCCGAACAGCGCGGCGGTCACCTCGGACATGAAGATCCGGTCGCTGGCCAGATCCCATTCCCAGATCCCGCAGTGGGCCGCCTCGACGGCCATCCGGAAGCGGCGTTCGGAGTCGGTGTAGGCCTCGTGGGCGCGTTCCACCCGCCGGGACTCTTCATAGAGCAGCCCACCCAGGATGAAGGCGACCAGCAGCGGCGCCGAGAGCCAGACGAGCTGTTCCAGCCTGTCCTGCGGCCCGGCGTTCAGCCGCGCCACCGCGGCTACGGTGTAGAGGGCCAGGAGCAGCAGCGCGCAGAGCAATCCGATCCGGGCGAACCTGCGGCTAGGCGCCTGCGGCGGCTCAAGCGGCGGCGCCTTGCGACCCCCCTTCCGCCCATGGCCTGCCGTCTCGGCCAAGCCGCCCTCCCGATTCACCGAACAGGGAGTCTAAGCCAAGCGTGAGTCGCCGTCAGCCGTTGTGGCCGATCGCCTTTGTCGCAAGCTCAAGGACGTTCTTGGACAGGTTCGGGCTGGCGGCGATCCGCTCGAGCTGGGCCCGCATGAGGTCGGCGAGGTCCGGGCGATAGCGCCGCCAGCCGCCGAGCGGCTCAAGGAGGCGGGCGGCGATCATCGGGTTGAAGCCGTCGATCGCCAGGATCTGGTCGGCGAGGAAGCGGTAGCCGGCGCCGCTGGGGTCGTGGAACCGCGCCGGGTTGAAGTTGGCGAAGGTGGAGACCAGGGCGCGCAGGCGATTGGGGTTCTTCGCATCGAAGGCCGGATGGGCGGTGAGGCCCAGCACCCGGCCCAGCGCGCCCTCGCCGGGATCGCGCGCCTGGGCGGCGAACCATTTGTCGATCACCAGGGGCTCATGCTTCCAGCGGGCGTAGAAGTCCGTCAGGGCGGTCTCGCACGGCTCGCCGCCGATCAGGATCAAGGCGCTCAGCCCACCCATCAGGTCGGTCATGTTCACCGCGGCGCGGTAATGGCCGAAGGCCTCCTCCGCCACCTCGGCGCGGGGGTTGGCGGCCATCAGCTCCAGCGCCGCGTTGCGCAGGGCCCGGCGCCCCGCACCCGCCGCGTCGGGGGAGAATTCGCCCAGATCCTGCAGGCCGGTATGCAGGCGTCGCAGCTCGACCCCCAGGTGCAGCGACAACCGCAGCCGCAGCGCCTCCCGCGCCTCGTGGAGCTCGGCGGGGTCGGCCGGGTGGACCATCAGCGCCAGGTCCGGCTCCGAGGGCAGGGCCAGCAGCAGGGCCTTGAAGGCCGGGTCGGCGGCCTGGTGGGAGAGCGCGCGAAGGACGGCGTCGGCGTATCGCTCCTCGCCCACCTCGTCCGGGCGGCCGGCGGCGCGGGCCAGGATCAGCTCGCGGGCCAGCTCCTGGCCGGCTTCCCAGCGGTTGAAGAGGTCCGGGTCCGAGGCCAGCAGCAGGTAGCGATCCTTGGGCTTGGCGTCGGTGGTCAGGACCACGGGCGCGGAGAAGCCGCGCAGGGCCGAGACGGCGGGCTCGCGATCGACCCCTGTCAGGGTGACCGACGACCGTTGGCCGTCGAGGACGATGACCGTCTCGTCCATGGCCTCGCCATCGCGCTGGAAGGCCACCGTGCGGCCGTCGGCGTCCACCAGCCCCACCGTCACCGGGATCGGCAGCGGGCGCTTATCCGGCTGGCCCGGCGTGGGCGGCGTCTCCTGCGCCAGCTCCAGCGTCAGGGTCCCGGCGGCGGGATCATAGGTGCGGCTCAGGGACACCCGCGGCGTCCCCGCTTGCTCGTACCAGGCGAAAAGATCCGAAAGATTCCGCCCCGACGTCTCGGCGAAGCACTCGACGAAGGCCTCCACCGTCGTCGCCGTCCCGTCCCAGCGCGAGAAGTAGAGATCCATGCCAGCGCGGAAGGCCTCGGGGCCGATCAGGGCCTTGAGCACCCGGATCACCTCGGCGCCCTTTTCATAGATGGTGGCGGTGTAGAAATTGTCGATCTTCAGGTAGCTGGAGGGCCGCACGGGGTGGGCGAGGGGCCCCTGGTCCTCGGGGAACTGCCGGGCCCGCAGGGCCTTGACCTCCTTGATCCGCTGGACCGCGTGGCCGCGCATGTCGGCGCTGAAGGCCTGATCGCGGAACACCGTCAGCCCCTCCTTGAGGCACAGCTGGAACCAGTCGCGGCAGGTGATCCGGTTGCCCGACCAGTTGTGGAA
>CANJRI010000016.1 GCA_947476555.1 Caulobacteraceae bacterium
CCAGATGAGGCCATCTCTCCGCTAAATCCGGACCCCACCTGTCTCAAAACATCTGACGACGTACACGATCTTGTCGAGCTTCTTCACCCGGCTCTGGACCTGGGCGGCGTGGCTGGCGCGCGCCTTGAACCGCTCGATGAACTTGATCTCCTTGGCCAGCATCGCCTGCTGGCGCTCGTACTGCGCCTGGCGCTGCGCCTCGCCGAGCGCGCGCTGCTGGTCGTAGAAATCGAGATCGCCGGAGCAGGTAATGAGTTGGCCGCCGTCGATCTCCACCACCTTGCCGATGATGCGGTTCATGAAGGCGCGGTCGTGCGAGGTCATCAGCAGGGCGCCCTCGTAATTCTTGAGGAAGGCCTCCAGCCAGATCAGGCTTTCCAGGTCGAGGTGGTTGCTGGGCTCGTCCAGCAGCATGGCGTCGGCGCGCATCAGGAGGATGCGGGCCAGGGCGACGCGCATCTTCCAGCCGCCGGACAGAAGGCCGACGTCGCCATCCATGCGTTCCTGGCTGAAGGAGAGGCCGGCCAGGACCTCGCGCGCCCGGGCGTCCAGGGCGTAGCCGTCCAGCTCCTGGAAGCGCTCCAGCACCTCGCCATAGCGCTCCATGACGGCGTCGAGCTGACCCTCCTGGTCCGGATCGACCATGGCGGCCTCGAGGCTGGCCATTTCGGCGGCGAGCGCGCTGACCGGGCCGACGCCATCCATGACCGCGGCGACCGCGCTCTGGCCGGACATCTCGCCGACGTCCTGGCTGAAATAGCCGATCCTGATTCCGGGATCGGTGACGACCAGGCCGTCGTCGGGCGGCTCCTGGCCGGTGATCATGCGGAACAGGGTGGTCTTGCCCGCGCCGTTGGGGCCGACGAGCCCGACCTTCTCGCCCTTCTGGACGCCCATGGAGGCGTCGATGAACAGGATCTGGTGGCCGTTCTGCTTGGAGATGTTGTCGAGGCGGATCATGGGGCGGGGTGCTTAGCTCGGGCGTGGGGGGAAGGCCAGGGGAGGGGCGGCGGCTCTATTTTCCGCTCGTCCCGGCGAATGCCGGGATCCAGATGGAATGGCGCGGAAGCGGGCTCTAAGGGCTCAGAGCCGATCCGATCACCCCTGAGCCATCAGATCTGGGTCCCGGCATTCGCCGGGATGAGCGGAATTAGGCGCTGGCGAGGGCGCTCTGGAAGAGGATGGCGCCGTCGGCGGAGCCGAGTTCGGCCTCGAAGGCGCGGTCGGGGTGGGGCATGAGGCCGAGGACGTTGCCGGTGGCGTTTATGATGCCGGCGATGCCCCGGGCCGAGCCGTTGGGGTTGTCGAGGTAGCGGAACACCACCTGGCCTTCGCCCTCCAGGCGGTCGAGCTCGGCCGGTTCGGCGAAGAAGTTGCCCTCGCCGTTGCCGACGGTCATGGCGACCTGGCGGCGGCCCGCGTAGCCGGCGGTGAAGCGGGTCTGGGCGTTGGTGACCTCCAGCTCGACGGTCTTGCAGACGTATTTGAGCTTCTCGTTGCGCAGCAGGGCGCCCGGCAGCATCTGGGCCTCGCAGAGGATCTGGAAGCCGTTGCAGATGCCGACGGTGGCGACGCCGCGTTGGGCTGCGGCCTTCACCTCGGCCATGATCGGGGAGAGGGCGGCCATGGCGCCGCAGCGCAGGTAGTCGCCGTAGGAGAAACCGCCGGGCAGGACGATGAGGTCGAGGCCGGCGGGCAGGCCGTTGTCGCCGTGCCAGACCATCTCCACATGTGCGCCGGTGGAGCGTTCCACGGCCACGGCGCAATCGCGGTCGCAGTTGGACCCGGGGAAGACGATGACGGCGGCTTTCATGGGCGCGCGCTTAGCATTGTTTGGGGGCTATTTTCGAGTCCAGGTCTTGAGGCTGTCGAGATAGGCGTGGAGCTGGTCGTAGGCGGCCTTGTCGCCGAAGCCGCAGCCAGTGGTGCGGATGTCGCCGCTGACCGCCCGCTGCATCATGATCGCCGGATGGGCCGGGGCGGTCGGGTCGGTGATCAGGTAGGAGAGGCGCCCGTCCGGAGAGGAATAGTACTCATAGGGCTCGTTGGGGTCGCCGGGGGCCTTCTCCAGCGTCTGGGCGAGGGCCTGGGCGGTCAGGGCCTCGAAGCCCTTGGCGCAGTCGAGGGGCGCGGGCTCGGGGGGCGGGGCTTGCGCCTCCGGCGCGCAGGCGCTGAGCAGGAGAGTGGCGAGGAGGGCCCCAGCCATCCGTCGACGGGGTCGACAGATGGCGGAGATATTTGCTGAAGCGCGATCTAGCCGCAAAACCGCGGACACTTTTGCGGATCGCGCTTTGCCCTCACGCTACCTCCACGCGGTAGCTTTCGATGACGGTGTTGGCGAGCAGCTTCTCGCACATGGCCTTGACCTCGGCCTCGGCGGCGGCGGGGTCGGCGGCCTTCAGGTCGAACTCGATGGTGCGGCCGACCCGGACGTGGTCGACGCTGGGCCAGCCGAGGCCGTGCAGGGCCTGCTCGACGGCCTTGCCCTGGACGTCGAGGACGCCGGGCTTGAGGAAGACATGAACCTTGGCTCTCACTAGTGCAGGCCCCCTTGGATCACGGTGGGCATCTCCTTCATGATCCCGAGGCGGCGGGCCACCTCGGTGTAGCTCTCGATGACGTTGCCGAGGTCCCGGCGGAAGCGGTCCTTGTCCAGCTTCTCGTTGGTGACCGAATCCCACAGCCGGCAGCTGTCGGGGCTGATCTCGTCGGCCAGGATGATGCGGGCGAAGTCGTTCTCCCAGATGCGGCCGTACTCGATCTTGAAGTCCACCAGGGTGATGCCGACGGCGCCGAACATGCCGGTGAGGAAGTCGTTCACCCGCAAGGTGAGGGCCATCATATCGTCGATCTCCTGGGTGGAGGCCCAGTTGAAGGCGGTGATGTGCTCCTCCGAGACCATCGGGTCGTGGAGCTTGTCGTCCTTCAGGTAGAACTCGATGATCGAGCGGGGGAGGGCCTGGCCTTCCGGCAGGCCGTAGCGGACCGAGAGCGAGCCGGCGGCCACGTTGCGGCAGACCACCTCCAGCGGGATGATCTCCACCTCCCGGATCAGCTGCTCGCGCAGGTTCAGCCGCTTGATGAAGTGGTTCTGGACGCCGATCGAGTTCAGCCGCGTCATGATGTGCTCACTGATGCGGTTGTTGATGACGCCCTTGCCCTCCAGGACCGCCTTCTTGGTGGCGTCGAAGGCGGTTGTGTCGTCCTTGAAATACTGGATCAGGGTGCCGGGCTCTGGACCTTCGTAGAGGATCTTGGCCTTGCCCTCGTAAATCTTCTTACGCCGGGTCATATCGAACGCCTTCTCCTCTGGGACCGAGGACTTGCCGGTCGGCGAAATGAAAACGCGCGCGACTGATCCTTTCGCGCGCGGGTCCGACTCGGCCTCTCGCCCCATTCAGGCGCCCGGAAATTAGCGGATGACATCCGGCGGCGCAAACCTGCCCTCAGCCTGCCGCTTTCCGTTGCGAGCCTGCCTCTCGCGGGCTATGGGATCGCCCGCTCCGCAGGAAGACCCTCAGGGACCCGATGACGACCTTCAACGAACGTGAACAGGGCTTCGAGAAGAAATTCGCCCTGGACCAGGAGCAGGAATTCAAGGCCGGCGCGCGCCGCAACAGGTTGCTGGGCCAATGGGCTGCGGGCCTGATGGGCCTCGCCGCCGACCAGGTCGCCGAATACGCCAAGGCGGTGGTGAAATCCGACTTCGAACTGCCCGGCGACGAGGATGTGCTGCGCAAGGTCTTCGAGGACCTGAAGGGCGCCGGCGTCGCGGTGACCGAGGGCGAAGTGCGGATGAAGATGGACGAGCTGCTGGCCCAGGCGCGCGAGAGCGTGCGGTCGGGCGACTAGCGCCGCTTTACGCGGCGCCGAACACCCGCGCGAACACCGTATCCACGTGCTTGAAGTGGTAGCCGAGGTCGAACAGCTCCTCGAGTTCGGCGTCGGGCAGGGTGACTTCCGGATCGGCCTTGAGGAAGGCCAGGAAGTCGCCTTCGCCGCGCCAGACCTTCATGGCGTTGCGCTGGACCGCCGAATAGGACGCCTCGCGCGATAGGCCCTTTTGCGTCAGCGCCAGCAGCACGCGCTGGGAATGGACGAGGCCGCCCAGGCGGTCGAGGTTCTTCGCCATGTTCTCCGGATAGACCACCAGCTTCTCGACCACGCCGGCCAGGCGGCGAAGGGCGAAGTCCAGGTGCACGGTGGCGTCCGGGCAGATGCCGCGCTCGACGGAGGAGTGGGAGATGTCCCGCTCGTGCCAGAGGGCGACGTTTTCCATCGCCGGGACGACGGCCGAGCGGACCAGGCGGGCGAGGCCGGTGAGATTCTCGGTGAGGATCGGGTTGCGCTTGTGGGGCATGGCCGAGGAGCCCTTCTGGCCGGGCGAGAAATATTCCTCGGCCTCCAGCACCTCGGTGCGCTGCAGGTGGCGGATCTCGACGGCGAGGCGCTCGATGGAGGAGGCCACCACCGCCAGGGCCGCGAAATAGGCGGCGTGCCGGTCGCGGGGGATCACCTGAGTGGAGACCGGCTCGACGGCGAGACCCATCTTCTCCGCCACATAGGCCTCAACCTCGGGGGCGACGTTGGCGAAGGTGCCGACCGCGCCGGAGACTGCGCAGGTGGCGATCTCGAACCTCGCCATGGCCAGCCGCTCCTTGGCGCGCTGGAATTCGGCGTAGTAGCCGGCGAGCTTCAGGCCGAAGGTGATGGGCTCGGCGTGGATCGCGTGGCTGCGGCCCACCATCGGGGTCATGCGATGCTCGAGGGCGCGCGTCTTCAGGGCCGCCAGCACCAGGTCGACGTCCTCGATCAAGAGGTCGGTGGCGCGGGCCAGCTGCACGGCCAGGGTGGTGTCGTTGACGTCCGAGGAGGTCATGCCCTGGTGCAGGAACCGCGCCTCCGGCCCCACCACCTCGGTGACGTGAGTGAGGAAGGCGATGACGTCGTGCTTCACCTCGCGCTCGATGGCGTCGATGCGCTCGGCGTCCCACTGGGCGTTTCGGCCCTTCTCCCAGATCTTCGCTGCGGCTTCCTTCGGGATCACCCCAAGGTCGGCCATGGCGTCGGCCGCGTGGGCCTCGATCTCGAACATGATGGCGAAGCGGGTTTGGGGCGACCATATGGCCGCCGCCTCGGGACGGGTGTAGCGGGGGATCATGGGGCGCTTTAACAGGACGGAGCGGCCCTGAAGTCAAGCCGTCACCCCGCGGCCGCGGCCAAGATAGGAATGCGTACGATGGAACTGGTGATCGGAACCAAGGCCTGGTCGACCTGGTCGCTGCGGCCGTGGCTGGTGCTGAAGCGGGCGGGCGTGAGCTTCGAGGAGGTCCTGATCCCGTTGCGTCGGGCCGAGGTGTCCGAGGCCGAGATCTCGCAACATTCCCCATCGGGCAAGGTCCCGGCGCTGAAGGCCGATGGCGTTGTCATCTGGGACAGCCTGGCGATCTGCGAATGGCTGGCCGAACGGCATGATGGCCTTTGGCCTGCCGACGCCGCGGCCCGCGCCCTGGCCCGCTCCGCGGCCGCCGAGATGCATTCCGGATTTTCCTCGCTGCGCGGAGAGTGCCCGATGGACCTGGCGGCCGAGCCGAAGATCGCCACCCTGTCGGAGGCCACCCACAAGGACATCCGCCGCATCGTCGCGCTCTGGCGGATGATGCTGGACCGGTTCGGCGGGCCGTACCTGGCCGGGGACTGGTCGATCGCCGACGCCTTCTTCGCGCCGGTGGCCACGCGCTTGCGCACTTATGGGGTCAGGCTGAGCGATCTCGGCGACGACGGAGCGGCTGGCGCTTATTGCGAGCGCCTGCTCTCCGACCCCGATTTCCTGGCGTGGGAGCGGGACGCGCTAAAATAACCGTCACCGCGGAACGGCCGGCCAGCGCCGGCGTTCTTGGCCCTGACCGCGCGCTTCCCCCCAAACGCGACGGTCAACAGGCCGGCTCCGCCTACCCCCTCGCATTCCCCTGGACCAAAGCGGAGCCGGCCTACCCCCTTCCATCGCGGCGCATGAAAAAAGCCCCCGATCCATGCCGGACCGGGGGACTAAAGTCGTGAACGCGCGACGGGAGAGGGGGGTGACTTCGCCGCCGCGTCCCATTAACGGCTGAGCTACAACGCCGTTCCGTGACCTTAAATGAAAGAGGGCCCCGACGCTCGGAGCTTCGCCGGGGCCCATGCGACGGGGGAAGCTGGTCGTCGTCCCTCCGATCCGTCGCGGGCGCTCAACCCTGGCGCACGGGTGGCAGTTCCCCTCGGACCCAGATGATTTTATTCTGCGCCCAGAACTACCGGCGGTAGGAGCTAACGGGTACGCAACCAAAAGATGTATGGGGTGAGGCCATTCGCCACCTGGGACGGCCTATCATTTGGTCTTGTCAGGGTTTGGCGGCCGAGGTTCCCTCCAAGCGTGGCTGGAGGGCCGCCCGTATGAACAGCGTCGAATCTCCGATGGAGATTGCCGCGATCCTCGTCGCGTTCGGATGGCCGGTGGCGGCCGGCCTTGGCTTGGTCGTCTGGACCAAGGTCCGCGCCGGCGCGCGCCAGCGCCAACAGGCGGCGCTCGACGCCGAGTTGAAAGGCATGTTCCGAAACGTCGAGGGCAAGCCTACGCCCGACCGCCTGAACCTGGTGATCGACGCGCTCGAGGAGGCCGAGGCCATGAAGGCCGCGGTGGATGCGCCTTCGATCGCCCCGAAGTCGCCGCTGATCGCCGGCTGACGCCGGCCCGGGCCGGCGAGACGCGCCGACAATACGCGGTGATCATCCGGGCCTAACCCGCGACCTATTCGGAATTGGACCTAGTACCGTCGACCTTGGCGATTCAGGTGCGGGTCGGAAAGGAATTGCGCGCCGCAATCTCGACAACGCCAAATGGTGCGACCGGGTTCAGCAAGGGGAACGGCCGAGACATGCCCGCACATGGCGACGCGAGTGGCGTCCGCCTTTCCGGTGGTTTCTCTATCGCCTTTATCGCTCATCGCCTCAGTGGGGGCGTAATGGAGCTTCACCATACCGTCCAGAGTCGGGGGCACCGGTCGATCATGATCGGCCGGAGCTGTCCACGTTAGGTTGCTGACCGGCGGCGTTTTCCGATACTCCCGAGCGGCGATGCCCGATCTTCAAACGCTTGCGGATGCGACGTCCTGGTATCGGGAATGGCTCGTGGACGCCGCGCTCCCGCTTTGGGCGTCGAAGGGCTTCGATGCGCGGGCCGATCTTTTCGAGGAAGCCCTGGACCCGGACGCCACGCCGAAGGACGCGCCGCGTCGCAGCCGCGTGCAGACGCGGCTCATCTGGACTTTCGCGCGAGCCGCTGACGAAGGTCTCTCTCCGATCGGCTCCACGGTGGCCGAGCGCGCCTATGACGCATACCTGGCGGCCTATGGCCGGAGCGGCGGCTTTTTCGCACGGGTTATCGACCGAGGTGGCTCGGTCATGGACGAGACGCCCGCGCTCTACGAACAGGCGTTCACGCTATTGGCCATGGCCGCCTTGCGCGAGGCGCTTCCGCAACGCGTAGACATCACCTCCCGCGCCGCCAGCCTGCGCGAAGCGCTGGAAGGGCTTCGTCACCCGGCTGGGGGCTTCCGGGAGGCGGGTGGGCAGCCGTTTCAGGCCAATGCGCAGATGCATCTGTTGGAATCGGCTCTGGCCTGGGAACGGCTGGAGCCTGGCTGGACGGCGCTCGCCGACGAAATCGCCGGGTTGGCGCTAGACCGTTTCGTCGATCCCGTGCGCGGCCTGGTCCAGGAGTTTTTCGACACGGACTGGCGGCCGCTGCCGGACGACGCCGGCGGACTGATCGAGCCCGGACATCAGTTCGAATGGGCCTGGCTGTTGAACCAGTGGGGGCGGCGGCGCGGCGAGGGCGCGGCCCGAGCCATGGCGCGCCGGCTCTATGCGGCGGGCCTGCGCGGGATCGATCCGGCCCGGCAGGTCGCGGTCGGAAGCCTATGGAGCGACTTTCGGGTGAGGGAGCCAGTCGCCCAGATCTGGGCGCAGACTGAATTTCTGCGCGCGGCGCTGGTCTTCGACGACGAGGCGCAGGCCCTGGTCGCCGCCCGAAGCCTGGCCGCCTTCCTCGAGACGCCAACGCCGGGGCTCTGGTGGGACAGGATGGGGTCGGACGGCGCCTTCGTGGTCGAGCCGTCGCGAGGGACGGCGCTATACCATGTGCTCGGCGCGGCGCTGCCGCTCCTGGCGCGCTAGTTGTACTGGACGGTGACCACGAAGCTGCCGGAATAGGCGCCGCTTGTCGTAGCGCTGGTGACCGCCAGGACACCGCCGACGCCGAACGTCGCCGACCCATTGTTTCCGAGACTGTTGCTCAAGGCGCCCGTGGTGGCGGTCGGGTTCAGGGTGGCGACCATGGTCTCGGCGCCTCCAGAGCGGGTCATGGTGACATCGGGCGGCACGCTGATGGAGAAGGCCTGCCCCCCTTCGCCCCCAACGGTGAAGGTGGCCCGCGCCGCGGCGCCGCCGGAACCCGGGTTTATGCCCGCGGCCGCGCCATCCACGGTGCGGTCGCCGGTGGCCGGATCGACCGTGATCGTGCCGGAACCCGTGATCGGCCTCACCACGGTGCCGAAGGACAGGTCGGTGTTCTTGCTCAGCACGATCGGCCGGAAGATGGTGCCGGTGCCCGCCGCGATCTCGGTGGCCGTGGCCTGGGCATAAGCTCCCTGGGCGCCGCCAAGCGCGAACAGAACTGCAAAGGCGGCGATCCGGCGAAGCAGCGTCACAAGTCTCCAGGGCGCGGGGGAAGGGTTGAGCTTCCGCCGCCCGGCCGCGATTCAAGGGAGGGCCGCGAAACGACGCACCCCGGTCGGTGAATCATAGGCCGTGGAACCGGCCCCGCGCTAGCAACCGACGCGTGCGGGTGACTGTCCCTGGCCGGGCTTATAGAAATCCAGGCTTGGCCGCTGCGCTCGCGGGGCTTAGGGGCCGGGGATGGATCCCGATTTCTGGTTGTTCGCGTTCGTGGGTTTCGCCGGCCAGCTCGTCGATGGGGCGCTGGGGATGGCGTACGGCGTGATCTCGACGACCGCCCTGTTGAGCGCGGGCGTCAGCCCGGCCAACGCCTCGGCCAGCGTTCACGCGGCGAAGATGTTCACCGGCGTGGCCTCAGGGGCTTCGCATGTGGCGCACGGCAACGTCGACTGGCGGCTTCTGGCCCTGCTTTCCGGTGGCGGCGTGCTGGGCGGTGTGCTCGGGGCCTATGTCCTGACCTCCATCGACGGAGAGAAGGTCAAACCCTTCGTCATCGCCTGGCTCGGGTTGATGGGCCTGGTGATCCTCTACCGCGCCTGGAAGGGGACGCGGCCAAAGGTGTTTTCCTGGAAGGGACCATTTCCGCTGGGCCTGGTGGGCGGCTTCTTCGACGCCATCGGCGGGGGCGGCTGGGGTCCGGTGGTCACGTCCAGCCTGATGGGCGCGGGAGCCGATCCGCGCAAATCGATCGGCACCACCAACACGGCCGAGCTGTTCGTCGCGACCGCGACCTCGGCGGCCTTCCTCGCGGCCCTGCTCAGCGGCCACTGGGAAACCGCCGGCCTGCGCGATCTCCTATGGTCCGTCGGCGGATTGATAGCCGGCGGGATCGTCGCCGCGCCGATCGCCGGGTGGATGACCAAGATACTGCCGCTCCGCGCCCTGACCTGGCTGGTGGGGGCGCTGGTCTTGGTCCTCGCCCTCTGGCAGGGCTGGGTCCTGTGGGCAGGCTGATCCGTCGGGAGTGGACATCGCCGGGCGTTTGACGCGCGCCTGTACCGGCTTCCACTTGTGGCGGTCACACTCTAGTCAGGCTGGCGATGGTCGATAATCCATTCATCAAACGCCCCGCGCGCATCGCCGTGCTCGGCCTGGGTTACGTGGGGTTGCCGCTGGCGGTGGCTTTCGCCGCGGCCCATGACGTCCTGGGCTTCGACATCGGCCGGGCGCGGATCGACGGCTTGCGCCGGGGCGAGGACCGCACCCTTGAGGTGACTCCCGAGGCCCTGGCCGCCGCGGCGCGGCTGGCCTTCACCACCGATCCGCGGGATCTGGTCGGCTGCGACGTCTTCATCGTCACGGTGCCGACACCCATCGACGCCTACAAACGCCCCGACCTTTCGGCGCTGATGGCGGCCAGCCGCACGGTGGGGGGGGCGATCCGCCCGGGCGGGGTGGTGATCTACGAATCCACCGTCTACCCCGGCGCCACCGAGGAGGATTGCGCACCCGTGGTGGCGGCGGTGTCCGGCCTGAAGGCCAACCGGGATTTCTTCCTGGGCTACAGCCCCGAACGGGCCAATCCAGGCGACCCCGAGCATCGGCTCGAGAATATCGTCAAGGTGACTGCCGGCTCGACGCCCGAGGCCGCGGATTTCGTGGACGCGCTCTACGCCTCGGTGGTGAAGGCCGGCACCCACCGGGCGCCGTCGATCCGGGTCGCCGAGGCGGCGAAGGTGATCGAGAACACGCAGCGCGACCTGAACATCGCCCTGGTCAATGAATTCGCGCTGATCTTCCACCGTCTGGGCGTCGACACCCAGGAAGTGCTGGCGGCGGCGTCCACCAAATGGAATTTCCTGAACTTCCGGCCCGGCCTGGTGGGCGGTCACTGCATCGGCGTCGATCCCTATTACCTGACCCACAAGGCCGAGGCGGTCGGCTACCGCCCGGAGGTGATCCTGGCCGGTCGCCGGATCAACGACGGCATGGGCGGCCATGTGGCCCGTGAGCTGGTCAAGGCGATGATCGGCCAAGGCACGCCGGTGAAAGGCGCGAGGATCCTGGTGCTCGGCCTGGCCTTCAAGGAGAACACGCCGGACCTGCGCAACACCCGGGTGATCGACATCATCCGCGAGCTCACCGACTACGGCGCGAAGATCGACGTCTGGGACCCTTGGATCGCCTCGGAGGAGGCCGAGGCGGAGTACGGCCTGACCCTCACGGCCGCGCCGGTCGCCGGCGACTACGACGGCCTGGTGCTGGCCGTCGGCCACCGCCAGTTCCTGGAGCTGGGACCGGAGAAGCTGCGGGCGCTCGGCAAGCCGGGGGCGGTGATCTTCGACGTCAAGGCGCTCCTGCCGAGGCAGGCGTCCGACCTGCGCCTCTAGGCGCCTGATCAGGAGGCGCCGCGCACCGGAAATGGGCGCCAGCGGCCGTTGGAGAGACTTCAGGTTATCAATGGTCAGGAAACGCTTCCACCCCAGCGGGGTCGGAGGCAGGGTGATCTCGCCCTTCGGGGCGTTTCCTCCCTAAACTGACCGCGCTCCGCAACGGGCGCGGTCTTTTTTTGGGGCCGGGGCCGGGCGCGGAAGCAGCTAGCGGTCGCCGTAGTATTCCAGATACCAGTCGACGAAACGGCCCACGCCGACCTCGACGGGCGTGTTCGGGGTGTAGTCGAGCACGCGGTGGGTTTCCTCGACGTCAGCCTCGGTGCGGGCCACGTCGCCGGCTTGCATGGGCAGCAGGTTGAGCGTGGCCTTGCGGCCCAGCTTTTCCTCGAGAACCTGGATGTAGCGCATGAGCTCCACGCGCCGCCCGCCGCCGAGGTTGAGCAATCTCCAGGGCGCCACGCCGCTAGTAGCGGGGTCCGGCGCCTCGGCGCGCCAGGCGGGGTCCGGGGCCGGTGGGCGCGGGATGGCGGCGACGAGGCCCTCGACGATGTCGTCCACATAGGTGAAGTCGCGTTGCATCCGCCCCTCGCCGTAGACGTCGATGGGTTGGCCCTCGAGGATCGCCTTGGTGAACTTGAACAGCGCCATGTCGGGCCGCCCCCACGGCCCGTAGACGGTGAAGAAGCGGAACCCGGTGGCTGGCACCCCGAACAGGTGCGCGTAGGCGTGGGCCATGCCCTCGTTGGCGAGCTTGGTCGCCGCGTAGAGGGTGATCGGGTGGTTGGCGCTGTCGTGGATGTTGAACGGCAGGGCGCCGTTGGCGCCGTAGGCCGAACTCGTGGAGGCGAAGACCAGGTGCCGGGGTTGAACCGCGCGGCAGCCTTCCAGGATGTTCAGGAAGCCGACGACGTTGGAGTCCACATAGACCTCTGGCTTCTCCAGGCTGTAGCGGACGCCCGCCTGGGCCGCGAGGTTGACCACCGCCTCGGGTCGGATCTCGGCGAACAGCGCCGCGATGGCGTCGCGGTCGACCAGATCCAGGTGCGCGTGCCGGTAGCGCGGATCGGCCTCCAATAGCGCCAGACGGTCGGCCTTGAGGCGGGGGTCGTAGTAGGGGTTCAGGTTGTCGACGCCGACGACCTCATGGCCCAGCGCCAGTAACCGCCGGCTCAGGTGGAAGCCGATGAAACCGGCCGAACCCGTCACCAAGATCGCCAATGGACTGTCCTATCCCGCTCGTCCGCCTGAGGACGGTGTCATAGCGGGATTTCAGCGCGCCCCGAAACCCACGGCTTTCGGAAGCGGCGCCGCGTCTTGCGGGACGAGCGGGCGTTCGCGCCGGCGGGCCTGCAACTCCCGGGACCGCAGATTGGCCAACACCGGATCGAGGCCGCTCAGCAACGCCGCTAGCATGCCTAGTCGGCCTTCGCGCCAGCCGCTGCGCAACAGCAGGCCGGAGAAAAACGCGCCCACCCCGCGCGCCACGGCCACCGGTGCGCCGGTCCGCACGCCGGCGTCGGCAAGGTCCTCGGCGCGGAGCCCGTTCTGGCGATTGAAGCGTTCCAGCACCTCGCCGATGTCGCGGCCGAGGTCGCGGCGCAGCGCTCCGGTGAGCATGCCCATCCGGTGTCCGGAGATGACGCGGCCGGCGTCAATCCGACCACCCGTCCACGCCTTGGCGCCCCGCCGGAACAGCCGAGCGCCGCCGCCTCCGAGCGCCGGCGACCACCCGTGGCGCACACGCTCGGCCCCGATGTAGTTGTCGATGGACAGGCTGAAGGCGTCGCAGGTGGGGCGAGCCTGGAGCGTGGCGCGGATTTCCCAGGCGAGGGCGCTTTCCACCCGCTCGTCGGGCTCGATCTCCAGGATCCATTCGCCAGAACAGGCGGCCTCGCCGGCCCGTTTGCGATGGCCTTCCAGGGGAAAGATGCCGTCGATCACCACGGCCCCGGCCCGGCGGGCGATCTCCCGCGTACGGTCGGTGCAGCTGTCGGCCACCACCACGATCTCGTCACAGAAGGACAGCCGCCGCAGGCAATCGCCCAGCCGCGCCTCCTGGTTATGGGCGCATACCAGCGCCGAGATCCTGACTCCCACGGATAACCTCCCGTCCTCCCCGTGTGAGTTAGACGCCGCGGACGGTCCCGCCCCCCCATCGGGCGGGGTGGAATTGTTCAGAGGTCGTAAGCCAACTTCAGGCCCACCGTGCGGGGCCGCTGAGGCGTCACTTGCCGCACCTCGCTGAAGCTGAATGGATTGCCGTAGGCGAAGGTGTCTTCGTCGGAGTTCAGCGGGTTGGATACGAAGAGCGTCGCGCTCCAGCGATCGGCGGCCGCCTGGGCCGAAAGCCGAACCCGCAGATAGTGGCCCATGCGGGGAGCCAGGGCGGCGTCGAACGACAGGGTCGAGCGGCCGATGTAGCTGGCCTCGCCGGTCAGGCGCAGGGTCATGTCCCCCGCCAGGGGCCGCTGATAGATGGCGAGCACACCGCCGGAAACCTGCGGCACGCCGGGCAGGGTCGGTGTGACCTGCGGGGCAAAGTCGGGGTTGGGATTGCGGATGCGCGACTTCGAAAGCAGGCCGCTGAGCTGCATGGAGAGCCCGAAGTCCCATTCGTAGCCGACCTCGCCCTCGAGTCCCACGACCCGCGCATCGCCGACGTTGCCGGTGTAGGCCAGCCCGCTGGGCCGGTATTGGTCGGTCTGCAGCCGGGACCAATCGGCCCAGTAGGCGGCCGTGCGAACGGCCAGGCGCCGGTCGAGGAGGCGCAGCTTGGCGCCGACCTCGTAATTGCGGAGCCGGTCGGGCGCGAAGGTGGTCCGGCTGGGCCTTATCGCCAGGATGCCGCCCGAGTTGAATCCGCCGGGGCGATAGCCCTCGGAGAACAGGACATAGATCATGTCCCCGTCAGCGTCCTCCCGCTGGACGGACAGGGTGGGTGACAGGCCTTGGAAGGCGCGGGCGCTGTCGAACGCCCGCGATTCGCCGGGCGGGGCGACCGTGACGTCGGCGGAGGTGCCCACCCGGCTTTCGAACAGCCGGGCTCCGACGGAGGCGGTCCACTCCGGGGTGATCTCCAGCGACCCCTCGCCATAGACGGCCAGCTCACGCAGCCGGTCGCGCCGCGCCTCGATGTAGACGAGCCGCTGGGGACCGTCCTGCGGATCGATCGCCAGGGTGGAGGGCGTGCGTTCCTGGCTCGTCGAGGCGAAGGCGCCGACGAGCCAGCTGAACCGCGATCCGTTCGCCGAGCGCAGGACCACGTCCTGCGCCCACATGCCGACGCGCGCGCTCTCCACATAGAGACCGACGTCGCCCGGCGCCGCGCCGAAGGTGCGCACCACCATGGTGGCGTCGTACTGGCTGGAAAAGCTGTGGCTCACGTGGGCTGTCGAGGCCACGAGGCTGGCCCAGCCGAGATCGCCGGTCAGGGTCGCCGCCCGATGGTCGATGTCGTTGTCGTGTGTCTCGCGCACGCGGTTCGCCCGCTGGCCGCCCGTCACATACTGGGTGTCGTTCGACCGCAGGTGCTGGGTCACGGCGGTCAGGTCGAGCCGCCAGGTCTCGTCCAGGCGGACCCGCAAGGCGGCCCGCGCCCCCTTCCGCATGGTCTCGTCAACGTTGGCCACGCCGAGGTTCACGTCGTCGAGGTAGCCACCCTTGCGGTCGTGGTAGGCCACCACCCGCAGGGCGGCCCGGCCCGGGATGAGCGGCAGGCTGAGATAACCTTCGATCTCCTTGCTGGGGGCGCCGCCGACGGTGTCGGCGGCGGATCCGGCGATCCCGGCTTCCACCTGCTCCAGGTCGGGCTTGCGGGTCACGATCCGGTAGACCCCGGCGAGCGCGCCGGAGCCGTAAAGGGCGCCCTGTGGCCCCCGCACAACCTCGATCCGGTCGAGGTCCACGAGCCGCAGGTCGGGATCGGGGGCGTTGTAGTTGATCGGGGCGTCGTCGAGGTAGGTGGAGACGGTCGAGCGGGTGCGGCCGGTGAAGGCGCCGTCCGACAGGCCCCGGATCAGTAGCTTGTCCCGGCCGGGACCGAGGTTCGTGGTCAGCACGCCGGCCACCTGTCCGGCGGTCTGGCTGACGTCCACGGCGCCCGTCAGGGCGAGCTGGTCCCGGGATATGGCGCTGACCGAGGCGGCGAGGTGCTCCACGCTGGCCGGCCGTTTGGTGGCCGTGACCACCAGTTCGGTCACCAGCATCGGTGCGCCCACCGGCTCGCGGGCAGGCGGCAGCATCGGCCGGTCGGGGGGGATCGCTGAGATCCGGACCGTGCGGGGATCGACGATTCGGTGGCGGCAGGGTGCGCCGCGGAGCAGGAGGTCGAGGGCCTCAGCCAGGGCATAGCGGCCGGAAAGGCCCATCGCCCCGCCGGGCCCGCATGCGGAGGTGCCGACGATCGAAACATTGGCCTGGACGCCCAGATCAATGAGGGCGTCGGCGTAGCCCTTCGCCGGGATCGACAGTCGATGGCGCGTATCGGCCGCCTCCGCGCGGCCGACCACGCACGCCAGGACCACGCCGCCCAGCAACGTCCAGAAAGGCGTAACCCGCCTTGTCAGCCCGCAACCCCAATGAACCCCGGGCGCGCTCTAGTCGCGCCGCAGCACCAATCCCTGCCCGGAACGTACTGCTCTTATGGGAACCAGCAAGGCCAGACGGCCAATCACCGCCTCCTGGCTGTCGAGAACCAGCACCCCGGATATCGGCGTGGCGGCAAGCGCCGGGTCCTCGATGCGGATTTGGGTGGGGAACTGCTGATTGAGATCGGCCACGACCTCACTGAGCGGGCTGTCGCGGTAGACAAGCCGTCCGGCGCGCCAGCCAAGCACTTCGGCGGGGCTGATTTGCGAGACATCGACGTCCGTCGCGCCCTCGCGGTGGTCCAGGCGCTGGCCAGGGCGAAGGCGATAGGCGCCGCCTCGTGCGCCGGCCACCGGCGACACCTCGACCGAACCGCGCGCCACGGTCACCGCCACTCGACCGTCGCGGCGGCGCACGTCGAACTGGGTGCCGACCACCCGAACCGTCCGGTCGCCCACGGCGACGACGAAGGGCCGTCCCGCGTCCGACGCGACGTCGAACACCGCCTGACCTTGCTCCAGCCACACATGCCGCGTCTTGGCCGCAAGCGTGACCGAGAGCCGGGTGGTGGCGTTGAGCTCCACCGTGGAGCCGTCGGCCAACCGCACGGTCCGCCGCTCGCCCTTGCCGGTGGCGTAGAGTTGAGCGGAGGGCTGCGGCGTGCTCCCCGGGGACAGGAGGGCGACGGCGGCGGCCGCAGCGGCCGCGGCCGCGCCGCCAGCCAGCACCCAACGTCGAGGCGGGAGCGTCCGACGTTCCGACAGGGCCTTGGCGATCGGCGCCGGGCTGGCGCCATAGGCGTCCCAGGTTGTCAGGGCGGCGTCGTAGGCCGCGGCGTTGGCGGCGTCGGCGATCCAGGCGTCGAACGCCAGGGCGTCGGATTCGCCCAGGTCCGGCGCCTGCAGCCTGACGATCCAGTCGGCGGCCTCCGTCAGCCGGCGCTCGTCGCCGTATGCCCTGTTGTCGTTCATCGACCTGTCCGGCGACGCAGGATCGCCTGC
Organism: Caulobacteraceae bacterium; assembly: GCA_947476555.1. Taxonomy (GTDB): domain Bacteria; phylum Pseudomonadota; class Alphaproteobacteria; order Caulobacterales; family Caulobacteraceae; genus Phenylobacterium. Next base: position 16,697 of record CANJRI010000016.1, read on the forward strand.
GCCCTCGAGGAGAAAGACGCCGCCGAAGGTAGGGTCCCCCCAGCCCACGACTGCAATTTCCGGTAGATCATCCCCCAAGCCTCGCGGTGAGCGCTTTGAGAGCGGCGCTGATGTGTTTTTCCACTGATTTCACCGACAGGTCCATAACCCGCGCGGTTTCGGCATGGCTGAGCCCTTCCAGCTTGTGCAGGCGGAAAGCCCGCTGCATCTGCGGCGGCAGTTGGGCGAGCGCCTCGACCAGCCGACTGAGCCGCTGCCGCGACGCCACGGCCTCGTCGGCCGGGATTTCGTCGGCGATGTCCTGCCCGCCGGCCGAGGCGTGGGCGGTTTCGCGCCAGGCGGCGTCACGGGCGGCGGAGCGCGCCTGCCCCCGGGTGGTGTCGAGCATCAGGTTCAGGGCGATACGATAGAGGAAGGCCGTGGGATGGACCGCGCCGGCGTCGCGTCCGGTCGCCAGCTTCAGGTAGAGCTCCTGGACGAGGTCCTCCGCCGCAGCCCGTGACCCGGTGCGAGCGGCGAAAAACCGCACCAGGTTGGAGCGGCGCTCCATATAGGCCGCCATGACGGGATCATCCGGGGCAGGGTCCTTGGGCGGCATGCGTCAGGCGCCGGGCCCGCGAGGGCCCTGGCCAGCCCAGCTGCGTAAGCGAAGTGCCATGCGCCCGATCCTTACGATCCCGAGAGGCACAAATGACCGATCCGGGCCTCGCCGCCAACCGCCGGGGTGGGGGAAGGGTGGCGGCGCGGCGGATTTCGACCGCTCAGAGGAAAATTTCGGGTCTGGAGGGCCGATGACCTTCTGTTGAACACGCACCGCTGTAGGCAGACGCAGTTTGTATCTCTATGAAGCCAGAATTCGCAGCCGCCGCGCCACGCGCGGGGCGCCGCGCCCTTGGAGTTATAGTCGATTATGAGTCACGCCAGCGTCCTGGGCCTCGACGCCGCCCCGACGAAGCACGCCAAGCTGATCCAGTGGGTCCGCGATATCGCCCAACTGGTCGAGCCAGAGCGCGTGGTGTGGTGCGATGGCTCGCAGGCGGAATGGGACCGCCTGGCCGACGAACTGGTGGGGGCGGGCACATTGAAGCGGCTCAACCCCGCTCTGCGTCCGAACAGCTTCCTGGCGACCTCCGATCCGCGCGACGTGGCCCGGGTCGAAAGCCGGACGTTCATCTGCTCGGAAAAGCCGGAAGACGCCGGTCCGACCAACAATTGGCTCGATCCCACCGAGATGCGCGCCGACCTGCAGGGGCTGTTCAAGGGCGCCATGCGGGGCCGCACGCTCTATGTGGTCCCGTTCTGCATGGGCCCGCTGGGCTCGCGGATTTCGGCCATCGGCGTGGAAATTACCGACAGCCCCTATGTGGTCATGTCGATGCGCACCATGACCCGTATGGGCCAGGCGGCCCTGGACCAACTGGGCGATGACGGCTTTTTCGTCCCCGCGGTCCATAGCGTGGGGATGCCTCTCGAGGCTGGCCAGAAGGACGTTCCCTGGCCCTGCAATGAGATCAAGTACATCGTCCATTTCCCGGAAAGCCGGGAGATCTGGTCGTATGGCTCCGGCTACGGCGGCAACGCCCTGCTCGGGAAGAAATGCTTCGCCCTGCGGATCGCCTCGGTGATGGCTCGGGACGAAGGCTGGTTCGCCGAGCACATGTTGATCCTGAAGCTCACTTCGCCCGAGGGTCGGACCCGCTATATGGCGGCGGCGTTCCCGAGCGCCTGCGGCAAGACCAATATGGCGATGCTCCAGCCCACGCTCGATGGGTGGAAGGCGGAAACCATCGGCGACGACATCTGCTGGATGCGATTCGGCGACGATGGCCGCCTCTACGCGATCAATCCTGAAGCAGGGTTCTTCGGCGTGGCGCCCGGCACCGGCCTGGACACCAACCGCAACGCGGTGGCCGCCCTGGACGAGAACTGCATCTTCACCAACGTGGCGCTGACCGAGGATGGCGATGTCTGGTGGGAAGGCCTCACCAAGGATCCGCCCGCCCGGCTGACCGATTGGAAAGGCCGGGCGTGGACGCCCGAAAGCCCCGAGCCGGCGGCCCACCCCAACGCGCGCTTCACCGCCCCCGCCGACCAATGCCCGGTCATCGCACCGGAATGGGAGGACCCCGACGGGGTGCCGATCTCCGCCATCCTGTTCGGCGGACGCCGGGCGTCGGCGGTGCCGCTGGTCACCGAGGCGATGAGCTGGAAACACGGTGTGTTCATGGCTTCGAACGTGGCCTCCGAGGGCACGGCGGCGGCCGAGAACAAGATCGGCGAACTGCGGCGCGATCCGTTCGCGATGCTGCCGTTCTGCGGCTACAACATGGGCGACTACTTCGCCCACTGGCTGAAGATGGGCGCCCAGGCGGACCCCGCGAAGCTGCCCCGCATCTATTTCGTGAACTGGTTCCGCAAGGACGAGCGGGGCAAGTTCGTCTGGCCGGGGTTCGGCGACAATTCCCGGGTGCTCAAGTGGATTTTCGAGCGCCTGGACGGCAAGGCCGAGGCGGTGGACACGCCGATCGGGCGGGTGCCGTCCAAGGCGGCGCTGGATGTCTCCGGCCTGACCCTGACCGACGCCCAGCTCGATCTGCTGCTCACCGTCGATCCGGTCACCTGGACGGAAGAGGCCGAGCTGATCCCGGCCTTCTACGACACCCTCGGCGATCACCTGCCGGCGGCGCTGCGGACCGAGTACGAGGCCCTGAGGCAGCGGCTCAGCGTGGCCGCCAGGCCGCAGATCGTGGCGGCCGAGTAGGCTGGCGCCGGTTCACTGTCCGAAGGTGTGCCGCACTCCGACCGTCACCCGGAACTGATCAGCCGAGCCCAGGTCGGCGACGATCGGGCTGTCGGCCGCATCGGCCATCAGGCGATGGTATTCGGCGTCGGCTGAGAAGCTCCAGCGCCGGTTCCATCGGTACTCCACGGCGACGAGGCCCCCCGCGGACAGGAAATCGCCGTGGGGCGCGTAGGGCTGGACCCCAAGCAAGCTGCGCTCCGCCTCGGCCGGCGTGACCTGGAAGAAGGTGCGGGTGAAGTCGCTGTCCGCCCAGCGGACCCGCGCGCCGACCGACATCACCCACGGGCCTTCCCGGCGGAACACATCGGCCCCCGCGTTGGCCCCCCAGCTACTGTGTCCGCCGAAGCCGTGGCGCACCTCGCCGCGGAGCCGTAGCCATTCGATCGGCCGCCAGCGGGCGAAGGCCCCGCCCTCGACGGCCCATTTGACCTTGTCGAACCCCTCTAGATCGCCGTCGTTGTCGCGGCCGGAACGCCAGCGGCCCTGCAATCCCGCGGACAGGACGTTGTCGCCGATCAGGGTCAGATTCACCCCGTCGTCCGGCGCGGTGAAGGTCGGCTCGGCGCCGGGCTACGACAGGCTGATGCTGCCCGCGGGGAACACCTTGTACTCGTCCGACCCGATGTAGTCCGGGCTGAGGCCCAGCAGGACGTGGGCGCTGAGCGTCCGCCCGAAAATTGTCATGCCGGGCTCGCCGCCGGATTGAGCCAGGGCCGGCGGGCCAAGGAGCAGGGCGGCGAACGCGCCGAGGGGGGCGGTGCAGGATAGGAGTCGCATGTTGACCAGTAAGGGGCTTTGCTGAGCGGGCGGGGCCAGGGCCGCGCCTGACTTCCTCCGCGAATATCCCGGTGACGGGCCGCTTAGGGTCCTACCCGGCGGGTCCGCAGGTCTGCTCTAAGGGATTATCCCCCGACCACCACCCGAAGGTTCGGCGAACCGGGCTTTTCACGGCGGATCTGGCCAACCAGTTCGAACAGCAGACGGCGGACCGCGGCGGTGTCGCCCGCCTCGGCGAAGGCCGCCAGGTCGGTCACCTGCGTAGCGGTCAGGTGGACGGCGGCGTTGGAGATCACCTCCAGGACCTTCGGGGCGCAGGGAATGGCCCGTTCGGTTTCGTCGAGCAACGCCTCGGTGAGTTTCTCACCCGGGCGAAGGCCGGTGATCTCGATCTCGATATCCTTGCCCGGCATGCGGCCGGAAAGGGCGATCATCTGGCGGGCGAGGTCCAGGATGCGCACGGGCTCGCCCATCTCCAGAAGGAACAGCCGCGCCTCGCCGCGCTCCCCCTCGGCGCTGGTGGCCGTGGCGTGCAGCACAAGCTGGGCGGCCTCCGGAATGGTCATGAAGAAGCGCATCATGTCCGGGTGGGTGACGGTGACAGGTCCGCCCCGCTCGATCTGCGACTTGAAGATCGGCACCACCGAGCCAGCCGAGCCCAGGACGTTGCCGAACCGGACGGCGGAGAACCGCGCGCCCTCGTGGTTGCTCTGCTGGGCCTGGATCACAGCCTCGGCCAGGCGCTTGGTGGCGCCCATCACGTTGGTGGGATCGACAGCCTTGTCGGTGGAGATCAGCACCATCTGACCGGCCCCGCAGGCCTTGGAAGCCTCAGTCACGTTCCAGGTCCCGACCACGTTGGTCAGCACGCCTTCGCTGGGGTGCCGCTCGACCATCGAGACGTGCTTGAGCGCGGCCGCGTGGAAGACCAGGTCCGGCGTCTCGCCCTTGAAAGCCGCCGTGAGCCGACCCGCGTGGCGGACGTCGCACAGCACGGCCCGCCGGGAGATCTGCGGATAGGTCTCACGCATTTCCCGCTCGATCTCGAAGAGGGCGGTTTCCGAGATATCCAGGAGGGTCAGGTGCTCGCAGTCGAAGGCGGCGACCTGGCGGCAGAGCTCGGCGCCGATGGAGCCGCCGGCGCCGGTGATCAGCACGCGGCGGCCGCGGATCAGCTTGGCGATGGCGCCCCGGTCGAGCTCGATGGGGTCGCGGGCCAGCAATTCCTCGATGTTGATGTCCCGCATCGGCAGCAGGGTGACGCTGTCGTGCTGGGCCAGTTCGACGATGGAGGGCAGTCGCAGGAGACGGATGCCATCGTTCTTGAGCCTGCCGAGCATATCGGCGGTCAGGCCCTTCAGTCGGGCCGGCTCCTCGAGGAACAGGATGGCGCGGGGGTAGCGATTCCAGCGGCGCAGGTCCGCCAGGGCCTCGTCCAGCCGCTCGAGAGATTCGATGATGCAGACGCCGCGGACCTGCTGACCGATGTCGCGGCGGTCGGGGGTGACGATCCCCACCGGCGTGTAGCCCCGGTCGTGACCGCGGGCCACGTCGCGCAGATAGGTGTCGGCCAGCGAAGCCGGGCCGATCAGCAGCAGCGACGGGGCCTTGGACATGCGATCGGTGATGCTCTTGAGCGGCGAGAAGGACTCCAGGACGCGCTCATGCATGGCCCGTCGCAGGATCCGCACGCCCATGGAGGCCGCCATCTGGATCAGGGGAGCCATGAACAGGGTGGAGCGCGGAAGGGTGCGGGCGCGGTCGAACACGAACACCGCCAGCAGGAAGACGCCGACGGTGAGCACGGCGCTGCGCGATAGCACCAGGACGTCGGAGATCGAGACATAGCGCCAGGGCGAAAGCTCGCGCCGGAACAGGAAGGCGAATCCCCCGGCGATGGCGGCGTAGAGCCCGGTCAGCTGCCAGAAGCTCGACGGCAGCTCGGTCCAGACCATTTCGGGCAGGGTAGGGGCCAGCACATAGGCAAGGGCGAAGGCCAGCGCGGCGAGCGCGATGTCGGCGACGACGGTCTGGGCCCGAAAAGCCACACGATCCATGCGCCGAACTCCGTCAGCTCTGCGGTCCGCAAACCCGCCCCCGGGAACGGGGCCTCGTACGCAGCAGTCGGGCGCACCCTGCTAGATTAGGAACCTGGGCCGCGCGACGCAACGGAAAAGCCGCCGCGGGGTGTCCCGCGGCGGCCCTCCGCACTCATACTCATATCAATGCTTAGAAAGCAGCCTTAACGCCGATGACGACGCGCTCGTCGGCCAGGGTCGTGCCCTTCACGTCGGTGTCGTGGTAGCGGAGGTCGAAGCTGACGTTGTCCGTCAGGGCGAAGCCTACGCCGGCGTTCCAGGTCCAATAGTCGGAGCTCACGTCGAGCGACTGGTGGCCGACCGCGCCGCTCAGGGAGAACTTGGTCTCGGGGATCGCAAAGGCGGAGTTCAGCTCGGCGTAGAAGGCCTCTTCATCGACGCCGAAGAAGTCGGGCGAATAGTAGGTCGCCACGCCGAGGGTCGCGGGGCCGGCCGGCACCGAGCCAGCGGCCTTGAATTCCCAGTAGGCGTAGCCCGAGCCGGACGGCTTGCCGCCGTAGCCGTAGTAGATCGCGGCCAGGTCCAGGCTCACCGGGCCCAGGGTCGGCTTCACGCCGGCGTAGAGATCGAACTCAAAATCCGTGCTGTCGCCGAAGTCGACGTTGGACGCCCAGACGCCCGCGTAGCCAATGCCGAAGGCGGCGTCGATGCCGCCATAGACCTGCGGATCTTCCAAGGTTTGGGTGAAGCCCCGGAACACGTAGTCGCTGGCGGCGCCTACGTTGAAGGAGAAGCTGACAGGGCTTTCTTCCTGGGCGTTGGCGGCCCCACCGAGAGCCAAGGACGCCGCGAAGGCCGCGAGCGAGAGTTTGAGCGCGTTCATAAATATCCCCTTGTTTGCGGCGAGTCGAAGCCGCCGTCGGCGGTCATACTTTCCGGCCCACCCGTCAGATCAATGCGCACTGGTCCGGCGCCCGCCACCGGCCGGAAAGTGATCGAAGTCTAGGCGCTGGTGGGGGGTCACGCTCAAATATTACGCAACTTTGGCGCCCAAATGATGATCAAATGCATCGCAACGGGGCGCCTCATGCGCGGATAACGCGACTCGCCCGGGAGCTGGCCGTGTTGTTCGCCAGGGTGGTCGGGGGTAAAGCGGCCACAATGGAAGAGACCCACCTAACCCAGCTCGGCCAGGGCGTGCGCGGATTCGACAGCCCTGCGCAGGCGATCCTGGAGCGCGTGCCCAATCCCCACCCGGGGACGCTCTACCTGGCGCGGTTCACGGCGCCGGAGTTCACCGCCCTTTGCCCCGTGACCGGACAGCCGGACTTCGCACACCTGGTCATCGACTACGTCCCAGAGGGCTGGCTCGTGGAATCCAAGTCGCTGAAGCTCTACCTGGGCGCCTTCCGAAACCACGGAAGCTTCCACGAAGCCTGCACCGTGGAGATCGGCAAGCGGCTGGCGGACGAACTCGCCCCTCGGTGGCTGAGAATCGGCGGCTACTGGTATCCCCGCGGCGGCATCCCGATCGACGTCTTCTGGCAGACCGGGGCCCCGCCGGAAGGGCTGTGGCTGCCCGACCAGGGCGTCGCGCCCTACAGGGGGCGGGGCTGACACCGGCGGCTCAAGGCTTCCCAAAACGGCTCAAAGGGCCTATAGATTGCCGGCCCATCTCTCCTCGGGCGTGTCACCTCAGGCCGGACGATGCGATGCGTCGTCCGGCCGTTGTGTGTCTGGACTCCCGCTGAGGTTCAGGGGCGCCAGTGACGGGTCAGGGCGGCCGGATCTGGCCGCTCGCGCTCGAGCGGCGGCTCGCGAGGGGCGCCAATGAGGATGAAGCCCGCCACCCGCTCACCGGCCTCCAGGCCCAGGATGGCCGTCGCCTCGGGATCGTAGCTGTACCAGTCGGTGATCCAGTTGGCGCCAAAGCCCATGGCCGCGGCCGCCTGCGACAGGGTCAGGCAAACCGCGCCCGCCGAGAGCACCTGCTCCCACTCGGGGATGTCGGCCTGTCGCGGCGAGGAAATCACCGCCACGGCCAGCGGGGGGGGCTTCAGCTTGCCGAGCTTGCCCGCCGCCACAGTGGCCCCTCGGCTGTCAGCAAGCGTCTCAAGGCGGGCGACGAACGCCGCCTTGTCCGAGGCCTCCAGCACAATGAACCGCCAGGGGGCGAGTTTGCCGTGGTCCGGGACCCGCACCGCCAACCTCAGCAGGTCGGCCAGCTGCTCCGGCGTGGGGCCCGGGGTCCCCAGGGCTACCGCGGAGACCGACCGGCGCAGCGCCAGGAACCGCAACACCTCCGGCGCGGGGGCGCCGGCGATCGGCGCGCCGAACTCTGGAGCGACTGGCAGGGAACTGGTCATCGGATGATCTCTTGGCGCGTCTCGCGGGCCTTATTGGCGCCCGCGGCGACGCAAGGCGAGGGCGAATGAAAGGCGGCGAAGGGCGGGTTGGCGAGAGATTTGCAAGGCGCCCAAGGGTGGCGATCCGATCGACGCCCACCATATGGCGGGAAACGGCGACGTCGCGGCGCTCGCCTGCCGGGGCCGGTTTGCGGTAAGAAGGGGCGGGAGGTACAGGATGAGCCAACACCTGGAAGTGGTGAATGCGTCCGCGCCGCCGCCGGTTTGGGCCGCGCTGCGCAACGAGGCCGAGGCCGCCGCGAAGAAGGAGGCGGCGCTCGCCAGCCTGCTCGCCGCCGTGATCCTGAACCACAATGAGCTGGGAGACGCGCTCTCCTACCAACTCGCCCGCAAGCTCGGCGACCAGGAGCTCCGGGCTATGTCGCTGCGGGACATCTGCGAGGAGGCCTACGAGGCCGACCCGGGGATCGTCGAGACCGCCGAGTACGACCTGAGGGCCGTCTACGAGCGCGATCCCGCCTGCAAAGGCTATGTGCAGCCGTTCCTCTACTTCAAGGGATTCCTCGCCCTTCAGACCCACAGGCTGGCCCACTGGCTATGGAGCCAGGAACGCGAGACCCTGGCGTTCTACCTTCAAAGCCGGATGAGCGAGCTGTTCCAGGTGGACATCCATCCGGCCACCCGGATCGGCCGGGGCGTGTTCATCGACCACGGCACCGGGATCGTGATCGGCGAGACCGCGGTGATCGGCGACGACGTCTCGATGCTGCAGGGCGTCACCCTGGGCGGCACCGGGGCGGAGCGCGGCGACCGTCACCCCAAGGTGGGCAAAGGTGTGCTGCTCGGCGCCGGCGCCAAGGTGTTGGGCAATATCGAGTTGGGCGACTACGCCAAGGTGGCATCGGGTTCGGTGGTGCTGAAGCCGGTGCCGGCGGGCTGCACCGCCGCCGGCGTGCCCGCGCGCATCGTGAACTGCCCGACCTGCGAGGAACCGGCGCGGAGCATGGATCACACGCTGGCCGACGTGGTGTACGACGACTACGTGATCTGACGGCCTATCCGCCGCCACCCGTCGAAGCGGCTTCCACTTCCGCCGGGCAGGCTCTAGGTTCGCGCCGACGAATTTCCGGGAGCGTACGCGTGGACGAAAAAGCCATCCGCAAAATCGAAGGCCACCTGCGAGGGACCTTCGCCAACGCGCGGATCACCCTCGTGCCCCGACCCAAGCAGAAAGACTCCGCCGAGGTCTACATCGGCGAGGAGTTCATCGGCGTGGTGTTCGAAGACGAGGACGAAGACGGCTCGTACATGTTCGAGATGGCCATCCTCGCAGAAGACCTTCCTTAAGGCTGCGCCTAGCGCACCTGGGTCACCGTCAGGGTCCCGGGGGGCGCGGGGACGAGCGCCGGCTGCGGACCGTTGAGCCACGCGGCCCAGAGGTTGCTTGGCAGGATAACGATCTGACGGTCGTGATAGGGCGCGACGTCCGGTCCTGGCGGACAGGTCAGCAGGGTGAAGCGGTCGTCGCGCACCAGGCCGGCGACTCCCAGGAAGCCACCCTGCGTCGGCGTGAACAGCCACTTGGATTTGGGCGGACGGACGCCGGTGAACTCGTAGAAGCCGTCCATGGGCGCCAGGCAGCGGCCGGTCGGGAAGCGGCGCCCATCCGAGCGGAAGTTGATGAGCGGCCCGCCGCGCGCCTGAACGAAGCCCCAGCGCAGTTCCCGCAGCTCGACGCCGCCCTCGCGGCCGACGAGGACCGGGGCCTTGTCGGTGGGGCGCACCGAGGCGCGCGGCTCCAGGTTCGGCGCTCCGCCGACCCAGGTCATGGGCAGGGACAGCCGACTGAATTCTTCAAGCAGCTCGTCGAGCGATCGCTCGAACCGGTACTCGTTGCACATCGCCCCGGCCCTATCACCGGGCCCGGTCTAGGGCGAGGCCTCCTCAGCCTCGTCGGCCAGCATCAGGACCACGCAGTTCGCGAGTTCGTCCGGATAGAAGGGCTTGGGGAACATCACTGCGTCGGGAACCCCGAACCTGTCGAGGTGGGCGGCATGGCCGGTGATGTAGACCACCTGCAGATTAGGATTGAGCTGCCGCGCCCGGCGCGCCACGTCGAAGCCGGTTGTGCCGACGCCCAGATTTATGTCGGCGATCAATATCCGGAAGCTGCGGGCCTCCGCCTCGAGGACCGCATAGGCCGAGACGTCGTCATGCGCGGTGCGCACCGACAGGCCGCGACGTTCCAGAGAGTCCTGGACAACCTCCAGGACCTCCGCTTCGTCTTCGACAATCAGGATGGACGACATAGCCCAAACAAATCCCGCGATACTTGCGTCGCATTCCCGACAGAAGGCGGCGCTTCGCGTGAACGCATCCTTTGGCAAAAGGTTCAAAAAGCGGGGAACGAGTCGCGCTGTGGCGCGCTCTCCATCGACCTCGGGCGTGTTCGCGGCGTGCCACCGCTAGTCGCTTGTGTAGTTGGAGCGACCATGAGCGATCACCGGAAATACCTCGATCACGCTGAAGACGCCGACCGCCTGGCGCGACTTTCGGCGACGCACGCCGAGCGGGCGGCCTATGAACGGATCGCCACGGTGTGGCGGGAGCTTGCGGGCGACGACGACCGCGCCGCCGACAAGATCAGCGCTCGGCGGGACGGTTCAGTTCGGCCTCCGCGAGATTGAGCCAGGTCTCGGCTATCCGACAAACGGCCGCCTTCTCCTCGGGGGTTTCGACCTTGGACAGCAAGGCGAGCGCTTCTTCGGCCCGACGCACATAGTCGGACGCCGCGCCGGTGCGGACGTCGGTGGCCACCATGCGGCGGGCGGAATCGAGCGAGGTCACATCGCCGGCCATGGTCTAGCTCCGCGCTTCGAGGGGCACGGTCGTGACCCGCCGGTCCTCTTGCCAGATGGCGACGGCCACGCAACTCCCGTACTCGGTGAGCATGCGCGCCGCTGCGTCGCAAGCCGCGTGATCGTCCGTCAGTTCGATGGCCTGGAAGGCGCTGGACGAACCGTCAGGCTGGTTCGGATAGAAGGTGTAAAGAGGCACAATGCGAGCTCCGGCACAGGCGGGAGCTGGGCCGCGAAGCCCGTCTCTCAGTCGCCAGCGCCTGGGAACCCCGTGCCGGCGATATCCCATGCTAGCACCCCGCCGGCCCCTCACCGTCGAAATACGACAGAGCTTCAATTTTATCCTCAGGCCAGGCTAGCGGCCCACATGGCTCCGCCGGCCAGGACCAGCCCCAGGCCCAGGCCCGCCAGCACGCTGGAAAGGTATTGCGCGAAGGAAAGGGGGCTCCAAGCCATGCCGGGCAGCGTCCGGTTGGCGGTGATTCATCGCCAGCGCCCGGGGGTTGAAAAGGACCGATCCGCTTCGCGCGCCGCGACGCTCAAGGTTTGCTGATGAAACCTTGAGCGTCGCTCCGAGTTAGCAGCGCGGAGCTTTGAAGGAGAACCATCTATGACTGGCGTAGGCATTATTGCCGCAATCATCATCGGTATCGCAGCCGGCTGGATCGCCGAGAAGGTCATGCACCGTAACCACGGCCTGCTGACGAACCTGATCGTCGGCGTCGTCGGGGCGTTCCTCGGTAGCTTTATCGCCACGGCCCTCGGCTTCGGCTCCTCGGGCATCCTGCCCAGCCTGCTGATCGCCACCCTCGGCGCGATCCTGCTGCTGTTCCTCGTTGGACTGTTCCAGCGCAGGCGCGTCTAAACACCGCGACGACCCGGAAACCGGCCGGCGGCGGGCGCGAGCCTTCCGCCGGCCGACTTATGTCTGACGGCAGGCCATCGCAGCTACCAGTTGCAGCTGGTGTCGATCCAAAGGGTCATGGAGCCCACGTGACGCGCGGTGTCGGTGCGACGCAAACAGGCGTCCAGCGCGCCATGGAAGGTCTCCCACGGCTGGACCTCGGCGGTCAGTAGCACGGGCAAAGTCGTGTGATCCGCCGCCTCGGCCGCGCAGGTCCTGGCGCGGGTCAGGATAGTCCGGCTCAGGAGCCGGGGGCCGCTCAGTTCGGCGATCAGTTCGCCCCGCCTCTCGAAGGTGGCCCGCCGAACCGGACCCTCCAGGTCCAGCGGCCCGGTCGCCTCGTCAAGCACGCGCGGGCCGCAGCCCATCACCGGCAGCATGCCGGACCACAGGCGGTCCGCTCGACGCCAGAAGAGGTTGGTGCGGACATCGCGGGCGTCATGCGGGGCCCTGACGATCGCAGGCCCGGCAGCGACGGATTGCGCCGCCGCTGGCTGCGCCAGCAGGGCGAGGCCCACTCCGATAGCGAAAAGTCGTAGACGCATTCGCGCCCGATCCCCCGACAGTCCGCATTTAAGGAGCTTAGCCGTTCAGGAGAGTCAACAAAGACTTAACTCGCCGTGGTTAATTCGTTCCCGATTTGTCCAGGGGTCCGGCCTAGGGCGAATCCCGCATGTCACGAAATCTTCTTCGTCGCGCGATAGACAAAAGCGAATCGTTCGAGTCAGAGATTCCCGCGACTCCAACCGCCTGTGAGCCGCTTCATGTCGACCCGCCAGGACGCAGTTCCGGAGACGGAGCTGAAGTTCGAGCTTGGGCCGGATTCTGTTGAGCGCCTGACGGGTCATCCGCTGTTCTCCAATCCGGGTCGGACCAAAAGCCTGCGGGCGGTTTATTTCGACACGCCCAGCCATGCCCTGCGCAACGCCGGCTTCAGCGTCCGCGTGCGCCAGAGCGGTGGAAAGTACGTCCAGACCGTCAAGCAGCGCACGGGCGGCCAGCTCATCACCCGCAGCGAGTGGGGGGCGGAAGTGCCGAGCGAAGCGCTGGACCTGGCCGAACTCGACAAGACGCCGGCCGGAGCGGTCCTGCACGCCGAGCCGGAAGCAGTGGGGCCGGTGTTCTCCACCAACGTCGAGCGGACCACCCGGATGTGGCGCGACGGCGAAACGGTGGTGGAACTCAGCCTCGACCAGGGCGAGGTGAGCGCGGGCGACCGGCGCGAGCCGATCCAGGAACTGGAGCTCGAATTGAAATCCGGCGACCGGGCGGACCTGTTCGCCCTGGCCCGCGACCTCACCGACCGCGCCCCCCTGACCCTGTCGTTCGTCAGCAAGGGCGAGAAGGGCTACCGGCTGGCGGATCACGACGGCCTGGCGGCGATCCGCGCAGAGGTCTCGGCGGTGACCCCAAAACTGACCGCCGCGGAGGCGTTCCAGGCGGTGGCCAGCGGCTGCCTTTCCCAGATCGCCGGCAACGCCCAACTTTTTCGGCGGGTTCGTTCGCCCGAAACCCTGCATCAGCTGCGGGTCGGGCTGAGGCGGCTGCGGGCCGCCCTGAAGGCCTTCGAGCCGATGCTGGAGGACGCCGAGTACGGAGCCGTGCGCGACGGGGTCAAGGGCCTGGCCCACGCGCTCGACCATGGACGGGACCTGGATGTGTTCATCCAGCGGGTCCTGCCGACGGACGAGGAGGACAGCGACGACGCCACCGTCGCCGCCCTGCGCAAGCGGCTGATGCACGCCCAGGCCGCCGAGTATGAAAAGATCGTCGAGATGATCGGGTCCGAGGTCTTCATGCGGCTCCTCCTGCGGATCGCCGGCTGGGTGGAAGTGGGCGACTGGTTGCGCCTGGAGGATCCGGCCGCCTCGCGCCTGCGCGCCATGCCCGCCGCCGAGCTGGGCCGCCGGATGCTGGACCGCTTCCACGACAAGGTCCTGAAGGCTGGCCGCCATTTCAAATCCCTGGGCGTGGACGAGCGGCACGCGCTGCGCCTGCGCGCCAAGCGGCTCCGCTACGCGGCCGAATTCTTCGGCGGGGCGTTCCGAGGCGGCGACAAGCGCCGCCAGAGGTACGCGCGGGCCGTCAAGGACCTGCAGAATCACCTCGGGGAACTCAACGACCTGGCGATGATCGAGCGGCGCACGTTGCAATTCGTCGGCGAGAAGAGCCCGGCCCTGGCCTACGCGGCGGGGCGGCTGATCGGCCAACGGAAATCCAGCGAGGCGGCGCTGCTGGCGGCCGCGGCCAAGGCCAACGACGCGGTCAGGACCGCCCGGCCATTCTGGTAGCTGGCGCCTTGCGCTCGCCGCCCGGCCGGCGGCTTACTGCGACATCAGGGCGAAGGAGAAACGCCATGGCCGATGGTTTCGCAGTCGAGGCCCCCTGCCTGAAGGACAAGGTGGGCGAGGCCGAGTGGGGCGCGCGGGTCGAACTGGCGGCGCTCTACAGACTGGTGGCCCTGCAGGGGTGGGACGACCTGATCTACACCCACATCTCGGCGCGCGTGCCGGGACCCGAGCACCATTTCCTGATCAATCCCTATGGCCTGCATTTCGGCGAGATCACCGCCTCGTCGCTGGTGAAGATCGACCTGAACGGCGCGATCCAGCAGGAGACCAGCTATCAGGTCAACGCCGCCGGCTTCACCGTCCATTCGGCCATGCACATGGCCCGGGAAGACGCGCATTTCGTCATGCACCTGCACACCGACCAGGGCGTGGCGGTGGCCTCGCAGCGCGAGGGCCTGTTGCCGATCTCCCAGCACGCGCTGATCGTGCTGCCAAGGCTGGCCTACCACGGCTACGAGGGCATCGCCCTGCGGCTGGAGGAGCGCGAGAGGCTGGTGGCCGACATGGGGGATAAGACGCTGATGCTGCTACGTAACCACGGCACCCTCGCCGTGGGCCCCACCGCCGCCGACTGCTGGTTGGGGATGTTCTTCCTGGAGCGGGCCTGCGCCCAGCAGGTCATGGCCCTTTCGGCCGGCCGGGAAAACCTGCTGACACCGCCCCAGGCGGCCCAGGACGAGGTGCGCATGGCGACCGCGGGGGCTTTCGGCGGTGGGCTGGCATGGCCCGGCTGCCTGCGCCGGCTGGGCCGGGAATCGCCGGGCTACGACGCCTAGAGTTCAGCCAGGGCGGCGGAAACCGCGGCCAGCACGCTTGGCCAGTCGTTAGGGGCGGGTTGCCTGACGAGCCGCACGGAGCCGTACCAGGGCATTGAGTCTTTGCGGCGGCCGTAACGCCATTCCGGATTGAAACCCACCATCGCCAGGCAGGGCCGGCCCAGCGACCCGGCCAGATGGACCGTGGCGTTCTGCACCGACACCACGAGGTCGAGGCATCCGATCAGCCCCGCCAAGGCCTCGAAGTCGGTGATCTCGCTGGCGGGGAACATCCGGATGACGCCGGGCCGGCCGGCGGTCGCCGCCGCGATCTCTTCCGCCACGTCGCCGTATTGCAGGCTGACGAATTCAACGTCGCCAATCGAGAGGAGGGGCCCCAGCTCGGCCAGATCCATGGACCGGGCCGCCTGGCCGCTCTGAGGCGTGCCGCCCCGCCAGGACAATCCCACGCGAAGCCGCCGCCGCGGTGGGCCGAGGCGTTCCTCCCAGCCGGCCCGGACCTCGGGGCGAGGCGCCAGATAGGCCGCTCCGGGAAAATCCGTGGCCTGCTGGCGGAAGGCGGCGCCCAGACTGCCCATGGCCACCAGAACATCCACCGTCTCGCTGTCCACCCGCGCTCCAGCCGGATTCAGGAACGAGACGTCCGGGAACGACGCGGAGAACAGGCCGAGGAGGCGCGGATCGCAGATGCAGGTGACGCTGGCCGCCAGCCGGGCCAGGTCGGGAATGATGCTGGCGAACATGACCTGGTCGCCGATCCCCTGGTCGCCGATCAGCAGGATCCGCTTGCCGGCCAGATCCTGGGCGGACGGCGCCTTGGCCAGGAGGGGGACGAGGGCTTCCGGCACCTGGCCGCGGGCCACGAGGAACCGCTCGGAGAGCCACCGGGAGTCGTAGTCCGGCCAGCCGGCGGCGAACTCGCCGAGCTCCAATCTGAGGAGGCCGCGTTCGTAGCGGGCCTCGGGCGAGCTTGGACGCAGGCGCAAGGCCGCCTCGAAGGCCGAAAGGGCCTGGTCGACCCGCCCCAGGACGCGCTCCATCTTCCCCATCCGAAGCCAGGCGTCGAAGGCGCAGTGCGGATCGGGGATAGCCCGGGCGTAGGCGCGGGCCGCCTGGGCGTGCTGTCCGGTATTGGCGAGCGTATCGGCGCGCGCCATCCAGGCCTCGCCGCAGTCAGGCTCTATCGAAATCGCCCGGTCGGCGATTTCCAGGGCCTCGGGGTGTCGTCCCTGGAGTTGGAGGAGCCCGCCGATGACGCGGATCGCGGTGGGCTCGGTAGGCTGCTGGGCCAGGGCTCTACGACCGTAGGCCTCGGCTTCCTGATACCGGCCCAGTTTGGCGAGTTCGGCCGAGAGCGCGACGAGCAGGTCCAGCCGGTCCGGCGCGGCCATGAGCGCAAGCTGCAGCGCGCTCACCCTGGCGGCGCCGTCGTTTTCGATCACGAGCAACGTCCTCGCGACTTCATCGCAGGCCACCGCCCGGGGATACCGGGCGGGGCCGCGAAAGGTGGTGCCGCCGGGCAGGATTGAACTGCCGACCTCAGCCTTACCAAGGATGCGCTCTACCACTGAGCTACGGCGGCGAAAGGCGAGGCGGGCGCTATAGCGGGCGTCGGAGGGCTCGTGAAGCCCCATTCGGCGCCGGGGCGCTTGACGAGGCCCGCCGCTTCGTCGCACCCGTCGAAGATGGCCGAACCCAAGGACCAGGACAAAGCCAAGGAAGCCAAGCTCGCCGAGGCGCTGCGGGCGAACCTGCGCCGACGCAAGGCCGCGCCCCCCAAACCGCCTAAGCCGCCGCCCCGCGACTGACGGCCTTTGCGGCGCCCGGCGCGCACGCTATCAAGCGGGCCAACAAGGCCACGCGCGACCGGCGCCAGCGGGCCTCATCGAAGGATTGGGATTGGACCGCATCGCCATCACCGGCGGCGCGCGGCTGGAGGGAGAGATCCCGATCAGCGGCGCCAAGAACTCGGCCATCAAGCTGATGGCCGCGAGCCTGCTCACCGAGGAGGCGCTGGTCCTCACCAACATGCCGCGGCTGGCGGACACCCGGTTCCTGGGCAAGCTGCTGCAGCGGCTAGGCACCGAGGTGGTGGAATCGGAGGGGCCCGACGGGTCGCAGACGGTGCTCACCACCCGCGAGATCGTCTCCGGGTTCGCGCCCTACGACCTGGTCCGCCAGATGCGCGCCTCGTTCAACGTGCTGGGTCCGCTGCTGGCCCGCACCGGCCAGGCCAAGGTCTCGCTTCCCGGCGGGTGCACCATCGGCGCCCGGCCGGTGGACCTGCACCTGAAGGCCCTGGAGGCGCTGGGCGCTCGGATCGACCTGCACGAGGGCTATGTCTACGCCCAGGCCCCCCGCGGGCTGAAGGGCGGGGTGGTGGAATTCCCGTTCGTCTCGGTCGGAGCGACGGAACACACTCTGCTGGCGGCGGTCCTGGCCTCCGGCGAGACGGTGATGGGCAATGCGGCCTGCGAGCCGGAGATCACCGACCTGGCCGACTGCCTGAACAAGATGGGCGCCAAGGTGACCGGCGCCGGAACGCCAACCATCCGGGTCCAGGGTGTGTCGCGACTCAGCGGGGCGACCCATGCGGTGCTGCCCGACCGGATCGAGACCGGGACTTACGCTCTGGCGGCCGCCATGGCCGGCGGTGAGGTCAGGCTGACCCGCACGCGCACCGATTTCATCCAGGCGCTGATCGATAAAATGGTCGAGGCCGGCGTCGAGGTGACGCCCCACAACGACGGGCTAACGGTTAAGCGCAACGGGGGCCGGCTGAAGGCGGTCGAGATCGAGACCGAGCCCTATCCGGGGTTCGCCACCGACCTGCAGGCCCAGTTCATGGCGCTGATGACCCTGGCCGACGGCGAGAGCGTGATCCGCGAGACCATCTTCGAGAACCGCTTCATGCACGCCCCGGAGCTTATCCGCCTGGGCGCCGACATCACGGTCCAAGGCGGCGAGGCCCGGGTGCGCGGCGTCGAGTCGCTGGAGGGCGCGCAGGTGATGGCCACCGACCTTCGGGCCTCGGTGAGCCTGGTGATCGCCGCCCTCGCGGCGCGGGGGGAGACCATCGTCAACCGAGTCTATCACCTGGACCGGGGCTTTGAGCGCCTCGAGGAGAAGCTGGGCGCCTGCGGGGCTCAGGTGCGGCGCCTCAAGGGCGACGGCGCGGGCGAGGAAGACTGATGGCGGGCGCTCCGCTTCGTTTGCTCGCCGAGGACGCCGACGATCTGGAGGTGATCTCGGCCGCCTTGCAGGACGCCGTCGGCAAGGTGGGCGACATCGCCTATGAGCCCAAGGCCCGCCGTCTGACCATCGCCCTCAACCGCTTTCGCTGGGAAGGCGAAACCCGCCAGCGCGTGCGCTCGGCGCTGCAGCTGGGGGGCGTGGAGAAGGTGCAGACGCGCAAGGTGCGTCGAGACCTCCCCGACGCGGTCGTCGAATTGCTGGCGCTGACCTTCGAGCCCGGCGAAGCCCCGTCCGGCGTGGTCACCTTCCAGTTCGCCGGGGGCGGGGACCTCAGGGCGGAGGTGGAGTGCGTGGATGCGATCCTCGCCGACCTGTCGGAACCCTGGCCCACCCCGCGAACCCCGGCCCACAAGGCGTAGAGCCACTTTTGCCGAACGCGCTCTGAGGTGGCCTTGGCGCGCCACGCCCGCTAAAAGCCCCGCTCCATGCGACGCTTCCGTTTCGAGGACCCCGGCTTTTCGGCCGCCTTTTCCGCCTTCGTGGCCGAGCGCCGCGAGACGCCGGAGGAGGTGGACGCCGTCGTGCGTGACGTGCTGGCGGCGGTGCGGGCCGAGGGCTTGCCGGCGCTGCTGCGGTTCGCCAAGGAATTCGACCGGGTCGAGCTGACGGAGACCACCATCCGGCTCAGCGCCGAGGAGATCGCCGAAGGCGCGGCGGCCTGTCCGGCGAAGGTGCGCCAGGCCATTGCCTTCGCCGCGGCCCGCATACGGGCCTATCACCAACGACAGGCGCCGGCGGACCAGAAGTTCACCGATGAGGCCGGCGTGGAGCTGGGCTGGCGGTGGACCGCGCTGGAGTCGGTCGGGGTCTATGTCCCGGGCGGGCGGGCGGCCTATCCCTCGACGGTGCTGATGAACGCCGTGCCGGCCCAGGTGGCCGGCGTGGGGCGGATCGCCATGGTGACGCCCCCTGGCCGCTTGCAGCCGGCGGTGCTGGCGGCGGCGCAGGAAGCGGGAATCACCGAGATCTGGCGCGTGGGCGGGGCCCAGGCGGTCGCCGCCCTGGCCTATGGGGCGGGGCCCCTGAAGCCGGTCGACAAGATCGTCGGCCCTGGCAACGCCTTCGTCACCGCGGCCAAGCGGCGGGTCTATGGGGTGGTGGGCATCGACGCCCTGGCCGGGCCTTCGGAGATCGTGGTGGTGGCGGATGGTCGGAACGATCCGGATTGGATCGCCGCGGACCTGCTGTCACAGGCCGAGCACGACCCGGCGGCGCAATCCATCCTCATCACCGACGACGCGGATTTCGCCGCGCGGGTGGAGGCGGCGGTGGAATCCCAGCTAAAGACCCTGGCCACGGGCGAGGACGCCGCGGCCTCCTGGCGCGACCACGGCGCGGTGGTGATCGCCCCGCTCGCCGAATCGCCGGCCCTGGTCGACGAGATCGCGCCTGAGCACGTGGAGTTCGCGGTGGACGATCCGGAGGCGCTCGCCGACCGCGTGCGGCACGCCGGCGCCATCTTCCTGGGCCGCTATACGCCCGAGGCGGTGGGGGACTATGTGGCCGGCTCCAACCACGTCCTGCCGACCAGCCGGGCGGCGCGGTTCTCGTCGGGGCTGTCGATCTACGACTTCATCAAGCGCACCTCGATCGTGAAGTGCGACGCGGCGGCGTTCGCCGCCCTGGGGCCGGCGACGGTCGCCCTGGCCGAGGCCGAGGGCCTGCCGGCGCACGCGCGCTCGGCCGCCATTCGCCTGAACAGCGGTTCGTGAAGCTGAACCGTAGATAACTGCCCGGCTCCGAGCCCGTTCAGGCTGGCCTCTCTACCTTGGCGTCATCGGATCAACGCCAACGGACGGAGATGGCTATGACTATTTCGATGAAGACGACTTTCGGCGGTGTCGCTGCGGCGGCTGTCGCCGCCATGACTCTGGCCGGCGCCTCGAGCGCCAGCGCCGGCGTGATGGGCTGCTCGGCCTCGGGCAGCAAGCAGGAGGTAGGCGCGGCGGTCGGCGCCGTGCTGGGCGGCCTGCTCGGCAACTCGGTGGGCGGCCGTCACTCAGGCGCCGAAACGGTGGGGGGCGCGGCGCTCGGCGCGGCAGCCGGTTCGGCCGTCGGCTGCGAAGCCCAGAAGGGCCGTGACACCGGTTCCCGATCCTCGACCTATAGCCGCGGCGGCTATCGCCTGTCCTCGGACGTGGCGCCCGCGAACTACACCCGGATCGGCGACACCTTCGTCGCGCAGAGCGGCGTGAACCTGCGGGCCGTGCCGACCACCGGCTCATCTCGCGTCGGTCGCCTTCAGGCGGGTGAACGGTTCCAGGCCCTGGCGAAGGTGCGCGGCACGGAATGGATCCTGGTTGGCCAGGGCGGGGTCGGCGTCGGCTACGTCCGTGGCGACTTCGTCCGGCCCGAGGGCCATCGCTACGCCCGCAGCTACTAGGCTCGCGCGGAAACTTTCAAACGCCCCGGTTCGCCGGGGCGTTTTTCTTGCGCGCCAATTGCCATACACCTCAGTGGGTCAACCCATGGCCCAAGACCCAAGCCACGATCATCGCCTGCAGGCTATCGAGCTCGATGAGGACTCGCTGGGCGCGGCTTCGCGCGACCAGGACCAGGAGCGGCAGATCGCCATCTTCGATCTGCTGGAGTCCAACGTCTTCCACCCGGAGGGCGCGGAGCGCGGCCCCTACGCGCTGCGCATGTCGCTGGTGGAGAACCGCCTGGCCCTGGATGTGCGGGGGCCAGGCTACGAGCGCCGGCACCTGCTGTCGCTGTCACCGTTCCGGGGGATCGTGAAGGACTACTTCATGATCTGCGAGAGCTACTACCAGGCGATCCGCAGCGCCACGCCGCGCCAGATCGAGGCCTTGGACATGGGCCGGCGGGGCCTGCACAACGAGGCCTCCGAGCTCCTGCAGAAACGCCTGTCCGGTAAGGTGGAGACCGACCTCGACACGGCGCGGCGGCTGTTCACCCTCATCTGCGCGCTGCACTGGCGCGGGTAGGCCGATGTCGCAGTCGCCCCACGCCGTGCTCTTCGCGTGCAGCCGCAACCTGGTGCGCTCGCCTATCGCCGAGGCCTTGCTGAAGGCCAAGGTGGGAGACCGGGTCTATGTGGACAGCTGCGGGGCGCGCGTGCCGCCGGAGGACGAGTCGGGCTCGGGGGCCGACACGCTCATGTGCGAGGTGATGGCCGAGATCGGCTGCGACCTGTCCGGCCATCGGCCCAAGACCTTCGAAAATCTGGAGGACGCCTCGTTCGATCTGGTCATCTCGTTCACGCCCGAGGCCCAGCACCGGGCGGTGGAGATGGCCCGAGGCCGCGCGGTGGAGATCGAATACTGGCCGATCTACGACCCGACGCTGACCGAAGGCTCGCGGGAGGCGCGGCTCGCCGCCTACCGCGACGTCCGAGACGCCCTGGCGGTCAGGATCGCCGCCCGTTTCGGCGACTAGGGAAGCGGGGCCATCGACCTGTCGGCCGTCGGTGGTATAGGGAGCGGCGCGCGGCCAGATAGCGCCGGCCGCGATTCATGTCCGTCAGGGAGCCTGCATGGCGAAAGAAGAACTATTGGAGTTTCCGGGCACGGTGAGCGAGGTGCTGCCCAACGCGACGTTCCGCGTGAAGCTCGAGAACGACCACGAGATCATCGCCCACACCGCCGGTAAGATGCGCAAGAACCGCATCCGGGTCTCGGCCGGCGACAAGGTGCTTGTGGAAATGACGCCCTACGACCTGAGCAAGGGCCGCATCACCTTCCGCGTCCGCTAGGCTTGAAGTCGTCCCAGCGCCTGGTCCTGGCTTCGGCGAGCCCCCGGCGGCTGGACCTGCTACGCCAGATCGGCCTGACCCCCGACTCCACGGTCGCCGCCGAGCTGGACGAAACCCCCCATCCCAAGGAAACCCCGCGGCTGCTGGCCCTACGGCTGGCGCAGGCCAAGGCCGCGCGCGTGGCCGAACTGGAGCCAGGCGCCTTCGTGCTCGGGGCGGACACGGTGGTGGCGGTCGGGCGGCGGGTGCTGCCGAAGGTGGAGACCGAGGTCGAGGGGCGGGCGTGCCTGGCCCTCCTGTCCGGCCGCGCGCATCGGGTGCTGACCGGCGTGGCGGTGGTCGCCCCGGACGGGCGAACGGCGGCCAGACTGGTCGAAAGCAAGTTACATTTCAAACGCTTAACGGATATCGAGATCGAGGGCTACCTGCGCTCGGGCGAGGGCATCGGTAAGGCCGGAGGCTATGCCATCCAGGGCCTGGCCGGCGCCTTCGTCACCGCCTTGCAGGGATCATACTCGGGCGTGGTGGGCTTGCCGCTCTATGAGGCGCTGAGCCTGCTGACCGGCCTGGGTTACCGCCGGCCGTGAGCGAGCGGCGCATATACCTTGACCGGGGCCCCGGGGAGAGCCGGGGCGTGGTGACGCTGGACGGACGGCCTGAGCGGCTGCTGATCCTCCGCGACGACGAAGATCCCCGCCTGATGCTGCAGGCGCGCGCGGCCGCGCGCGTGGAGAGCCTGGAGCCGGCGCTGGCCACCGCCTTCCTCGACCTTGGGGACGGGATGGAGGCGATCCTGCCCTTCCGGCCCGACGAGCGGCCGGTGCGCGGGGCGATGCTGGAGGTGGAGATCCGCGCCGAGCCGCGCCGGGGCAAGCTGGCCATCGCCCGGGCGCTGGGCGTCGGGGAGGGGAGGCCCCGCCTGCTGGCCCCGCCGCCGGACCTCGCCGAGACGCTGCGCGGCCATGCCCGCGAGGCCGAGCTCGTGGAGGGCCGCCGGGCGCGGGAGATGGCCGACGAGGCCGAGGCCGAGGCGCTGGAGGTCCTGCATCCCCTGGCGGGCGGGGGCAGCCTGGCCATTGAGCCGACCCGGGCGCTGACCGCCATCGATATCGATCTCGGCGCGCAGAAGGGGGCCGACGGAAAGCGGGCGGCTCGGGCGGCGAACTTGGCGGCCCTGGCGGCGGCCGGCCGGCTGCTGCGGCTTAAAAGCCTGGGCGGGCTGGTGGTGATCGACCTGGTGGGACGCGGCCACGACGGCAACGCGCTGATGGCCGCGGCGCGGGCGGCGTTCGGACCGGACAACCCCGGCGTGGCGATCGGGCCGGTGGGGCGTTTCGGCACCATGGAGTTGTCCCTGCCGCGGCGGATGCGCCCCCTGGTGGAGCGCCTGTGCCGTGAGGACGGCGCGCTCAGCGACCGGACCCTGGCTCAACGGCTGATCCGCCGGCTCGAATCCGAAGGCCAGGCCCAGGCCGGCGCGCGGCTGGCGGGCCGCTGCGAGCCGGGGGTGGCCAAGGCGGCCGAGCCGTTGATCAGACTTCTGGCCGAGCGGATGGGCGGCAGGTTCTCATTGATTCCCGAGCCGGCGTTCGCCCGGGAGCGGCTGGAGGTGGGAACCGCATGACCGCATCCAAATGCCCGATCTGTGGAAAGCCGACGCAGCCCGACTATCGTCCGTTCTGTTCGCGACGCTGTACCGACGTCGACCTGCAGCGCTGGCTGACCGGCGGATACGCCATCGCGGCGGACGAGGACGAGAGCGCCGAGCGCCCTCCCGAGGCGGACGACTAGGCTCCGCAAAATCGGCCGGCGCCCCGCCTAGACTTCGCCGGCGGCCTCTTCTATAGACACGCCTCCCCGCGCGGGACCCCAGCGCCTGGGTAGCTCAGTTGGTAGAGCAGCGGATTGAAAATCCGCGTGTCGGTGGTTCGAATCCGCCCCCAGGCACCACTCCTTTTTCGAATTAAATCCAAGACATAGCCCCACCGGGGGCTGATCCCGGCCCCTCCTGACGGTGCTCCGTATTCATCAAGAGAATCAAGAGCTTCTCCTTTTCGGACCTGTCCGCTCGAAGTGAACTCTCGTCGCGCCGAATATCCGGCCACGGGCCGCGCCCTAGCCTGGTCTCACGCGTTACATCGCGATGATCAGATCTTTGGCGTTCCTATTGGCCACCTTCCTCGCCGCGCCGGCCCTCGCCCATGCTGCAGCGGCTCCTTCCGCGGATGTCAGCGCGGCCTTCGGCAACACCCTGCTGACGATTGACCCCGACGGGCGCTCGCGGAAGATCTGGTTGAAGCCAGACGGGACATGGTCGGGCTTAAGCCGCCGGGGGCTCGACTTGGCAGGCAAGTGGACCGTGCAAGACGACAAGGTTTGCCTGAGACAGTCGAAGCCGCGCTTGTTGGGCAGCATGTGCGAGAAATTTCCCACGGATCCCGGCATCAGCGTGCAATCGAAAGACCCTACGGGAAAGAGGGTTCAGCTGAAGCTCGTGAAAGGCCGCGTCACAACGACGACGGCCTCAGGACCCGCGCGGTGAATAGGCAGCGCGAAGCCGAGAGCCTTGGCGAAGTTCTGGACGAGCTCCACCGCTGCGCCGACGAGCGCGGACCGAGGGTCTCGGTCGACGACTGACCTTGATTGCGCCAGAGGCCGATAACGACACCGAGCTGGCGCCGATAACCTTGGCAAGATCGCGAGCGTGCCAACTCAAGGCATGCATTTCCCCCGCACCGGGCCTGAGTTCGGCGTAGTGTGACCACGACGCAGCAAGCAAAAGGGGCTGTCCTGTCGGTCATCGTCGCTCTCAACCACGTGACCCGGTATCTTTATGCCGAACCCGTGACGCTCGGTCCGCATGTGATGCGGCTGAGGCCAGCGCCTCACGCCCGCACCCGGATTCCGAGCTATTCGATGAAGGTCTCGCCGGCGGCGCACTTCATCAACTGGCAGCAGGATCCGCACGGCAACTGGCTGGCGCGGGTGGTGTTTCCCGAGCCTACCCGGGAGTTCAGCATCACCGTGGACCTCACCGCCGAGATGGTGGTGATCAATCCCTTCGACTTCTTCGTCGAGCCCTACGCCGAGCGCCTTCCCTTCGCCTATCCGGAGGACCTGGCGCAGGATCTCGCCCCCTACCTCGCCCTCGACGAGGACGGGCCGGGTCTCCGGGCGGCCATCCAGGATCTGGCGCCTGACGGTGAACCCACTGTCGACTTCATCGTCGGGCTGAACGCCAGAATCCAGCGGGCGGTGAGCTACGTCGTCCGTATGGAGACGGGGGTCCAAACCCCGGACGAGACACTTTCCCTGGGCTTGGGTTCCTGCCGCGATAGCGCCTGGCTGCTTGTACACATGCTGCGTGGCCTGGGTCTGGCCGCACGCTTTGTCTCCGGATACCTGATCCAGCTGAAGGCCGACATCGACCCTGTCGATGGCCCGCTGGGCTCCCGGACCGACTTTACCGACCTACATGCCTGGGCCGAGGTCTATATTCCGGGAGCCGGTTGGATCGGGCTCGACGCCACGTCCGGCTTGCTCTGCGGTGAGGGCCACATCCCGCTCTGCGCCTCGCCCCACTATCGCTCCGCCGCGCCCATCACCGGCGGCGCCAGCCAGCCAGCGGAGGATTTCAAATTCTCGATGGAGGTCACGCGCCTCGTCGAGCCGATCCGCATCACCCGGCCGTTCGAGGAGACCGACTGGAGCGATCTGGATCAGGCGGGCGAGCGTATAGAGGCCGACCTTCAGGCCCAGGACGTGCGGCTGACCATGGGCGGCGAACCGACCTTCGTGTCCATCGACGACTTCGAGGCGGCCGAGTGGAACATCGACGCTTCCGGACCGACCAAGCCAGGCATCGCCGCCCAGTTGCTGGATCGCCTGAAGATCCGCTTCGGGAAGGGCGGCATGCTCCATTACGGGCAGGGCAAATGGTACCCAGGCGAGGCGCTGCCGCGCTGGGCGTTGGGGCTTTACTGGCGGCGCGACGGCCGTCCGATCTGGAGGGGCGAGCCGCCTGCTGTCGGGGGCGCCAATCGCGCTACCGTCGAGGACGCCCTGGAGCTTTTGGAGCGGCTCGCCGCGCGGCTAGGTGTGGAGCCGTCGCTGATCACGCCCGCCTTCGAGGATCCGCTGCTGGCGATCCGCGCCGAGGGTGACCTGCCGGACAATGTGGAGCTGAGCAAAGCCGCCATCGACGACCCCGCCGGGCGCGCCACCCTGCGCCGCGCCATGGAAGGCGGCCTGTCCAAGGTGGTCGGCCACGTGCTGCCGTTGAGGCGCGCCGTCACCAAGGCCGAGGGCCGGGGCTGGCTCAGCGAAACCTGGCGATTCAAGCGCGACCGGTTGTTCCTGGCGGGCGGTGACTCCCCGCTGGGGCTGCGGCTCCCCCTGAGCGCGCTACCGGAGCTGAAACCCAGCGATTACCCGCACATCGTTCCGCTGGATCCCTATGAGATCCGCGGAGACCTGCCCGACTATTCGTCGGTCGCGCCTGCGGCCGGGCCTCCGCTGCGGCCGGCCGGCCGTCGGCCGCCGGTTCGTACCGCCATCACCGCCGAGCCTCGCGACGGCATCCTCCATATCTTCATGCCTCCCGTCGCACGGCTGGAGGACTGTACGTCGTCAGATGTTTTGAGACAGGTGGGGTCCGGATTTAGCGGAGAGATGGCCTCATCTGGGGTTGATATTTAGGCGGCGATTTTGCGGTGTTGCAAGCGCCGATGTTGGATGGTCTGGCGTTTGATGTGGGCCCGTTCACG
>CANJRI010000017.1 GCA_947476555.1 Caulobacteraceae bacterium
CGGATGAAGGCCGGCTCGCCACGGACCAGGTAGGTCATGGAGATCCGGGTCCGCGCGCCGTTCTTGGCGACGTCGATGTCGGTGTCGGCGTTTTTCAGCAGCGCCTGGTACACGCCGGGGACGTCCATGCCGCCGATGTATTCGGCCGCCTGGGCGTAATCGCCGAACGGGAAGTAGACCATCTTGGTCGGCAGGTAGCCGCCCACGAAGCCTTCCATCCGGCCATCGGGCAGGAACTTCATCCGCATCAGGGCGGACTTGAAGTCAAACACGGGCTGGATGCGGGTGCTGCCGATCATGGTGAACTGGGGGGTCCGTTCGGAAACGAACTGGCCGTTCACGATCTTGCCCTTGAAGACGCTGGCCTTCGTCAGGTCCTTGTGCGGATCGACCGTATAGGTCGCGTTGCGCAGGAAGCCACCGGCGCTCAGCAGCGGGATCTGCTGGCCGCGATAGAACTTCACCTGGATGTTGGCGTCGTTTTCCCAGTTGATGGGACGGTCGCTGTTGTTGGTGACCTCCACCAGCCAGGAGTTGCCGGCGCTGTAGTGGCTCCAGCGGAAGGTCTGGTTGCCGGGAGGGGCCTCATAGGTGCCGCGGGTCCGGTCGAAGCAACCGAACACCCGGGCCGCCATGTTGTCGACGCCGACCTCCTTGGTGATCGGATCGACGTAGTCGAGGGGGCCCACCTTGCCGTCGAGGTTGAAGCCGAAGGCTTCCTTGGCCTGGTCGAGCCTGATCTTCGGATCCGGCACGCTGAGCGGATGGATATAGGGGTTCACCGGCTTGCCATCCTTGATCCCGCGCTGGCCCGCGACCTTGCCGAAGGTCTCCTGGGTCATCACGTCGGCGGCGGTGAATTTCGCGATCTCTTCCTTGCCCATGCCCTGGCGTTCCAGGGTGTAGGTCATGATCTTCGGGGCGTCGGCGTTGCGGCCATCCGGGCAACCGCTGTCATCGAAGTTGTTCATGGCGGGCACCCACAGGCGCACGATGTACCCTTTGCTCTCGGCTTGCGCCGACTGACCGACGCCAACGGTGAGGGCTGCAATTGCAGTCGCGACTGCGAGGGATTTCCGCATGAGACTCTCTCCAGATTTGTCCTTTTCCAGGTTTGCTACGTGAGGCCGTTCAAAGAGGCGGCGACGCAGGATTTAGAAACCGGCCACGCTCCTTCAAGCGTCGAAATGAAAATTTTTCCGTGAGCCAGCGGCATTGGATTTTGGCCGCTTTAGAAACGGCGCGGACCAGGGCTTTCCACGCGGGTCGAAAGCGCATGTTGGCCTGCGACTAGATGCGTCCGGGGGCCGCCGCGCCCCTCAGCTCGCGCAACCGCGACAGCCGATCGCTCATCGATCGGCGGCCGGTTCCGAACATCCGCCGGCGGTCCGCCGCGTCGGCGCGGCGGTGGGAGATCAAGGCGCCGGCCTCGCTGATCAGTCCGAGGCCGGCCAGGGGGCCGGCCAGCTTCGGCCGCGCGAACTGGGCCAGCTGGCGGGCGTGCTGCAGCCGGGCCCAGGGACGGCGCAGCATCGGCGGGGGCGCCTCGGCGCCAGTGAAACGGTGGGCGGCGATCAGCTGCGCCTCCACGGCGGTGGCGATCAGCGGGCGCGACGCCAGCCGCCGAAGGCCCGTCCAGTCGACTCCCGCCGGCCCGCCGGTCAGCATCGCGATGTCCAGCAGGTGCCGCAGGGCCACGCCGCCGCGCCAGTACCCGCCTTCATGGAACTGGTCGTGGAGCACCAGGTAGAAGATCTGCGCCGCCGGATCGGGGACCCTGGCGCGCACGCCGTCCCAGGTATGGGTCTGGTGACGCGAGGGGCGCTCCGCCAGCCCTGGCGGTCCCGGCGGTCGCTGGTGGAGGTCGATGTAGCCCACGTCGCTGGGGCGGCCCAGCTCCGCCACCACATGCACCTCTGGGCCGGCGTAGGAAGCGGCCAGATGGAAGCCGGCCTCGCGCAGGGCGGCGATCGCGGCCTGGGCCTCGGAGGGCCGGACCAGCAGGTCGAGGTCGTTCAGCATCCGGTCGAAGGCTATGGGGCGGCCAAGCGTGACCCACAGCGCCGCGCCCTTCAGCAGGGTGGGCTCGATCCCCACGGCGTTCAGCGCTCCCACCGCCTCGTGGAGCTGGCCGAACAGCCGCCGGTTCCGCTCCCGGTTGCGAGCGAACACCTCGGAGGTGAAGGTCCGTACGTCCGGCGGTAGCGCCTCGACGGTCCCCGCGCGCAGGGCGGCGGCATGGATCGCTGGCGTCACCAGCGCCTGATTGGCCAACGCTATGACGCCCATCCAGTCCGTCCGTGGATCCTCCGCCCCGCGCAACGCGGCGGCGAGGTCGGTGAGCGCCTTAAGACGGGACATCGAACAGGCCTTCCATCGCCTGCACGGCCTGGGTGAGATCATCGTAGACCAGCCGCCGACAGACCACCGCGCCGAGCCGACCGGCGACCGCCTCCAGGATCCCGGGTTCCAGGCCCCGGCCGGCGGCGTAGGCGCTCTCCAGCAGCACCGCCAGGGCGGCCGCAGGTTCGACGAGCTCCAGGCGCGGGGCCGCGCCGGCTTCGCGGGCCAGGATAACGAAGCCGTCGAGCGGTCTCGCCTCGCGGTCGGCGCGGTTCGGCGGCAGGAAGTAGCGCGTGATCTGGCCGTCGCTGCGCACCCAGGCCTGCAGGTCGCCGACCTCGGGCCATAACGGCTCCAGGAGCTCCCAGGCGCCGGATTTCACCGCGGCGGCGAAAGGCATGGCGCGGACCAGCCCGTCCGCGTGGACCCGGACGATATCGTCACCGCAGAAGGCCCATCCGGCCGCCGCGAGGGCCAGGGTGAGGGTGGTCTTCCCCGCGCCCGGCGCGCCGCTGAGAAACACCGTGCGTCCATTCCGGGTCAGCAGGCCTCCATGGGCCAGAAAGCCGCTGCGGAAGCCGTTGGCGTAGAGGTCGGTGAGTTGGGCCTTGAGTTCGGACGCGAGCCGGGACTCGTCGGTGACCGCGACGGGGCGACCGTCCCGCAGGAAAAAGAAGCGGCCGCCATGTCCCACCACCGCCAGCCAGTGTCCGGGCAGGGCGGCGGGCCCGTAGAACTGGGCGAAGATCTCGTCGGAAACCTCGGGCGTGACTTGGCCGTGGAAGGTCACCACCACGCCGATCTCGTCGAGGGAAAGGGTGCGCGCCGCGCGGGGTGGCTGGCTCAGCGCCGCCATCACCGGCTGGGGCAGCAGGTGACCACCCTGGGTCCAGGCCTCGGCGGCCTCGGCCACGAACCGGCGGGCGTCCTCGGCCGGAACGCCGTGCTCGGCGAGGCCGGCCGCCACCTTTTCGGCGTCGGCCCCCTCCGAGAAGCCGCGCCAGATCTGGTCGGCGGTCTCGTTCAGCGCGAAGAGTTGCTGGCGGTCCTCATTGAAGATGAGCACCTGGTCGCCGACCTGCAGCCGGCGGACGCCTACGGGCGGGACGAAGCTTACGGTCTCTGGAGAGTCTGCAAGCATCATCGCCCCGTCCGTCGCGTTGTGTGGTTAGCCGCCGTTCGGGCCGCCGCGGTTGCCGGGGTTGCCGGGACCGGTGCCGGGGCCGTCGTTGATCGGCGGATTGCCCGGGGGTTGCGGGTCCTCGCCGTTGCCGACGCCGTTGTTGCCCTTGGGCACGTCGTTGCCGTTGCCGTTGCCGTTATTGCCCCGCGGCGGGCCGGCGCTGGCGCCCGACTGGGCGATGGCGGGCGAGGTCATGGTGGTGGAAAGCAGCAGGCTCATGGCCGGCGGCGTGACGACGGCGAACTTCCCGGCGGTGGTGAGGAAAGCGCGGCGGTCGGTCTCGGTAGCGGTGAGTTTCGAGTCTTTCATCGTTTCTTCCCCAGTCGAAGGAGGCAGATTTTCAGGACCATCCTGACAGTCCAGCCGCCCTAACTTGAAGATGAAACAATGGTTCCGCTTCCGGCTTGGCCGTGGCGTAAACGAAACTGTGAAGGTCGTCAGATGATGGAGTCGGAAACCGTTGCAGACTCGCGACTCGGGACAGGATGCCCACTGTCGGTTACTCGACCAAACCTAAGCTAGACCATTCCCGCCTTGCGCAGGCTCTGATAGGCGCGGATCACCCGCTGCAGGCGATGCTCGCCGGAGCGGTCGCCGTTGTTGGCGTCGGGGTGCAGGCGGCGGACCAGCTCGGTGTAGCGCCCGCGGATCGCCGCGCCGTCCGCGCCGTCGTCGAGGTCGAGGTCGGCCAGGGCGTTGCGCTCGATCTTGCCCAGCTGGCGGACGGGCTCCGGCCGGCCGGCGCGCGCCGCGCCCCCGAACAGCTCGTGGTAGTCGCGGTAGCCCTGGCCCTGGCCTTTGGCGAACCGGCCGGCGAAGCTGGCGGCCTCCCGCGAGGTGCGCCCGGCCTTCATCTCCCAGGTCGGCCGCCCGCCGGTCTTCAGCTCCTCTTCCTGGCGCCGGCGGACCTCGGCGTCGGAGAGACCCTGGAAGAAGTTCCAGTTGCGATTGTACTCGGCCGCGTGCGGCTGGCAGAACCAGTAGTGGTCGTGCAGCTGGTCGCGGGACTTCGGGGCTCTGGCGCTGGCCACGCGCAGGCAGTCCGGATGCTCGCAGCGGCGCTCGCCCTTCTTCAGGGCGTGCACGTCGGCGGCCTTCGCGGCCGCCTCGTCGCCGGGAGGACGGACTCGGATGTCCACGAATTTCGGCCTGTATTGAAACGCGCCCGGCATGGTCCGAGTATGGGGGGGAGAAACTCCCGTTCAAGAATTGAAGATGCGAGCGATGGGCGCCATACTCGACGCAATCCACGACAAGCTGACGACGGCGTTCCAGCCCACGCGGCTGGAGGTGGAGGACGATTCCGCCCGCCATCACGGCCACGCCGGCGCCAGGCCCGGCGGCGAAAGCCATTTCAACGTGACCATCGTGTCGGCCGCCTTCGCCGGCCAGCCGCGGGTGGCGCGCCAGCGGATGGTCCACCGCGCCCTGGCGGAGGAGCTCGCCGGACCGGTGCACGCCCTGTCGGTGCAGGCGCGCGCCCCCGGCGAGGACTAGGGCCTTGCGGACCAGCTTCACCGTCAACGGGACGCTACGGTCCCTCGACCTCGATCCGCGCGTCACCTTGCTGGACGCCCTGCGCGAGCAGCTGGGCCTGACGGGCTCGAAGAAGGGCTGCGACCATGGCCAGTGCGGCGCCTGCACGGTTCTGGTGAACGGCCTGCGGGTGAACGCCTGCCTGACGCTGGCCGTGGCCTGCGACGGCGACCAGGTGACCACCATCGAGGGCCTGGGCGCGCCCGACGCGCTGCATCCCCTGCAACGCGCCTTCCTCACCGAAGACGCCTTCCAGTGCGGCTACTGCACCCCGGGCCAGATCTGCTCGGCGGTGGGGATGCTGGAGGAGGTCGCCGCCGGCTGGCCCAGCCAGGAGACCCAGGATCTCACGGGCCAGGTCCGCCTCACCGACGACGAGATCCGCGAACGGATGAGCGGCAACATCTGTCGCTGCTCAGCCTATCCGCAGATCGTGGCGGCCATCCGCTCCGTGGCGGGGGAGGGCGTTTGAGGCCCTTCACCTATGAGCGCGCCGCCGACGCGGCCTCGGCGGTGAAGGCCGCGGTCGAGGTCCCCGGCGCCCGGTTCCTGGCCGGCGGCACCAACCTCATCGACCTGATGAAGCTGCAGATCGAGACCCCGGCCCACCTGATCGACGTCTCCCGCCTGCCGCTGGCCCGCATCGAGGACACTGCCGACGGCGGCCTTTCCATCGGCGCCATGGCCACCAACAGCCAGGTGGCCGCCGACCCCCGGGTGCGCGCGCGCTATCCGGTGCTTGTCCAGGCCATCGTCGCGGGCGCCTCACCCCAGCTGCGCAACAAGGCCAGCGTCGCCGGCAACCTGCTCCAGCGCACGCGGTGCGCCTACTTCTACGACACCACCAAGCCCTGCAATAAGCGCCGGCCCGGCGCTGGCTGCGCCGCGCTGGAGGGCCTGAACCGCAACGCCGCCATCTTCGGGACCAGCGAGGCCTGCATCGCGGCTTACCCTTCCGACATGGCCGTGGCCCTGCAGGTGCTGGACGCCCGCGTCGAGACCCTGGGCGCCTCGGCCCAGGCCCGCGCCTTCGCCCTGGACGAGCTGCATCGGCTGCCGGGCGAGACCCCCCACATCGAAACCACCCTGGCGGCTGGCGAACTGATCACCGCCGTCGTCCTCCCCCCGCCCCCGGAGGGCGCTCAGCTTTATCGCAAGGCCCGCGACCGAGCCTCCTTCGCCGGCGGCCTCGCCAGCGTGGCGGTGGCCGGCGGCCGGATCGCCCTGGGCGCTGTGGCGCTGAAGCCCTGGCGGGCGGCGCGGGCCGAGGCCGCCCTGGCCGCCGGCGCCGCCCCCGCCGAAGCCATGCGCGCCGAGCTGGAACAGGCCCGCAGCGCCGGCCGCAACGACTTCAAGGTCGCCCTGGTCGAGCGTTTGGGCGCGGCGACCATCCAGCAGACCCGGGGCCTCGCATGAACAGCGTGCGCGACTGGGCCGCGCCCAATCCCGTCACCGAGAACCGCCAGGGCATCATCGGCAAGCCAGTGGACCGCTACGAAGGCCCGCTGAAGGTCACCGGCTCCGCCCCCTACGCCTACGAGGTCCAGCCGCCCTCGCCGCCGGCCTACGGCGTGATGATCCCCGCCGCGATCCCCAGGGGCCGCGTCTCCCGGGTGGACGTCACGGCGGCCGAGGCCGCCCCCGGCGTGAAGCTGGCGTGGACCCACCTGAACGCCCCCGCCCAGCAGGACCCGCCCCCCGACGCCCCGTTCCTGGCCCCCGTGGCGCGGCCCGCCCTGCGCTCCGACCGGGTGATGCATTTCGGCCAACCCGTCGCCCTGGTGGTGGCCGACACCCTGGAGAACGCCCAGGCCGCAGCGCACCTCGTAGAGATCGCCTACGAGACCGAGCCGGCCGAGGTGGACTTCGCCGCCGCCGCGCCCCATGCGACCAACCCGCCCGGCGAGCCCGATGTGCGGATGGGCGATTTCGAGACCGCCTTCGAGGCCGCGCCCGTGCGCCTGGACGAGACCTGGGACACCCCCATCCAGATCCACTGCCAGATGGAGCCGCACGCCACCCTGGCCTGGTGGGAGGACGGCAAGTGCGTGGTCCACACCTCCGCCCAGATGGTGCGCCTGACCCAGACGGGCCTGGCCAATACCCTGGGGATAGACCGTGACGACGTCCTGCTGCGCAGCCGCTACGTGGGCGGAGGGTTCGGCGGCAAGGGGCCGTTCTACGAAGACCTGGTGCTGGCGGCCCTCGCGTCCCGCGAGCTCGGCCAACCGGTGAAGATCGCCTTTTCGCGCCAGCACATGTTCCACGGGACCTGCCACCGGCCGGCCACCTCCCAGCGCGTGCGGCTGGCGGCCGGCCCCGACGGGCGGCTCACCGGCATGTCGATGATCACCGTCACCCACACCGACCGCGAGGGGAAGTTCTGGGAACGGGCCTCGAACTTCTCCCGCAGCCTCTACGCCGCGCCGAACCGGCTGACCGGCCACCGCCTCGTGCGGCTCGACCTGCCCATGGCCGGCGCCATGCGGGCCCCGGGCGAGGCCTCGGGCATGCTCTCTCTGGAGTGCGCCATGGACGAGCTGGCCGAACGGCTCGGCCTCGACCCTCTGGAGCTGCGGCTCCGCAACGAGCCGGACGTCGATCCGGAAACCGGCAAGCCGTTCTCCATCCGCCAACTGACCCGGTGCATGAGGGAGGGCGCCCAGATGTTCGGCTGGGACCGGCGCAGCCCAAAGCCCGGCCAGGTCCGCGACGGCCGCTGGCTGGTGGGCATGGGCATGGCCTCCGCGATCCGGGGGAACATGCTGCTGCCGGCCAAGGCCACCTTCTCGCTCGATGTCTCCGGTGTCGTCACCGTGCGCCAGGGAATGACCGATATCGGCACCGGCAGCTACACGGTCCTGGCCCAGATCGCCGCCGAGACCGTCGGCGTGCCGCTGGAGGACGTCCGCGTCGAGATCGGCGATTCCGAGTTCGCCCCGACGCCGGGCTCGGGCGGGCAGTTCGGGGCCGCCACCGCCGGCTCGGCGGCGTTCGCGGCCGGCATGAACCTCAGGAAGGCGATAGGAGAGTTGGGGACCGGCGATCCCGGCTCACCCCTGCACGGCGCCGATCCGGAGCAGGTGACGATCCTCGGGGGCGTGGTGGCGGTCGGCAACCGCTCGGAACGCCTGGCCGCCCTGATCGCGCGCGCCGCTCCGGAGGGCCTGACCGTCGAAGGCGAGATCAACCCGCCCTCCGACATGCGCGACTGGAGCCAGCACACCTACGGCGCCCACTTCGTGGAGGTGGCGGTCGATCCGGTGACCGGCGAGACGCGGGTGCGCCGGATGCTGGGGGTGTTCGCCGCCGGCCGCATCCTCAACCGCAAGACCGCCCGCAGCCAACTCACCGGCGGGATGATCTGGGGCGTCTCCCACGCCCTGCACGACGGGGCGGCGGTGGACCCCCGCTACGGGTCCTTCGTGAATCCGGACCTGGCCCAGTACATGGTGCCGGTGCAGGCCGACATCGGCGAGTTGGAGGCCATCATGCTCGACGAGGCCGACGACAAGGCCAACCCGATGGGGATCAAGGGGGTCGGCGAGTTGGGCATAGCCGGCTCGGGCTCGGCGGTGGCCAACGCCATCTACAACGCCTGCGGGGCGCGGATCCGCGATTACCCCATCACCCCCGAGAAGGTGATGGCGGCGATGATGGCGCAGGGATTGTGATCAGGCCTGGGCGGCGGCGCGCAGGTCGGTGAGGATCCGGGCCAGGTCGCCTTCCCGGAACGGCTTCTGCAGCACCGGAGAGCCCCGGTCCGCCTCGCGCAGGCCCGCATCGCCATAGCCGGTGGCGAAAGCGAAGCTCACGCCCCGCTCGCGCAGCACGTCGGCCAGAGGGAAGATCGGTTGGCCGCCCAGATTCACGTCCAGCACCGCGCAGTCGATCTGCGCCTCTTCCACCAGCGCCATGGCCTCGTCCAGGCGCGAAGCCGGTCCCACGACTATGCAGCCGAGATCGGTCAGCATGTCCTCGATGAGCATCGAGACCATCATCTCGTCCTCCACTACGAGGACGCGCAGGCCTTGGAGGCTCGCGGGGTCGGTCATTCAGCGGCTCCGATGCGGGGGACAGGGCGGACTTCTTCCGAAACCCCGACTTCAGTGGGCGAGTCAAGTTGAACGGTAAGTGAATAGGCTGGCCAAGCGCGTCAGCGGCCCCCCGATGGCTACAGCCATCCCAACGCTACAACCTTGACCATGGTTCCGCTCAGTCCTCAACCGGCTTGGCGGGCGCCGAGATTTTCAGCAGCGTGATCTGGTTGCCCTTGCGGGCCTCGACCTTGAACCGGTGCCGGTGGAAGGCGAAGGCCTCCCCTACGTCCGGGATGCGCTGAGCCTCGTGGATCAGCAGGCCCGCCACCGTGACCGCCTCCTCGTCCGGCAGGCTCCAGTCCATGGCGCGATTGAGATCGCGGATGGTGACCGAGCCCTCCACTGACACCGAGCCGTCTTCGGACGCCTTGACCCCGGCCGGGGCCACGTCGTGCTCGTCCTCGATCTCGCCGACGATCTCCTCAAGGATGTCCTCCAGGGTGATCAGGCCCTCGATGGCGCCGTATTCGTCCACCACCAGGGCGAAGTGGTTCTGGCGCTTGAGGAAGGCGGCGAGCTGGTCCTTCAGCGTCGTGGTCTCGGGGACGAACCAGGGGTCGCGGAACAGCTCGTCGGGCCGGATCGCGTCGATGTCCCCGTCCGCCCGGACGATGGCCGACAGCAGGTCCTTGACGTGCAGCACGCCCACCACGTTCTCCGGCTCGCTGCGATAGATCGGTATGCGGGTGTGGCCGGCCTCCAGGGCCTCGGCCAGGATTTCGCGCGGCTTCAGCTCGCCGTCGATCATCTCGATGCTTCGGCGGTGGACCATCACCTCGCCGACGGTCATTTCGCCCAGGTCCAGCACCCCGCCCAGCATGTAGCGGTCGCGGGTCTCCACCAGCCCCTCGGAGTGGTGATATTCCACCGCGCCCCGGATCTCCTCGTGGGCCGCCAGCACGTCGGTGCCCATGTCCAGGCGGATGCCGAAGGGGCGCAGGGTGTGGCGCACGATCCACTGGGCGCCGTTGGCGATCGGCCCGAAGATCCGCACCACCCAGTAGGTCGGCAGGGAGAGGGCCCTGGCCACGTCGTCGGCCCGGGCGATGGCCAGGGTCTTGGGCAGGATCTCTGAGAAGATCACCACCAGCACGGTCATCACCACCGTCGCCACCACCGCGCCCATGGCGCCTGGGAAGACCACAGACAGCACCTGGGTGGTCAGGGCTGCGGCGCCGATGTTGATCACGTTGTTGGAGAGCAGGATCGCCCCGATCATAGTCTCCTGGTTGGCGATCAGCCGGTTGACCCGCCGGGCCGCGCGGTCGCCGTCGCGCTCGAGCTGATGCAGCCGGCCGCGGCTCGCCGCCGTCATCGAGGTCTCCGCGGCCGAGATCAGGGCCGACAGGGTCAAAAGGAAGACGAGCGTGGGCGCGAGGCCCGCGATCAGCGCCCAGATCATGGCTTGGCCCCTTCGGCGACCAGGAAGTCACGGACCGGCTCCGGGGCGACGTCCTTGGCGGTGAACGCCTCGCCCAAACCCCGCACGAGGATGAAGGTCAGCCTGCCGCCCTCGGCCTTCTTGTCCTGCGCCATATGGCTGACCAGGGCGGCGGCGGAGAAGGGATGGCCCGGAATGTCGGAAAGCGCCGTCGGTAGGCCGGCGGCGGCCAGGGCGCGGACGGCGCGCTCGGCGTCCTGACCCGGGCACAGGCTCTGCGCGGCGGAAAAGCGGAAGGCCAGCGCCATGCCCAGCCCGACGGCTTCGCCATGCAGCAGGGCGTCCCCATAGCCGGTCTCGGCCTCGAGGGCGTGGGCGAAGGTGTGGCCGAGGTTCAGGAGGGCCCGGCGACCCTGTTCGCGTTCGTCCTCGGCGACGATCTCGGCCTTCATCTCCACCGAACGCGCCACCGCGCGGCTCAGGGCCGCCGGCTCGCGGGCCAGCACCGCCGCGCCTTCCGCCTCCAGCCACTCGAAGAAGCCGAGGTCGCCCAGCAGGCCGTACTTGATCACCTCGGCGTAGCCGGCCCGCATCTCCCGGGGCGGCAGGGTGGCGAGCACCGCAAGGTCGGCCAGCACCAGGCGCGGCTGGTGGAAGGCGCCGATCAGGTTCTTGCCGCGCGGCGTGTCGATGGCGGTCTTGCCGCCCACCGAGGAATCCACCTGCGCCAGCAGGGTGGTGGGGATCTGCACGAAATCGACGCCGCGCTTGTAGATCGCCGCCGCGAAGCCGGTGAGGTCGCCCACCACGCCGCCGCCAAAGGCGGTCACCACGTCTCCGCGGTCCAGCTCGAGCGCCAGCAACCGGTCGCTGAGGTCGGCTAGCCCCTCGAAGCTCTTGGTCTGCTCGCCGGGCGCCACGACGATCGGCAGCGCGTCGAGCCCGCCGGCCCGCAGCGCGGCGGTCAGCCGCTCGCCGTGCAGCGCCCAGACGGTTTCATCGCTGACCACGGCGGTGCGGCCGCGCCGGGTGAAGGGCGCGATCAGCGCCCCGGCCCGATCCAGCAGGCCGTTCCCCACCTTGACCTCGTAGGCCCGGGCGCCGAGGCCCACGGCGATATCCTGGCTCATTCCGCCGGCTCTCCTAGATGGGCGGCGAGGGCCCTTATCACCTGATCGACCGTCACTTGGTGGGCCGCGTCCGCCGTCTCCACCGTGATATCGGCCTGGGCGTAGATCGGATAGCGCGCCTCGGCCTGGGCCTGCAGCACCTCGATCGGCTCGCGGCCGGCCAGCAGCGGACGGTTGTCCTTGCGCGAGACCCGGCGCGCCAGCACCGCCAGGTCGGCCTTCAGCCAGACCGAGATGGCCTTTCCCTTAATCAGCGCACGGGTCTCTTCGTTCACGAAGGCCCCGCCGCCGGTGGCGAGCACGTGAGGGGGGTCGTCCAGCAGGCGGGCGATCACCCGCCGCTCGCCATCGCGGAAAGCATCCTCGCCAAGGTCGCCGAAGATATCGGGGATCGAGCGGCCGGCCGCCGCCTCGACCTCGTTGTCCGCGTCGCGGAAAGGCAGGGAGAGGGCGCTCGCCAGCCGTTTGCCGACACTCGACTTCCCCACGCCCATCAGGCCCACGAGGGCGATGGTGCGGCGGCGCAACGGTTCGTAGCGGTCCATGAACGGCGTGGCTTTAGCACGACCCCGAGCCCTCGCGCCAACGTCCCGCCCAAAGTATGCTCCGCCGATGCTGCGTTTTCTCTTCGCCGCCTTCCTCGCCCTGCCCCTCCTGGCCCTTCCCGCGAAGGCGCAGGACGTCGGGGTCGCCGCTCTTGCCGCCCCCGACGCCTTCTCCTCGCAAGGCCGCGAGACGGGCCTGCCCGCCACCCTGTGGCGTGGCGCCTCGCCGGAGGTGCTCCGAGCGGTGCTGCCGCTGCTGGCCGCCAGGCCGCTGTCGCCGGCGGCGAATCGCCTGGCCCGGCGGGTGCTGGCCACCGGGGCCTCGGGGCCGGCCGGGATCACAGGCTTCGACGTCGAGCTGGCGGCCGCCCGCGCCAAGGCCCTGGTCGCCCTGGGCGATCCCCAGGCGGCCGTAGCCATCCTGTCGCGCGCGCCGGGCCTGGAGCGTAGTCCGGCCCTGGCCGAAGCAGCCGCCGAGGCCGCCCTGCTGACTGGTGACGAGGACCGCGCCTGCACCCTGGCCCAGGGTCTGGCGGAGGGCCGGACCCAGACCTACTGGCTGCGCCTGCGGACCTTTTGCCAGGCCCGAGCGGGCGAGACCACGGCGGCCGCGCTGACCCTGGAACTCGCCCAGGGCCAGGCCCGCGACGCCATTTTCGGGCGCCTGATGGCCGCCCGGCTGAACAATACTCCTCCGGGCGCGCCGTCGCTTCGGAACGGCCTCGACCTCGCCCTCTCGCGCGCCCTCACCCTCGATCTGGCCGCGGCGAAGCCCGCGCCGGCGGTGGCCGCCGCGCTCGCGCCGCCATCCGAGCCGTTTCCCCCGCCGTCGCCCCTGCCCGCCGACGGGTCGATGTCCGACTCGGTCGAGGTCCTGATGGGGGCGGTGGACCGATCCGCAAACCGTTCGAACGCCGCGCTCGCCCGCCTCACCGGGCCGGCGGGCCGCATGCCGGCCGGCCGCGGGCTGGCGCTCGACCGGGCCGTGGCCGACGGGGCCGTCGGCGAGACCGCCCTGGTGGTGCTGTGGGCCGTTGCCGAGGCCGGGCCCACGGGGCTCGGGGTGGGCGATCGCGCCCGCCTTGCGGCGGCGCTCGCGCGTGTCGGCCTGACGGACGACGCCGCGTTCTTCATCCTCGAAGGCTTGGCGGCGCTTCGATGACCGGCTCCAGCGGGGGCTGGGTCGAAGCCTTCCTCGAGATGATGTCGGTGGAGCGGGCCGCCGCCCGCAACACCCTCACCGCCTACGGCCGCGACCTCAGCGACGCCGCCGGTTTCCTGGGCGGCCGCGGCCAGGACCTCGCCACAGCCGCGGCCGAGGACATCGAAGCCTATTTCGACGCCCTGGGCGCCCGGGGCCTGTCGCCCGCCACCGCCGCCCGCCGCCGGGCCGCCGTGCGGCAGTTCTATCGTTTCGTGATGGGAGAGGGCTGGCGCGCCGACGATCCATCGAGGCGCGTCGAGGCCCCGCGCAAGGGGCGGTCCCTGCCCAAGGTCCTCAGCCGGGCCGAGGTGGAGCGGTTGATCGCCGCCGCGGCGGCCCGGGACGGCGCCCAGGGGGTTCGGCTCGCCTGCATGGTGGAGCTTGCCTACGCCTCGGGCCTCAGGATCTCCGAGCTCACCGGGCTGACGCTCGCCGCCCTGGCGCGCGACCCGGCCTATCTGATGGTCAAGGGCAAGGGCGGCAAGGAGCGGCTGGCGCCGCTCAACGCGGCCGCGCGGGAGGCGGTGAAGGCCTATCTGCAGGTTCGTGACGTCTTCCTGCCGAAGGGCGCGCCGAACCCCTGGCTGTTCCCCTCCCGAGGCCGCGCCGGCCGCCTGACCCCCCGCCGCGTCGGCCAGTTGCTGGACGAGGCCGCCAGGGACGCGGGGATCGACCCAGCCCGTGTCAGCCCGCACGTCCTGCGGCACGCCTTCGCGACGCATCTGCTGGAGGGCGGCGCCGACCTGCGCGTCGTCCAGACCCTCCTGGGCCACGCCGACATCGGCACCACCCAGATCTACACCCACGTGGCCACCGACCGCCTGGCCGAGGTGGTGGCGACCAAGCATCCGCTGGGGCGTAGGAAATAGCGCGCAAAAGAAACCTCCCCCGTGCGAACTGGGGAGGGAGACCGCGAAGCGGTGGTGGGGCGTTGGGCAGTGCGCCGGCAGCGCCCCTCCGTCGCGTTCGCGACACCTCCCCCGCGATGCGGGGGAGGTTGAGGCGTTTTAGCCGGTGATCCGGTAGCGGCCGGCGACGTCCGGACAGACGCGGACGTAGCGGTAGTCGCGGCCGTAGCTGTCCACCGGGGCCGGAGCCAGGCGGCAGCGCTGGTTGGTGTAGTAGGCGTTGTCACGCGTGCCGTAGCGCCACGAACGGCTTTCCCGATAGGGCACCGTCTCGTTGTAGCTGAAGTACGGACCGCGATCGTCGCACTTGTACTTGTCGTTGGCGTTGCCGACGCCGGCGCCGATCGCGCCGCCGACCACCGCGCCCAGCACGGCGCCCTCGGTGCGGGCGTTGCGGGCGGCCACGTTGGAGCCGAGCACGC
The DNA here is from genome assembly GCA_947476555.1 of Caulobacteraceae bacterium. Lineage (GTDB taxonomy): Bacteria > Pseudomonadota > Alphaproteobacteria > Caulobacterales > Caulobacteraceae > Phenylobacterium. The sequence goes on from CANJRI010000017.1 coordinate 14,753, forward strand.
CGCCGATCAGGGCGCCGATCACACCGGCCGTGACGCTCGAGTTGTTCTTACAGCTCGTGTAGGCGACGTTGTTTCCATAGGTGCCCGCGTAAGGGGCAGACGGGTAAGCGCGCGCCCAGTAGGCGTCATCCCAGATCGGGCGAGCGGTGCGGCGGGCATAGGCGCCGTAGCCGTAGCGGGCGTCATAACGGGCGCGCTCGCGCTCCCACAGGGCGAGCCTGCGGTCGTAGTCGCGGCGAGCCTCCTGATATTGGGCGGCGGAAACCTGGTAGCCCTCGCGCCGGGCTTCGTAGTTCTGCCGGTTGGCTTCGTAGTTTTGCCGATTGGCTTCGTAGTTGCCGTACTGGTTCTCGTACTCGCGCTGCTGGCGCTGGTAGTCGGGGGTGGGCTGGTAATACTGGGCGAAGGCAGGCGCAGTCGTCGCCAGGGCCAGCGCCGAAACCATCCCGGCTTTCAAGAAGGTGTTCATCGGTAGCTCCAATTCTCCTCAGCGCGCGCGGTGCGGTGTCATCGCGGGTTCCGCGCGCATCGGCCTACAAACCCCCTTCGGCCGGTGAAGTTGCATCGGATCAGTCGGTTCCCGTCTCCCGATGCGGCGCCGCCACGGGCTTGCTCTCGGGAGATCCGCGCTCGCGCAGGAAGATGGCCAGCACCACCAGGACCGCGGTGGAGAGGAACTCGCTCTGCCAGTTCTGGAAGGATTCGAACCAGAATTCCGGACTCGCCAGGTGGCCCAGCATGCTGGGCGCCGCCTCGTGGTGAAGGAGGGCCTCCTCGACGGCGTGGCGGGTGCTGTTCAGCCAGTGGAGCCCGAACGAGACCAGGAACAGGCCCAGCATGGCCAGCCCCAGGGAATGGCCGTAGAGCATTCGGATCAGCCCGCCGGCCCGCACCGCCCAGGGGGCGCCGGCCTTGCGCGCGTCCAGGGCCGGATCACGATCCTGTGGGGCCTGCTTGTCGGGGTCCTTGGATTCCGGCGAGCCGCGCTGGAAGAAGTAGGCGGTCAGCATGACGAACGCCCACATCTGCAGGAACTCGCTCTCCCAGTTCTCGAACACGCTGGAGAGGAACGGGCCGCCGGTCAGGTAGGCCCCGAGCGCTACGGCGGCCTGGCCGTGTTCCTGGCGGAAATCGTTCTCCACCCCCAGGCCGGAAAACACCTGCCCGACGAAGCTGGCCAGGAACAGGCCCATGAGAACAATCGTCAGGCCGTTGTCCCGCAGCACCTTTCCCATGGGCGCAGAAGGGGGCGACGCCTCGTAGGGTTCCCGACTTGTGAGGTTGTTGGTTCGCGCGTCGAGCCTTTCCGGTTCGGGTGGAACCACCCGAACCGGATGAAAAGGCTCGACTTCAAAAGTCTGGCGCGTGACGGGCGCCGGAACCGGCTTCCACTTCCGGCTGTCACGCACTAGTTTCCGCCAGCTTCCCCGACCACCTGGAAATCCCCTTCAGATGCCCGCGCACTACCTTGAGTTCGAACGTCCCATCGCCGACGTCGAAACCAAGATCGAGGAGCTCTCCAAGCTCTCGGAAACGGCCGCCTCCGGCGCCTTCGAGTCCGAGATCGAGGCGCTGCGCGCCCGGGCGCAGGAGATGCGCCGGGAGGCCTACGCCAATCTCGACGCCTGGCAGAAGACCCAGGTCGCCCGACATCCCGACCGGCCGCACTTCGTGGACTACGCCGAGGCCCTGATCGAGGACTTCCAGGAGCTTCGGGGCGACCGCAAGTTTGCCGACGACCAGGCGATCATGGGCGGGCTGGGCCGGTTCCGCGGCATGCCGGTGGTGGTGATGGGCCACGAGAAGGGCCGCGACACCGTCACCCGCGTGAAGCACAATTTCGGCTACGCCCGGCCCGAGGGCTACCGCAAGGCCATCCGCCTGATGGAGCTGGGCGAGCGTTTCGGCCTGCCGGTGATCAGCTTCATCGACACCGCCGGCGCCTATCCTGGCGTGGCCAGCGAGGAGCGCGGCGTCGCCGAGGCCATCGCCCGCTCCACCGAGAAGTGCCTGACCCTCAATGTGCCCAACGTCGCGGTGATCAGCGGCGAGGGCGGTTCGGGCGGCGCCATCGCCATCGCCGGGACCAACCGGGTGCTGATCCTGGAGCACGCGATCTATTCGGTGATCGCTCCGGAGGGCGCCAATTCGATCCTCTGGCGCGGCGCCAAGACCGCCGGCGAGGCCGCCAAGGCCATGAAGATCACCGCCCAGGACCTGCTGCGCAGCAAGATCGTCGACCGGATCATTCCCGAACCCCCGGGCGGCGCCCATTCCGATCCCGAGACCGCGATGAACAACGTCGCCGACGTCCTCGAGGAGGAGCTGAAGGCCCTGCAGGGCCTCGACGCCCAGACCCTCCGCGCGCGCCGGGCCGAGCGCTTCTACGCCATCGGGCGTGAAGCCTAGAACCGCGCGGTAAGGCTGGCCTGCACGTAGCGGCCGAGGGCGTCGTAGGTGCCCGCGGTGGCCCGCGCGTCCGGATTGACCGCGCCGTAGGGCGGGGCCTTGTCGAACAGGTTGCGGACCGCGACCTGCGCGCGGACGCTTCGAAGGCCGAGGCCCGGCGCGTCCAGGTCGTAGCTCACAGCGGCGTCGTGCAGGAAGTAGTCGTCCACGCCGAGCGGATAGCGCCCTTCGAAGGTGAAGTCGTTGTTGAAGCGCGAGGCGCCGATCCAGCTCGTCACCCACAGCAGGCGCAGGTTTTGGATCTCGGCGGCGCTCTCCAGTTTCCACCGCCACTTGGGGGCGCCGATCTCGCCCTGGTCACGGTTGAGATCCGAGCCCAGGCCGTTGATCGAGGTCTCAAGGCGCTTCAGGCGCACCACCTGCAGATCGAAGTCCAGGCGCGCGGGGCCAAGGTCGGCGCCGTACTTGGCCGCCGCCGTGAAGCCCTGAAAGTCCACATAGCCGGCGTTCACGTAGCTGGTCGCCGCGCCGGCGGCGGTCGATCCGTCACCCACGGCCTCGCCGGTCGCCAGCACCTGGCCCCGGCGAGTGGCGACGGTCAGGGCCGCCCGGCCCCTCTGGAAGCGCGAGCAGGCGGCCGGGTCGCCACCGTCGTAGCAGGCCTGCAGGACGTTGGTCAGGGTGAAGGCGCTGATCGCGTCGGTGATCCGCACTTCCGTCCAATCGAAGGTGAACTCAAGGCCGGGGACCGGGTGCGGCTGGACGACGACGCCGGCGGACCACTGGCGCGCCGTTTCATTCTCGAGGTTCGGGTTGCCCTCATTGGTGCCGGCTGGGTTGGTGGTCTGGGCCGTGAGCTGGAAGCCGGTCGGCAGCCCCAGGGCCTGGAAGGCCGCTTCGCAATTGGCCCGTCGCGCGGTGGGGCTGGGCCCGCCGCCGATGTTGCGCGCGTCGCACGGATCGATGACGCCGGAATGGAACACGGTCGCACGCGGCAGGAACAGCTCGGTCACCGCCGGGGCGCGGAAAGAGCGGCCCCGCTGGGCTCGGAAAGTGATGCCGCTCGTCGGGGTCCAGCGACCACCCATGCTCCAGGCATGGTCCTTGCCCGCCCGTGAGTGGTCGATGGCGCGCCAGGCGCCCTCGACCTCTAGCTGCTCGACCAGCGGCAGCGTCACGTCGCCCCCAAGCAGCGGCACGCGGGTCTCCACATAGAGTTCCTGGGTGTCGAACTTGCCGGTGGTGGAGGTGATGGCGGCCTGGCGGCCCACGCCGCCGCGCTGGGCCTCGTTCGGGCTGAAATCCGACTTGGCGTAACGGGCCTCCAAGCCCGCCACGACCTGCCAGGGGCCGGCCGGCAACTGCGCGACGTCCAGCCCGGCGTTGGCCTCGTAGACCGTCTGCAGGATCTTGAAATCCGTCACGAAGTCGACGCCGATCCAGGCCAGCGCCGCGGCGCTGGGCGCGCCCTGGCCGAACAGGTTGAGCGGGGCGCAGCCAGCGGCGCGGGCCGTGACGTCGCGGCAGACCGGAGCCCCCGCCGCATCGCGGATCACGTCGACGGCCTGAGTGAACCGGACCTGGTTGATGTTGGACGAACTGAAGCGCCCCTCGATCTGACCCTGGTTGTAGGACAGGTTCCAGAAGCCCGGACGGGCGGCCACTTCGAAGTCGCCCTCCAGGGCCAGCAGGCCGCGGAAGGTTTCCGAGGTCGAGCGTACGCCGTTGGTCCCCAGCTCCGGGGAAGTGCGGGAGAACTGGAACACCACCTCGCCCGGCGCGCGGGGATCGGGGGTGAGCGGCGTCGGCTGGGCGAGGATCGCCGCCCGGCTTGCCGCCGGCAGGAAGGGGTTTGAGGTCGACAGCGTCAGAAAGCTGGACGTTCCCGACAGGACAGGGGCGTTCATGATCGGCTGGTTGAAGGCCTCGCTGGAATTGACCTTGGCGTAGGTCCATTCCGCCTTCGCCCGAACATTCTCGCTGAAATTGTAGGTGGCGAAGCCGGTCGCGACGTGGCGCTCGACCGGCGCGACGAGGCTGGTGAAGGGCGCCAGGTCCAGGCCTTCGCCGCCGCTCGCCGTTCCGCTCTGGTAGAACCGGCCGGCATCGTAGGGGATCAGCGCGCCGCCCGGTCCGAACTGGGCGGACACCCGGGCGCCCGTCGAGGACAGGATGGTGAGCGGCTGCACCGGATTGGCGCCCGCCGCCAGGCGGAAGGGCAGGCCGCCCAGGGTGGTTTCGGGGATCCGCCGGTCGGCGATCAGTATCGCCCCGGGGACGTTGTCGCTGGCGCTGGTGTTGGCGGGGTTGGCGGCGAACGCCAGTTGCTCGGCGCCGAAGTCCCGGTCGGCGAACGACAGGGCCGAGGTCCGGCTGTACTCGTAGGACGCCATGAGATTGAGCCGGCCGAACGTCCGGCCGGCCGCCAGGCGTCCGCGCCAGTCGTCGTAGCCGTCGGCCTGGCCATAGCGCACGTCCGCTTCCAGGCCGTCGAAGGCGCTGCGGGTCACGATGTTGACCACCCCGGCCACCGCGTCCGATCCATAGACCGCCGAGCCGCCCGCCTGGACGATCTCGATCCGCTCCACGAAGGCCGTGGGCATGAGGTTGAGGTCGACCTGCTCTCCGGCGGGCGCGCCGGTGAAGATGGAGGCCGGATTGCCGCCCACGAACCGCCGGCCATTGACCAGCACCAGGGTGCGGTTGGACCCGAGGTTGTTCAGGTTGACGAAGTTGCGGCCCGTTCCGAACGTCGCCTGGTCGCTGATCGGGCTGACCGGGACACCCATGGTGGGCTCCTCGTTCAGGGCGTCGGCGAGATTGATGAAGCCGCGCTGGTCGAGACGCTCGCCCTGGATCACCTGCAGCGGCTGTACGGCCGTGAGGTTCGGCCGCGGAATCCGCGATCCGGTGACGACGATCTCCTCCACCGCAGGGGCCTGCGCGCCGGCGACGGCCGGAACCGCGGCCGAGGACAGAAGGACAAGACGCAGGAGAGTCCGGCATGCAGGCATGGTTGGTTCCGTCGCGCGGGTGAGCGCCTTAGCAATTGCGGCGGATCGTCGGGCACGCGTCGCGCGACCCGATGCTTCCGCCCGTTGCTCAGGTGTCACACTCGCGGTTGACTCGCGGTAAAGTTGACCGTTATTCAGGTTCTAACGGATTGATTTCAACTCAAAAGAGAGTTCCGCAACCGAACCCTCGGTGGTTGCCCAGGAGCACATGAACCGCACGCTGCCGTCGAGGAAGCGGTAGGCGAACCATCCGCGCTCGCGCAGCCGCCCCAGCGCCGCCTCGTCCATCTCCACGAAGACGCCGTTGGCCTCCACCGGGTGCAGGACCGGGAAGGGGCAGTCCGCCGCCAGCTTGCGGGCCATGGCGTTGGCGTGGGCGGCGCGGCGGACGAAGGCGCCGTCCCGCAGCATGCCGACGAACGGCGCCGCGTAGAACCGGCCCTTGGAGGGCAGCTGGCCGGCCTGTTTCAGCCGAGCGTCGAAGCGGCGGGCGAGGGCGCGGTCCAGGATCACCACCGCCTCGGTGGGCGGCATGCCGGCCTTGGTCCCGCCCAGCACCAGCAGGTCGACTCCCAGCCCCGCGATGGCCTTGAGATCGAAGCCGGCCGCCGCCGCATTGGCGAGCCGGGCGCCGTCGAGGTGGACTCCGCAGCCGGCGGCCCGGGCCGGCGCGATCAGCACCTTCAACGCGGCGGTGTCATAGACGGTCCCGAATTCGGTGGCGTTGGTCAGCGAGAGCGCCGCCGGCGACTGACGATGGGAGACGTCGGGCGCCTCCAGGGCGGCCTGCAGCGCGGCCGGGTCGATGCGGCCCGAGGCCCCGGGCAGGCGGATCAGCCCCATGCCCTGGCCGAACAGCCCAGGCGCCCCGGTCTCGTCGGTGCAGACGTGGGCGTGCTCGTGGGCCAGCACCGCCTCGAACGGCCGGCAGAGCGCGGCCAGGCTGAGGGCGTTGGCGGCCGTGCCCGAGGCCACGAACCGGACCTCGGCCTCGCAATCCAGCAACCCGCGCACCAGGTCGGCGGCCTCGGCGGTGACCGCATCGGTCCCATACCCCGAGGCGAAGCCGGTGTTGGCCTCCGCCAGCGCCGCCATCGCTTCCGGCGCGGCCGGGGCGGTGTTGTCCGAGGCGAAATCGTAGCGCGGGGTCATGGGCTCTCCTGCAAAGGAGCCTCGACGGATGACGCGACGCCGGTCAAGCTCCGCCTGTCGCGGAGTGACAGGTATGGCCGAGGAAACCGGGGGAATGATCTGGCGGCGCATCGCGGCAGCCTGGATCGACGGGGTGCTGTTCGTGGCCGCGGCCAGCCTCATCTCGGTGGCGCTCTATTTCGGCTCCAACGGGGTGGTGCGCGCGCCCACCTTCCAGCCCGCCACCAGCTGCGCCGCCCTCGTGCAGATTCCGGCGGCCGTGGCGGCCAAGGCCCAGGCGGCGATCGCCGCCCAGAGCTCCAGGCCGGTGGAGGCGATGCTCTGCCGGCGGGTGTTCCTGGGCTTCGAGAGCGGTCGTTTCGTGTCCTTGACCCTGGAAGCCCAGCAGGGCGAGAACGTCTTCTCCGCCCGCGTCTTCCAGCCGGTGGACAGGGATGGCGCGCCCATCGAGCCGGTGACCTTCGACTGGCTCTATCCGTTTGTCTTCCTCCTGGCGCTCACCGCCTTCGAGGCCACCACGGGCGCCACGCCCGGCAAGAGCGCGGTGGGGATCCGCAGGATCGGTCTGGGGGGTGAGCGGCCGGACTTCCCGCGCGCCCTGGCCCGCAACATCCTGGTCTATGCCTGGCTGTTCGCCTGGATATTCTGGCCCCTGGCGATGCGCACGGTGGGCCCGATGCTGGTGGAGGCCGGCGCGACCCTTCCCGTGCTGCAGGCCGCCGGCTGGGCCCCGGTCCTGCTGCTGATGGCCGTCCCGTTCCTGATGTTGCTGTTCGGGCGCCCGCCGCTCTACGACCGGCTGACCGGCCTGCGGGCCATCAAGGCCTGAGGCCCCGCGTCAGGGTGGCGGTGGTGGCGCGGTGGAGATCCAGCGCGGCGCCGGGCGGCAGCTTTCCGGCCAGCTCCAGCACCACCGCCCCATGGGCCGCCGCCCAGAACATCGTGCCGATCCGGTCCGGGTCGCCGTCCAGGGGGCCGTCGGCGGTCATGTCCCTTAGCCACAGCTCGAAAAGCCCGCGCGAGCGGGCGATGGCGCCGACCAGGGCCGGATAGCGGCTGATGTCAGGCTGGTTCAGGTCGAACATCAGCTTGAAGGTTGGCGGGTTTTCCAGGGCGAAGGCGATATAGGCCTCGCCCAGCGACACCCCCTGCGCCCGCGCGCCCTCCAGGGTGTCGGTGAAGCGCTCGAAGGCCGCCGCGCGGATCGCGGCCAGGATCTCGTCCTTGTCATGAAAGTAACGGTAGGGGGTCATCGGCGAGACCCCGAGCTCGGACGCCAGCTGACGCATGGTGACCGACTGCAGCCCCTGCTCGGCGAACAGCCGTTCAGCGGCGGCGCACAGACGTTCGCGGAAGTCCGCTACGTCAATGTCGGTCAGGACCTTCGGCATGCCGCAAGTCTAGTCCCTTGGAGGGCCTAAACCAACGCCCCGTGGCAATGCTTGAACTTCTTCCCCGACCCGCAGGGGCAGGACTGGTTGCGGCCGGTCTCCTCCCATCCCTGCGGCAGGGCGCTGACCGGCAGGGCGGCGCGCTGTTCCGCGGGCAGGCCGTCCGGCAGGGCTCCCATCTGGGCCACGTTCTCGCCGGTCAGGGGATCGAGGTGGATCTCCTGGAACTGGCCGAGCGGCGGCGGGGACGGCTCCTCGAACTGGAACTCCACCGTCATCAGCCAGCGGGTCACGTGCTGGCGCAGGTCCACCAGCAGCTTCTCGAACAGCGAGAAGGCCTCGGTTTTGAATTCGTTCAGCGGGTCGCGCTGGCCGTAGCCGCGCAGGCCGATGACGTTGCGCAGGTGGTCCAGGTGCAGGAGGTGCTCGCGCCACTGCAGGTCGATGGTCTGCAGCAGGAAGCTCTTCTCCACATTGCGCATGTGGTCGCCGACCAAAGTGTCGCGCTCGGCCGAGCGGGCGTCGGCCGCCTGGATGATCCGCTGTTCGATCTCCTCGTTGGCGATGCCTTCCTCGCCGGCCCATTCGGCCAGCGGCAGCTCCAGCCCGAGATAGGTCCGCACGTGGGCGTCCAGGCCCTCCACGTCCCACTGCTCGGCGTAGGCCTTGGGCGGCAGGTGGCGGTTCACGAAGTCGGCGATGGTGTCGTTGCGGAACTCGCGGATGTCGTCGGACAGGTCCGCGGCCTCCATGAACTCTTGGCGCTGCTCGAACACGGCCTTGCGCTGGTCGTTCACCACGTCGTCGTACTTGAGCAGGTTCTTGCGGATCTCGTAGTTGCGCTGCTCGACGCGCTTCTGGGCGGTGGCGATGGCGCTGTTCAGCCACTTGTGGGTGATCGCCTCGCCTTCCTGGACCCCGAAGGTGCGCATGATCGAATCCAGCCGGTCGCCGGCGAAGATCCGCAGCAGGTCGTCCTCGCAGGACAGGTAGAACTTCGAATGGCCCGGGTCGCCCTGGCGTCCCGTCCGGCCGCGCAGCTGGTTGTCGATCCGCCGGCTCTCGTGCCGCTCGGTGCCCAGCACATAGAGCCCGCCCGCGGCCAGGGCGGTTTCCTTCAGCCCGGCCACCTCGGCCTCGATCTCGGCCTTCTTCTTCAGGGAAATCTCGGGCGTGACCTCGACGCCCTCGGCGATCTGGTCCTCGCGCCACTTCAGGACCTTCATGTCGACGTTGCCGCCCAACTGGATGTCGGTCCCGCGGCCGGCCATGTTGGTGGCGATGGTCACCGCGCCGGGCACGCCGGCGTCGGCGACGATCAGGGCTTCCTGCTCGTGGTAGCGGGCGTTCAGCACGTTGTGCGGGATGCCCGCCACGGTCTTGCCGTCGATCTCCAGGCTGTGGGCCTTGAGCAGCTCCGACAGCACCTCGGACTTCTCGATCGAGACCGTGCCCACCAGGATCGGCTGGCCCCGGCGATAGCAGTCCTCGATCTGGGTGATGATCGCCTGGTGCTTCTCCGCGGAGGTCCGGTAGACCTCGTCGTCGTCGTCGATCCGCACCACCGGCCGGTTGGTCGGAATCTCGGCCACGTCCATCTTGTAGATGTCGGCGAATTCCTGGGCCTCGGTCGCGGCCGTCCCGGTCATGCCGGACAGCTTGGAATAGAGGCGGAAGTAGTTCTGGATGGTCACCGAGGCCAGGGTCTGGTTCTCGGGCTGGACGACGGCGCCTTCCTTGGCCTCGATGGCCTGGTGCAGGCCTTCCGACAGCCGGCGGCCCTGCATCATCCGTCCTGTGAACTCGTCGATCAGGATCACCTCGCCGGCGCGGACGATGTAGTCCTTGTCGCGGGTGTAGAGGACGTTGGCCCGCAGGGCCTGGTTGACGTGGTGCACCGCCGAGATGTTGGCCGGGTCGTAGAGGCCGGCGGAATCCTCGGCCAGGTGGCCGTCCCGCTCCAGCATCTCCTCGATGCGCTCCGAGCCCTCCTCGGTCAGGATCACCTGGCGCTGTTTCTCGTCGAAGTCGTAGTTCGACTTGTCGAGGATCAGCTCTTTGATCAGCAGGTCGATGATCTTGTAGAACTCGCTCCGGTCCTCCGTGGGACCCGAGATGATCAGCGGCGTGCGCGCCTCGTCGATCAGGATCGAGTCGACCTCGTCGACGATCGCGAAGTTGTGGCCCCGCTGGACCATCTCGGCGGCGTCGTAGACCAGGTTGTCGCGCAGGTAGTCGAACCCGAACTCGTTGTTGGTGCCGTAGGTGATGTCGCTGGCGTAGGCCGCCTGGCGCTGGTTCTGGGACAGGCCGTGGACGATCACGCCCACGCTCATCCCCAGGAACCGGTAGACCTGACCCATCCACTCGGAGTCGCGCTGGGCCAGGTAGTCGTTGACGGTGATGACGTGGACGCCCTTGCCGGCCAGGGCGTTCAGATAGACCGGGGCGGTCGCCACCAGGGTCTTGCCCTCGCCGGTCCGCATCTCAGCGATCCCGCCCTGGTGCAGCAGCATGCCGCCCACCAGCTGCACGTCGTAGTGGCGCTGGCCCAGCACCCGGCGCGCGCCTTCCCGCACCACCGCGAAGGCTTCCTCCAGCAGATCATCGATGCTCGCCCCGGCCGCCAGGCGGTCGCGGAACACCTCGGTCTGCATCCGCAGCTCGTCGTCGGAGAGGGCCTTCACCTTTGGCTCGAGGGCGGCGATCTTCGCCACCCGGGCCGCCATGGCCTTGACCTTGCGGTCGTTGGAAGAACCGAAGAACCGTTGGAAGATGCTCAATGGGGTTGTCCGTCTGGGCAGGCGCTAGGGGGCGGGACCCGTCGCTTGCCGGGAAAATGGCGCTCTTTTGGGGCGGGCGAGACTTAAGCAGCGCCCATGCCAGTGTCAACGCGCCCGGCCTTCGGTAGCGTGAGGCCCGGCGGCGGCGGCGCTCTGGCGCCCTCCGCCCGCAGCCAGAGCCCGAAGGCCTCGGCGGCTGGATTTTCGGCCAGTCGCGGGCGCAGGTAGAGATAGCGGGCGGGGATGGTGACGAAGCCGAACGGCGCCGCCAGGCGGCCCCGCAGCACTTCCGGCTCGGCGAACGACCAAGTGGTCACGCCCACCCCCAGGCCGGCCGCCGCCGCCTCCAGCATGTGGGAATTGTGCTCGAATTCCCGATCCATCGGCGACGGGGGCAGCGCTATCCCCGCCTGACGCCCCCATTCGCTCCATCCGGCCAGGAACGAGGCGCAGTGCAGGCGGGGCAGGGCAAGGACCCGCTGCAGGTCGCCGCCTTGCTCGGCCAGCAGTTCGGCCGACATCACCAAGCCCACGTGGTTGGGCATGAACGCCGTGTAGCGCCAATCGCCGGCCGGCCGGCCCTCGATGCTGCGGATCGCCGCCTGGTAGCCGAGCCCGAAATCCACCGGCGCGTAGCTTTCCAGGATCCGGACCCGCAGGCCGGGCTGCTGATCCAGGAAACCCGGCAGGCGGGGAATCAGCCATTTCATGGCGAAGGTGCCGTAGCAGGAGACCACCAGTTCCCGGTCCAGCGCCGCCCCGGGCAGGGCGGCGGCAATCATGTCGAATGCGGAGGAAAGGGCGGCGGCCAGCCGTTGCCCGGCTTCGGTGAGCCGCAGGTCGCGGCGCGGCCCCACCACCAGCCGCACGCCCATCCGCAACTCCAGGGCCCGCACCTGTCGGCTCACCGCGCCGTGGGTGATCGCCAGGTCCTGGGCGGCGCGGGTCATCGAGCCGGCGCGGGCGAAAGCCTCGAAGGCGCGCAGGGCGGTCAGGGGCGGAAGAGCTCTCGTCATGTGATCTCAGCTCACAATAACGGGCGGCTTAATCGATTGCCGCCCGCCGGCCAAGCCTGCAGATCAGGCCATGTCCCGCACCCAACCCTCATCCGGCTACGTCCTGGCTGTCCTTGGCCTCTGGGCGGCGATCCTCGTCAGCCTCTTCGGGCCCGGCGACGGGTCAGGCCTGCCTGCCCACCCTCAAGAGCTCGCCTGCGGCCGTTGAGCGGGCTTTCATCCGCCGCCTTTAGTAGCTAGGGACGGACGGCCTCTTCGGAGGCGGGTCCCTGTCCTTCGAGGATGTGCGCATGGCGGCCTCAAGGCCCTACCGCTCCGCATGCCTGGCCCTGGCGCTGCTGGGGTTGGCCGCCTGCGGCCAGGATGGGGGCGACGCCGGCCCGCCCGAGCGGGGCGATGCGCCCGCCGCCAAGGTCGAGGGGCGCACCATCTGGGTCTCGGACGTCAAGCGCGAGGCCGTGGCCCAGGGCCTGATCGGTGAGGGCGAGCCTTTCGATCCGGCCTCCGACCAGTTCCGCCAGGTGCTCGACGAGGTGGTCGACCAGAAGCTGCTCGCCGCCGAGGCGCTCAAGCGCAAGCTCGACAAGGAGCCTGTGGCCCAGCGGCGACTTGCGGCCACCCGGGACCGCATCCTCGGCGATATGCTGGTCGAAAGCGTGATCGGCGACGCGGTCAACGAGAACAACATCCGGGGCCTCTATCAGGAGCAGCAGAAGCTCGCCCGTCGGACGGAGGAGGTCCGCGCCCGGCAGATCGTCGTGGCGACGCCGGCCGAGGCGGAGGCCGTCCGCCGGCTGCTGGCCTCCGGGGCCTCTTTCGAGGCCCTGGCCATGGAACGCTCGCGCGACGCGGCCACCCGCTTCAACGGCGGAGACCTCGGCTATTTCACGGTCGATGTCATGCCGGAGGGATACGAGGCGGCGCTGCGGGGCGCGCAGGCTGGCCAGATCGTCGGGCCTTTCCCGGTGGAGGGGGGCCTGGCTCTGGTGAAAATCGAGGACCGCCGCCTGGAGGAGCCGATCTCGCTGGAGGCCGCCCGCCCGCAGATTGTGCGGTTCCTGACCTATGACCGCATCCGCGACCTCTTGGAGACCCTGCGCTCCAAGGCCAAGATCGAAACGCTGAATCGCCCGGCCGAAGGCGCGCGCAAGGCCACGCCACCCGCCGATGCGCCCAAGACCGTACCCGCCCCGCCCAAAGCGCCGTGAGCCGCCCGATGACCCGCAAGCCTGCCAAGACGAAGCCCAAGGCCAAGCCGGCCGAGGTGGTCGGCCACACCCTGGAGCGGGCCTTCGACCCGCTGACCAGCGCCCTGAAGCGCGCGGCCCTGAAGCGGGCCGAGAAGAATTCGCGGGCCTTCGACGATCGCCTTCCGGCGCCTGCCGCGGCCAAGCCGGCCAAGGGCGCAATGCCGGTCTCGCCACTGGCCGTGCCGTTTCCGCGCATGCCGCCGATCCGCGGGGTGGAGATGGCTACCGGCCGGGCCGGCTTCTACAAGCACGAGCGCGACGACCTCTTGGTCATGACCTTTCCGGAGGGCGCCAGTTGCGCGGGGGTCTTCACCCGCCACGGCGTCGGCTCCGCCCCCGTTGACTGGTGCAAGCGCCACCTCGAGGCCACCCGCGGCGAGGGCGTCCGGGCCCTGGTGGTGAACGCCGGCTGCGCGAACTCCTTCACCGGCCGGCCGGGGGCCGACGCGGTGCGCCGGGTGGCCGCGAGCGTGGGCAAGCGTTTCGACTGCCGCCAGCGCGACGTGATGGTCGCCTCCACCGGGGTCATCGGGGTGCTGCTCGACGACGCCAAGATCACCGCCCGACTGCCCGAGATCGAGCATCGGCTCACGGCCGACGGGTGGGCGGGCGCGGCCAAGGGGATCATGACCACCGACACCTTCCCCAAGGGCGCCTACGCCGAGGCCAAGATCGACGGCGTCACCGTGCGGATCGGCGGCATCTGCAAGGGCTCGGGGATGATCGCCCCGGACATGGCCACCATGCTGGCCTTCGTGGCTACGGACGCGGCCATCTCGCCGGCGGCGCTGCAGAACCTGGTCAGCCTCTACACCCGCAACACCTTCAACGCCGTGACGGTGGACGGCGACCGCTCCACCAACGACACCCTCCTGCTCTTCGCCACCGGCCAGTCGGGCGCGCCCCGCATCAGCCGGGCCGGCGACAAGCGCCTCGCCGACTTCCGCGTGAAGCTGGAAGCCGTGCTGATGGACTTGGCCCAGCAACTCGTCCGCGACGGGGAGGGGGCCAACAAGTTTATCAAGGTGACCGTGACCGGCGCCGAAAGCGCCGCCTCCGCCCGCAAGATCGCCCGCACCATCTGCGAGAGCCCGCTGGTGAAGACCGCCTTCGCCGGTGAGGACGCCAACTGGGGCCGCATCACCATGGCCGTGGGCCGGGCCGACGAGCCCATCGACCGGGATTCCCTCAGCATCCGCTTCGGAAGCCTGTGGGCGGCGCAGGACGGCCTGATCTCGCCCACCTACGACGAAGCGAAGATGAGCGCCTATATGAAGAACGCCGAGCTTGAGGTGACCGTCGACGTCGGCGTCGGGCGCGCCTCGTCCACCATGTGGACCTGCGATCTCACCAAGCGCTACGTGGAGATCAACGGCGACTACCGGAGTTAAGCTCGTGACGGACATCGCCACCATCATGACAGCCGTCCCGTCGGCCGAAGAGGCGGAACAGATCGCAGAGGCGCTGCTCGTGGAGAAGTTAGCGGCGTGCGTACAGATAGTCCCCATACGAAGTCGCTATGTCTGGAAAGGCGAGATCCAGCGGGGCAATGAGGAATTGCTGCTGATCAAGACCCGAATGGCGATGTTCGATCGGGTGCGGAAGCGAATCCGCGCTCTGCACAGTTACGACACGCCGGAAGTCATCGTTTTGCCCGTGTCGACAGCGGATCCGGACTATCTCGCCTGGCTCCTTGAAATGACCCGCCCCTAACCTCTCCCGGCCTCTCCCACGGCCTTACGGCCTGGGAGAGGAGGAAGTGACCTGCTTACCGGTTCGACCAGACGCCGGTGCGGCCGGAGCCGCCACCGCCGCCGCCGCCGTTGCCACGGCGCGGGCCCTTGAAGGCCGCCGCCGCCGGACGCTCGCCGCCGCCGCCCGAACGGGCCGGGGCCCCCTCGTGTCGGTGAGCGCCGCCGCCGCCGCCACCGCCGGTCTTGCTGCCGGGCGAATGGTTGCGCTTTTGCTGATGCTGGCCGCGATGGGGCTGGGAGCCCCGGGTGTCGGCGCGGTCCGGCTTGCCGACCTCGGGCATGGCCGCGGTGGCCGCGCCCAGGTGCCGGTCGTTGCGCCGGTCGAAGGACGGGATGGTCTGGCGGGTGACCTTCTGGATGTCCTTCAGGAGGTTGCGTTCGTCGTCGGCGCAGAAGGCCACGGCCGAGCCGTCGGCGCCGGCCCGGGCGGTCCGCCCGATCCGGTGGACGTAGGCTTCCGGCACGTTGGGCAGCTCGAACTGCACCACGTGGCTGACCGCGTCGATGTCGATGCCGCGGGCGGCGATGTCGGTGGCCACCAGGGCGCGGACCTTGCCGGCCTTGAAGTCGGCCAGGGCGCGTTCGCGCTGGCCTTGGCTCTTGTCGCCGTGGATGGCGGCGGCGTCGACGCCCACCTGCTCCAGGCCGCGGGCCACGCGGTCGGCGCCGCGCTTGGTCCGCGTGAACACGATCACCCGCTTGAAGCCGGCGTCGTCGAACAACTCGGCCAGCAGGGCGCGCTTGCGCGACTGCTCGACGAACAGCACGCGCTGGTTCACCCGGTCGACAGTGGTGGCCTGCGGCGTCACCGACACCTTCAGCGGGTCGGGGTTGAGGATCTCGCCCGCCAGTTTCTCGATCTCGGTCGGCCAGGTGGCCGAGAAGAACAGGTTCTGCCGTTGGCGAGGCAGGAACTTCACGATCTTACGGATCGGCACGATGAAGCCCATGTCGAGCATCTGGTCGGCCTCGTCGAGGATGAAGGTCTCGACGCCTTCCAGGGTGATGGTCTTCTCGCCCAGGTGGTCGAGCAGGCGGCCGGGGGTGGCCACCAGCACGTCGACGCCGGGCGCCATGGCCTTCAGCTGGCCGCCATACTTCACGCCGCCGAACACCACGGCGACGGAGACGCCCATGTGCTTGCCGTACGACTTGAAGCTCTCGCCGATCTGGGTGGCGAGCTCACGAGTGGGCGCCAGGACGAGGACGCGGCAGCTACGGCGGGGGGCCGGCTTCTTCTCCTCGGCGAGGCGGTGGAGGATCGGCAGGGCGAAGGCGGCGGTCTTGCCGGTGCCCGTCTGGGCGATGCCCAGCAGATCGCGGCCGGACATCACGCCGGGGATGGCCTGCGCCTGGATCGGGGTGGGGATGGTGTAGCCCTCGTCGGCAAGCGCCTTGAGGAGCGGCTTGGCCAGGCCAAGGTCGGTGAACTGGGTCAAATTCTGACTTTCGCGTATGCGCCGAGCGCGGCCGCCGGAGTCTCTCCGGGGTCGCGGGGCGCGGGGTCTTTGGGGAAGCGCCCCGCGTGATGGGCGAATCTATGGTCACTGCGCTCAACAGGCTGAGCCTCGAAAAGAGGCCCCACGCGGCTGGAGCGCCGATAGCGCCCAATGAGGACGCAGGGGTGAGATCGGTGTTCGGGGGGGTAAAGTCAACCCACGGCGGTCAATCGGCGCCGTCCTGTTGCCTTTTGGACTCAGCTAAGGGAAGGGCGTTGGCGATGACCAAGCCGACCCTCCTGGTGGCCGCCGCGGCCCTTATCGACGTCGATGGACGGGTGCTGATCTGCCAGCGCCCCGAGGGAAAGGCCCTCGCCGGCCTGTGGGAATTCCCCGGCGGCAAGGTCGAGCCCGGCGAGACCCCCGAGGACTGCCTGATCCGCGAGTTGGAGGAGGAACTGGGGATCGCGGTGACCAAGTCCTGCCTCGCCCCTTTCGTCTTCGCCAGCCACGAGTACGAGAGCTTCCACCTCCTGATGCCGCTCTATCTGGTCCGCCGCTGGGAAGGCCGCGTCACCGCCCGCGAGCATCCGGCCCTCGCCTGGGTTAAGCCGGTGAAGCTCACCGACTACGAGATGCCCCCGGCCGACGCCCCCCTGGTGGCCTGGTTGAGGGACCTGATCTGATGCGCCAGGCCGCCCATGTCCTCGAGGTGGCCACCCCGGGCGCGGGCCTCGTCGAGATCACCCGTGCGGTGGCGACCTGGGTGGCGGACCAGGGCATGGCCACCGGCCTCCTGACCCTGTTCTGCCGGCACACCTCCGCCTCGCTGCTGATCCAGGAGAACGCCGACCCCGACGTCGCGCGGGACATTGAGGACTATTTCGCCGCCCTCGCCCCGGAGAGCGCCGCCTACCGCCACCAGGACGAAGGCCCCGACGACATGCCGGCGCACCTGCGGGCCGCGCTCACCCAGGTCCAGCTCTCGATCCCGGTGATCGCCGGCCGCCTGGCGCTCGGGACCTGGCAGGGCGTCCACCTCTTCGAGCACCGCGCGCGGCCCCACAGGCGGCAGATCGCGATGCACCTGGTGGGGGAATAGGGCGCGCAGCCGCTGCTGGCGGTTGCACGGCCGGTAGCCTGCTCGCACGAGTTGGTCTAAGCCGGGGCTCCTTGGCGTACCAGCGTGACGACACCTCGATGAACGGTCGTGAATGGCAGACTGAGGGCGCCAGGCGCTATCGCGCGGGCGACCTCGGCGGGGCGATCGAGGCCCTCGGCCTGGCGGCGGAGGCCGAGCCGGACGAGCCCGACTACCTGCGCAACCTGGCCGAGCTGGAGCGCGAGCGCGGAAGCTTCCCGGCCGCCGTCGCCTGGATGCGGAAGGCCCACACCGCCACCTTCAAATCCGCCAAATCGGCCACGGTGGCGCGGCTGAACCTGCTGGCCGCCGGCTGGCTTGACCTGGGCCGGCGGAACGAGGCCCTGGAAACGGCGGCGGTCGCGGTGCGGGCGCAGGACAATACCGCCAGCCGCCAGCTGTTCGCCGAGGCTCTGCGGCGCGCCGTCCAGGCCGCTCCCCGCCACCGGGACCTGGCCGCCCGAGCCCTCGACGAGGCCTGGGCCTCGGCGGACGTTCTGCAGGGCCCGGCCACCGCCCTGCTGCTCGCCGCCTGGCCCGTTGGGCTTGAAGCCCTGGCCGAGGACGCCCTGGTCGTGGCGCTGCTCACCTCGGGGCCGATCCGCGACCTGGAGGTTGAGCGCCGGCTCACCGCCCTGCGCCGCGAACTGCTCTTCGCACCCGAGGACGAGGCGCTGTGGCCTTTGCGGGCCGGCCTCGCGATCCAGGGTCACATCAACGAATACGCCTGGGTCAGCGAGCCTGACGAAGAGGCCGAGATCGAGGCGCTGATGGGCGGAGAACCCACGCCTGATCGCCTCCTGAAGGTCGCCGGCTATGTATCTCTCGGCGCCTTCCCCAATGCCGATGCTCTGGCCCGGCGATCCTGGCCGGCGCCGTTGCAGGGGGTGCTGCGACAGCAGGTGGAGGAGCCTGCCCGGCAGCGGCTCCTGGGCGAAGCCGCGGCGACGCTCGCGCCGGTCCGGTCGGCGGTGTCCCGGAAGGTTCGCGACCAGTACGAGCACAATCCCTATCCCCGCTGGGTGAAAGGCGTCGCCCAGCATTCCGCGCCCATCCAGCGGGTCCTTCAGAACGCCTTCCCTCGTCAGAGGATCGACGCCATCCCCGGGGCGGAGGCGCCGCGGATCCTGGTGGCGGGGTGCGGCACAGGTCAGCATGCCCTGGCCGTGGCCGCGCGCTACGACGGCGCCCGGGTGCTGGCGATCGACATCAGCCGGGCTAGCCTGGGATACGCCATGCTGCGGACCGAGCAGATGGGCGTACGCAACATCGACTACGGTCACGGCGATATCCTGGAACTGAAGGCGCACGCCTTCGACGCCATTGAATCGGTCGGCATGCTGCCGTGCACCGAGGACCCCTTCGAAGGGGTCAGGGCGCTTGCCGCGATGCTTCGGCCTGGCGGCGTGATGAAGCTGGGGCTCTACAGCACGGCGGCGCGCCTGCCGCTTCAGGCCGCACGCCGGCTGGGTCGGGACTATCCCGCCACCCCGGGGGGCATCCGGGCCTTCCGGCGGCGCATCATGGAAGCTGCGGCTGACGATCCGGTGCGGGGCGCCATTGGCTCCGGAGACTTCTACGCCGCCAGCGATTGCCGCGACCTGCTGCTGCATGTCCAGGAACACACCCACACCGTCCCTGACCTGCGCCGGATGGTGGAGGACAATGGCCTGCGCCTGATCGGCTTCGTCCTGCCGCCCGAGGAGATGGCGCACTATCGCCGCGCCAATCCCGACGACCCGACCGCCACCGACTGGACCCGGTGGGCGGCGTTCGAGGCGGAGCGCCCGGACACCTTCCGTCGCATGTATCAGTTCTGGGTGCAGAAGGGCCTGTAGGGGCCCCTAGAGCCCCGCCCGCCGGCTCCGCCCGGCCCGCGTCGCGTCGGCGACACAGCGCCCGGTCTCCATCATCGCGTGGGTCCCCAGGCAGAAGATGTCCTCGTAGTGCGTGCCGGCGCTCGCCAGGCACTGGTGGTAGTTGAGCTTGGCCATCCGCAGGCAGAAGCCCGAGCCGGTGTCGGCCATCAACGCCTGGGCCCCGCGCTCGTCGCCCAGGGCCTTCAGGGCCGCCACAGCCGTCGCGCGGGTGGCGATCGGGCTCATGCCGCCCCGTCGGCCGCCGTCGGAGACGGCCGTGAACAGCCGGGCGGTATCGCCCTGCGCCGGCTTGTAGCCGGCCGTCCCGGCGCGTTTGACCTCGCTGAGCCGCGCCGCCCCGCTGATCCGCACCTTGGACCAGCCCTGCCGCTGCACGGTGTAGGCGGCCTTCTTGACCTTCTCGCCGGCCTCGCTCAGGGCCTCGCCCCGGTGGCGCAGGGCCGCGTTGGCGCGGCCAGCGGCGGCCTCGGCGCCGGGCAGCTCCAGCACGGCTTCCGGGTCGTAGGCGATCTGTCGGGCCATGCGCGGACCGGCGCGCCGCAGGCCGTCGGCGAACGCCTCTTCCTGCAGGGCGGCCACCGCCCCATAGGCGACCATCCCGGCTTCCAGCTCGCGCGGCTCGTAGGCGGCGCCCGCCTGCAGCCCGGCGCGCACCTGCGGCGCGCCCTTGAAGGCCGGATCGATGTCGCTGGCCTTGCGGGTGAAGCTTTCGAAGGCGCTGGCGCTGGCGGCGAGCGCCCGGTCGACGGCGCCGTCCTCGGCGGCCCAGGCCGCGCTGGCGGCCATGGCGATCGACACGGCTGCGGCGCAGCCTTTGGAAACACTAAAACGCACGGCGACCCCCGTCGACGATGCGCCCCCCGAAAGGAAGCTAGCCCGCCCCTGGGCACGCCGGGCCGTGGTGCGATGTCGCGTTAGGCGGGGGCCCAGCCTGTCAGGGTGAGGATCTCGAACGTCGCCGGAACGCGACCATCCGATCCGAACCGTTCGGCGTATATTTCAAAAGTCTTTTCAATAAGTTGTCGGGTCATCGCCTTGGGGTGCCGGTCGGCCAGCGCGCTGGTCTCCCCCATGGCCCGCAGGTCCTGCAGCAGCTTCAGCGGGTGGGCGTAGGTCACCGTCACCTTGTCCACGTCGGCGACCGGCTGCACGAAGCCCGCCCGCTGCAGCAGGCTCGCCGCGTCGGCGGCGTCGGCGAAGGGCGACACCCGGCTGCCCGCCCCGCCCCACAGTTCATCCTCCGCCTGGGTCAGCGTTTGACGGAGTTCCGTCAGGGTCGACCCGCCCAGGAAGGCGCCCAGGAACAGCCCGTCCGGCTTCAGCGCCTGGCGGATCTGGATCAGCGCGCCTACCACATCGTTGGTCCAGTGCAGGCTGAGCGCCGAGACCGCGAGGTCGAAGCTGCCCGGCGCGAACGGCAGGCGCTCCTCGTCCAGCACCACCCGCGGGCCCGGCCGCCCGGCCAGCATCTGCTCCGAGAGGTCGGCCTCCACCAAGAGCCCCACCGTGCCCGGAAACTCATTGAGGGCCTCGCGGAACACCCCGTTTCGGGCCGACAGGTCGACGGCCAGATCGAAAGTCCGCATGATCGGCGCGAGGCGCTCGGCGAGGTCCTGAGCCGCCCGGCGCTGCAGGAAATCGGCCTGGCCGAAGCCCGCCGCCGCGCGGTCCAGGCGGTGTCGGCGCAAGGCGCGGTCGAACAGGCGGGGTGGGGGAGTCATTGCGCGGGGACCATGACGAAACGGGCGGCCGATGGGAACCCGGCCCGCGGGCGAGGGCCCTCTGGCGCGGCGCCTTGGACCTGCTTTTCCCACCCCAGGCCCTGGACGGCGGCCCACGCCCGCTGGCGGGCGGCTTCTCGGCCGCCGCCTGGAGCCGCATCCGCTTCCTCGATGGCCCGGTGTGCGACGGCTGCGGAACGCCCTTCGAGTACGACCTCGGCGCCCGCTGCGCCGGCTGCCAGGCCCGGCCCCGGGCCTTCGACGCGGCCAGGGCCGCCTGCCTCTACGACGAGACCTCCCGCGACCCGATCCTCAAGCTGAAGCACGCCGATCGGCTGGACCTGGCCCCCATGTTCGCCCGCTGGCTGTCCAGGGCCGCCCGCGAGCTGATCGAGGACGCCGACGCCATCGCGCCCATCCCCCTCCACCGGTTCCGCCTGCTGTCGCGCCGCTACAACCAGGCCGCCGAGATCGCCCGGCCGCTGGCGGCCCTCACCGGCACGCCCTACCTGCCGGACGCCCTGGTCCGCCGCCGGATGACGCCCACCCAGGCCGGCCGCTCCGGCTCGGGTCGTCGCCGCAATGTCGCCGGCGCCTTCGAGGTGCCGGCGTCGCGGCG
This sequence comes from Caulobacteraceae bacterium, assembly GCA_947476555.1. Taxonomy (GTDB): domain Bacteria; phylum Pseudomonadota; class Alphaproteobacteria; order Caulobacterales; family Caulobacteraceae; genus Phenylobacterium. Next base: position 36,322 of record CANJRI010000017.1, read on the forward strand.
GGAGCGGGTTGCGGGGCTGCGCATCCTCCTGATCGACGACGTGCTGACCACCGGGGCCACCGCCGAGGCCTGCGCCCGCGCCCTGAAGGCGGCCGGCGCGGCCCGCGTCGATCTGGCCGTGGTGGCGAAGGTTCAAGACGCGCCAGGACTCACCATATGAAGCTTGAGCGACACCTTCGTCGTTAAAGGCGCCATGACCCACGTCACCATCTACACCAAGCCCTACTGCCCCTACTGCATCCGGGCGGTCGACCTCCTGGAGGAGAAGGGCGTCGACTTCGTCGAGGTCTCCGCGGCCTTCGATCCGGAGAGGCGCGCCGAGATGATCCAGCGCTCGGGCGGCCGCACCACCTACCCGCAGATTTTCGTCGGCGACACGCACATCGGCGGCTGCGACGACATGATGGCCCTGGAGCGCGAGGGCCGGCTGGACCCGCTGCTGGAAGCCGCCTGAGTTCCCGTTTCCGGCGTCCCGGCCTATATGGGCCACATGAAGGTCGGCCTGATCCAGACCCGTACCCCCGCCACCCACGCGGCCGCGCTCGACCATGTGCTGCCCCTGGTGATCGACGCCGCGGCCAAGGGCGCCCGGCTGATCGCCACGCCGGAGGGGACCAACGTCCTGCAGAAGGACAAGGCCCAGCTGCTACCGATGCTCCACACCCTGGACGACGATCCGGTGGTGCTCGGCCTGCGCACGGCGGCCCGCGAGCTCGGCGTCTGGATCCTCATCGGTTCGGCGCTGGTGCGCCGCGAGGACGGCAAGGCCGCCAACCGCCAGGCGCTGATCGCCCCCAATGGCGCCATCACCGCCACCTACGACAAGCTGCACATGTTCGACGTCGATTTGCCAAACGGCGAGAGCGCCCGGGAGTCCGAGACCTATGAGCCCGGCGAGCGCGCGGTGCTCGGCTTGGTGGATGGCGTCCGCATCGGCATGACCATCTGCTACGACCTGCGCTTCGCGGCCCTCTACCGCGCCCTGGCGGCGGCGGGCGCGGAGATTCTCGCCATTCCCGCCGCCTTCACCCGGCCCACGGGCGAGGCCCACTGGGAAGTGCTGATGCGCGCCCGGGCCATCGAGACCGGCGCCTACGTCATCGCCCCCGCCCAGGGCGGCCGTCACGAGGACGGACGCGGCACCTGGGGGCGGTCAATCGTGGTCGGTCCGTGGGGCCAGGTAGTCGCCAGCCTGGGCCACGACGAGCCCGGCGTCCTGATGGCCGACCTGGACCTCGCCGCCGTCGGCAAGGCCCGCGCGGCCATTCCCGCGCTCGCCAACGCACGGGCGTTCACCGGCCCATGATCCGCTACCCCCTCCTTTGCGAACACGACCACGCCTTCGAGGGCTGGTTCGGCTCCTCCGGCGACTTCGAGGACCAGCAGGCGCGCGGCCTGCTCGAATGTCCGATGTGCGCCTCCAAGGCGGTCCGCAAGGAGATCACCGCCCCCGCCGTCACCGGAACCAAGCGCACCTCCCGCGAGCCCACGCCAGCCCAGACCCAGGCGATGATGATGGAGGCGATGCAGAGGGTCCGCCGCCACGTGGAGGAAAACTTCGACGACGTCGGCGACGCCTTCGCCCGCGAGGCGAGGGCCATGCACGAAGGCAAGGCGGAAGGCCGCGACATCTACGGCGAGGCCACCCCCCTGGAGGTCCGCGAGCTGATCGAGGACGGCATCCAGGTGGCGCCGCTGCCCCCCGAGCCGGTGAAGAAGGCGCGGCTGAACTAGGGCGACCTTCCCTTGTGGCCCCCATCGGCCACACTACATCCCACGGATCGCGGTTGCGCTTGATTAAGGCGACCGTGCCTATTCCGCCTTAAGTGGGGAAGCATGAACATCGACATCTATTCCGACCGCGCCAAGCAGGCGATCCAGTCGGCTCAATCCCTGGCGCTGGCCCGGCGCCACCAGCAGCTCGCGCCCGAGCATATCCTCAAGGTCCTGCTGGAAGAGCGCGACGGACTCTCGCGCGCCCTGATCCAGAGCGCCGGCGGCCGGCCCGACGAGGCCGACAAGGCCGTCGAGGCCTCGCTCGCCCGCCTGCCGAAGGTCGAGGGCGGCTCGGGCCAGCTCTACATGAAGCCGGAGGCCGCCCGGGTGTTCGCCGAGGCCGAGGCCGGCGCCAAGACCGCGGGCGACGCCTTCGTCACCACCGAGCGCCTGTTGATCGCCATCGCCAAGGAGGGCGGAGAGGCGGCCGAGGCCCTGAAGTCAGCCGGCGCCAGCGCCAAGGGACTGGAGGCCGCCGCCGAAGGGGTCCGCAAGGGCCGCACGGCGGATTCCGCGTCGGCCGAAGAGGGGTATGACGCCCTCAAGCGCTACGCCCGCGACCTCACCCAGGCCGCCCGCGACGGCAAGCTCGACCCGGTCATCGGCCGCGACGAGGAGATCCGCCGCACCATCCAGGTGCTGTCCCGCCGCACCAAGAACAACCCGGTCCTGATCGGCGAGCCCGGCGTCGGCAAGACCGCCATCGTCGAGGGCCTGGCCCAGCGCATCGTCAACGGCGACGTGCCCGAGAGCCTGAAGGACAAGCAGCTCCAGGCCCTGGACATGGGCTCGCTGATCGCCGGTGCGAAGTACCGCGGCGAGTTCGAGGAGCGGCTGAAGGCGGTGCTGAATGAGGTCACCCAGGCCGAGGGCTCGATCATCCTGTTCATCGACGAGATGCACACCCTGGTGGGCGCCGGGAAGTCCGAGGGCGCCATGGACGCCTCCAACCTCCTGAAGCCCGCCCTGGCCCGCGGTGAGCTGCACTGCGTCGGCGCCACCACCCTCGACGAGTACCGCAAGCATGTGGAGAAGGACGCCGCCCTGGCCCGCCGGTTCCAGCCGGTGTTCGTCTCCGAGCCGACGGTGGAGGACACCGTCTCCATCCTGCGCGGCCTGAAGGAGAAGTACGAGGTCCACCACGGGGTGCGGATCAGCGATTCCGCCATCGTCGCTGCCGCCACCCTCTCCAACCGCTACATCACCGACCGCTTCCTGCCGGACAAGGCCATCGACCTGGTCGACGAGGCCGCCAGCCGGGTGCGGATGGCGGTGGATTCCAAGCCCGAGGAGTTGGACGAGATCGACCGGCGCATCGTGCAGTTGAAGATCGAGCGCGAGGCCCTCTCCAAGGAAACCGACAGCGCCTCCAAGGCGCGGCTGGAGAAGCTGGAGGACGAGCTCGTCGAGCTTGAGGGCCAGTCCGCCGGCATGACCGGCCGCTGGAAGGCCGAGAAGGAGAAGGTTTCGTCCGGCGCCCAGCTGCGCGAGGGCCTCGACCGCCTGAAGGCCGAGCTCGCCGCCGCTCAGCGGCGCGGCGACCTGCAGCGCGCCTCCGAGATCGCCTACGGCGAGATCCCGCAGCTCGAGAAAGCCCTGGCCAAGGCCGAATCCGAGGAGGGCGGCGAGGAGTCCATGACGCCCGAGGTGGTCGACGCCGAGCAGATCGCCGCCGTGGTCTCCCGCTGGACCGGGGTGCCGGTCGAGAAGATGCTGGAGGGCGAGCGGGACAAGCTGCTGCGCATGGAGGACAGCCTGCGCGGCCGGGTGGTCGGCCAGGAGGAGGCGCTGCTCGCCGTCTCCGACGCGGTGCGCCGGGCCCGGGCCGGCCTGCAGGACCCGAACAAGCCGATCGGCTCCTTCCTGTTCCTCGGCCCCACCGGGGTCGGCAAGACAGAGCTCACCAAGGCGCTGGCGGAATTCATGTTCGCCGACGAGCACGCCATCACTCGCCTCGACATGAGCGAGTACATGGAGAAGCACTCGGTCAGCCGGATGATCGGCGCGCCCCCCGGCTATGTCGGCTACGACGAGGGCGGAGCGCTCACCGAGGCGGTCCGCCGCCGGCCCTACCAGGTGTTGCTCTTCGACGAGGTGGAGAAGGCCCACCCGGACGTCTTCAATATCCTGCTGCAGGTGCTGGACGATGGCCGCCTCACCGACGGCCAGGGTCGCACGGTCGATTTCCGCAACACCCTGATCATCATGACTTCGAACATGGGCTCGGAGGTCCTGGCCGCGCTCGGCGACGGCGAGGACGTGGAGAAGGCCCGGCCTGGCGTCATGGAGGTGGTGCGCCACCACTTCCGGCCCGAGTTCCTGAACCGGATCGACGAGATCATCCTCTTCAAGCGGCTCGGCCGGGGTGAGATGGACGACATCGTGCGCATTCAGCTGCAGCGCGTCGAGAAGCTGCTGGCCGACCGCCGCATGTCCATCGCGCTCGATGCCGGCGCCATGAGCTGGCTGGCCGAGCGCGGCTACGACCCGGTCTACGGCGCCCGGCCGCTGAAGCGCGTCATCCAGAAGGAACTGGTCGACCCCATCGCCCGCAAGCTGTTGGCTGGCGACCTAGAAGACGGGGCGGTGATCGACGTCCACGCCGGCGACGGCGGCCTGGAAATCGGCCGGGCTCAGGTTCACTGACACGAAAACGCCCGCCGGATCGCTCCGGCGGGCCCCGTTCGTTCGCTCGATAGCGGTTAGCGCCGGGTCCAGCACTCGCGGCGGGTGATCGTCGCGCCGTAGTAGCGGTCGTAACTGCGGCGCAGCTTGCATTTGATCCGCCGGCCATCGGGGCCGATCATGCCGTTCGGGTCCGGCCCATAGCGGTCCACCGGCACGCCGGAATAGAAGCTCGAGCCGTAGTTCAGGCCCAGCACCGAGCCCAGCACCGAGAGAGCCGAGGCGGCGCCGCTCTGAGGGGCGTAGCCGTAGGGCGCGGGGGCTTGGTAGCCGTAATATGGGTCGTAGCCGTAGGCGGGCCGGTCATAGCGGGGGTCGTAGTAGCGTTGGGCCTCAGCGGTCCCGATGCTGGCGACTCCGGCGATCATCGCGCCGGCGAGTCCAGCGCAGATCAGCGTGCGCATGGCGGTTGGCCTCCATTTGGCGCATCCCTTGGAGGCCTAGGAACCCCGATCCGGGCCCCAGGTTCCTAGCGTAGCGCTTCAGAGGATGAGCGGGACCACCCGGCCGCCGCGGGTCAGCACCCGCCGCATCAGGGCCACGCTCTGGCCATTGCCGATCGCCGGACGGGCGATGGTGATGGCGAACCAGGCGCCGTCCGGCAGGCCGCCGAACGCGAACTGGTCGGCCTCGTCACAGGTCGTGCGCTTGACGAACGGGCCAGCGTCGCCGGGGGGCGCGCGGTCGGTCCGGGCCCGCACGTCATCGGCCGGCAGGGCCGCACGCTCGGGCGAGCCGTAGAGGATGGCCATCCGCCCGCGCGACCAAGGCGTCTCCGGGGTCAGGACCACGCTGGATCCGGCGCAGGTGAAGCGCACTGGGCCCTGGCGATAGTTCAACCGGCCGGCGATCACATTGGGGCCCGGCCGCTGCGACCAGGCGAAGGCCCCGGCGTTGAAGGCCGCGGACGGCCCGTCCATCGGCGGCGGGGGAGGGGGTGGCGGTAGCCCCCCGGTCGTGGAACAGCCCGCGAGGGCAACGGATCCGAGGGCGGCGACGAGAACGATGCGGAGCATGGAGGCTGAGCATATAGGCCAATGCGGCGAAACCTTGCCAGCGCTTAAAAAAGGGGCGTGAAGACCGCCTCAGTCGTCGCCCTTTGGCCGCCCCCGCATCGCCTTCACCCCGGACCGCTTGGATTTTCCCTCCAGGCGCCTGAGCTTCGAGGCATAGGTGGGCTTGGTTTTCTTGCGCGGCGGGGGCGGCGGCTCGGCCGCCTTGCGAATCAGCTCAAGCAGCCGCTCCATCGCGGCCTGGCGGTTCATCTCCTGCGACCGGTGCTCCTGGGCGAGAATCACCAGCACCCCGTCCAGGGTCAGCCGGTTTCCGGCCAGCTTGTAGAGCCTGGCCCGCACCCGTTCGGGCAATGAAGGGGACCCGCGCACATCGAACCTGAGCTCGATCGCCGTCGACACCTTGTTGACGTGCTGACCGCCCGGCCCCGAGGCGCGCACCGCCCGGACCTGCGCCTCGTCGTCCGAAAGGACGATCTCCGGGGTCACTTCGATCATGTTTCAGAGGGGTGCCACGCTTCGGTTCCCTTGACCAAACGGCAAAAAAACGCTTGAGAGCGCCGGCTTTGCCGCGAAGGCGTTGCGCCGGGGCGCGGCCCTTAGACCATCCAGGAGAACGATCATGCGCGTCTATTATGACCGCGACGCCGACATTTCCCGCATCCTGGACAAGAAGATCGCCATCGTAGGCTATGGCTCCCAGGGCCGCGCGCACGCGCTGAACCTCAAGGACTCCGGCGCCAAGAACGTCGCCGTCGCCCTGAAGCCCGGTTCGTCCACCGCCAAGAAGGTCGAGGCCGATGGCCTGCAGGTGATGAGCGTCGCCGACGCCGCCAAATGGGCCGACGCCCTGATGGTGCTGGCGCCCGACGAACTGCAGCGCGAGATCTACAAGTCCGAGATCGAGCCTAACCTGAAGGACGGCGCGGCCTTGCTCTTCGCCCACGGCCTCAACGTCCATTTCGGCCTGATCGAGCCCAAGTCCACCGTCGACGTCCTGATGGTCGCCCCCAAGGGCCCCGGCCACACGGTGCGCGGCGAATACCAGAAGGGCGGCGGCGTGCCCTGCCTGATCGCCATCCACCAGAACGCGACGGGTAACGCCATGGACCTGGGCCTGGCCTACGCCTCCGCGATCGGCGGCGGCCGCTCGGGCATCATCGAGACCAACTTCCGCGAGGAATGCGAGACCGACCTGTTCGGCGAACAGGCTGTGCTGTGCGGCGGCCTCGTCGAGCTGATCCGGGCTGGTTTCGAGACCCTGGTGGAAGCCGGCTACGCCCCGGAGATGGCCTACTTCGAGTGCCTGCACGAGATGAAGCTGATCGTCGATCTGCTTTACCAGGGCGGCCTCGAATACATGCGATACAGCGTGTCGAACACAGCCGAATACGGCGACTACACGCGTGGCAAGCGGA
>CANJRI010000018.1 GCA_947476555.1 Caulobacteraceae bacterium
GCTGTCCGACCTGCTGCTGGCCCTGGGCGTGCAGCCCGGCTCGAAGTTCAAGGAAGACGACCTGCGCTACGAGCGCATCATCATCATGACCGACGCCGACGTGGACGGCGCCCACATCGCCAGCCTGCTGATCACCTTCTTCTTCCGGACCATGCCGGACATGATCCGGTCCGGCCGGCTCTATCTCGCCCTGCCCCCGCTCTACCGGATCAGCCATGGCGCCAAGGCGGTCTACGCCAAGGACGACGCCCACAAGGAAGAGCTGCTGGCCACCGAGTTCAAGGGCAAGAAGCCGGACATCAGCCGCTTCAAGGGCCTCGGCGAGATGATGCCCGCCCAGCTCAAGGAAACCACCATGGACCCCAAGAGCCGCACCCTGGCGCGGGTCACCCTGCCCCGGGCGGAGGAGGCGGTGGAGGACCTGGTGGAGGCGCTGATGGGCCGCAAGCCCGAACTCCGCTTCCGATTCATCCAGGAGAACGCCGAGTTCGCCGTCGCGGACCTCGATATCTGAGCAATCGCGAGGGCGCAGGCCTTCGAAGGCGCGCCGTGCGTTGACTCATTGCGCGCTCCCCCTATGTTCCGGCCGCCGGGCGATGTCCGTCCGCGCCGCCGCGTCACGCTCCCCGGAACCCGGGCGGGCCACGCCACACTTCGTAACGAATGACCGAATTTTCAGATCTTGGCCTGTCGGCCGCGACGCTCAAGGCAGTCGCCGACACCGGCTACACCACGGCCACGCCGATCCAGGCCGAAGCCATCCCTTACGCCCTGCAGGGCCGCGACGTCCTGGGCATCGCCCAGACCGGCACCGGCAAGACCGCCGCCTTCACCCTCCCGATGATCGACAGGCTGGCCGCCGGCCGCGCGAAGGCGCGCATGCCGCGGGCCCTGGTCATCGCCCCGACCCGCGAACTGGCCGACCAGGTCTCGCTGTCCTTCGAGAAGTACGCCAAGGACCAGAAGCTCTCCTGGGCGCTGCTGATCGGTGGGGTCTCGTTCAAGGACCAGGAGATGAAGCTCGACCGCGGGGTCGACGTGCTCATCGCCACCCCCGGCCGGCTGCTCGACCATTTCGAGCGCGGCAAGCTCTTGATGACCGGCGTCCAGATCATGGTCGTCGACGAGGCCGACCGGATGCTCGACATGGGCTTCATCCCGGACCTTGAGCGCATCTTCAAGCTCACCCCGCCGAAGAAGCAGACCCTGTTCTTCTCGGCCACCATGCCGCCGGAGATCACCCGGCTCACCAAGCAATTCCTCAACGACCCGATCCGTATCGAGGCCTCCCGGCCGGCGACCACGGCTGAGGGGATCACCCAGAACCTGGTCCGCCTGCCGACCGCCGATCCCAAGGCCAAGCGCACCGCCCTGCGGATGCTGATCGACCGGGACGACGTGAAGAACGGCATCGTCTTCTGCAACCGCAAGTCCGAGGTCGATATCGTCGCCAAGTCACTGAAGGCGCACGGCCTCGACGCCGCGCCGATCCATGGCGACCTCGACCAGAGCACCCGGATGCGGACGCTGGAGAGCTTCCGGAACGGCTCGCTGCGGCTGCTGTGCGCCTCCGATGTCGCCGCGCGCGGCCTCGACATCCCCGACGTCAGCCACGTGTTCAACTACGACGTCCCCCATCACGCCGACGACTATGTCCACCGGATCGGCCGTACCGGCCGGGCCGGCAAGAAGGGCCAGGCGTTCATGATCGTGACGCCGGCCGACTCCAAGAACCTCGACAAGGTCCTGAAGCTGATCGGCAAGGTGCCCGAGGAGATCACCCTGGAAGGCGTCGATTTCGCCTCGATCAAGGACGAGCCGCGCCGCGAGCGTTCCGGCGGCGACCGGGGCCGTGGCCGCGATCGCGGTCGCGGCGAACGCGGCGCAGAGCGCGGCGAGCGTCCGCCGCGGGGTCCTCGTCCCCCCAGAGACGATGCGCAGGCCGCTGAGGCCGCCCCACCGGCGCCGGTGGCGGAGAAGCCCACCCCTCGCCAACCCGACGCCGAGGTTCGCGAACGACCGCAGCGCGCCGAGCGCCCGCAACCGGCCGACCGTCCCGAGCGCACCGAGCGTCCTGAACGCGCCCCTCGCGAGGCCCGTCCGGAGCGGGAACGTGACCGGGGCGGCCGGGATCGGGGTCGCGAGGACCGCGGTCGCGAGGATCGAGGCCGCGAGCGCGAGCCCGACCGGCGCGACCGTGGAGACGGCGACAATGTCGTCGGTTTCGGCTCCGACGTGCCGGCGTTCCTGGTCCGCCCGCCCCCTCCGCGCTCCAACGACGACTAGCGAACGCCTTTAACCCGTCGTTTGCGGGTGGCGCCGTAGCCTCCTACCCGGGTTCGCTTTTCGCGGGCCCTGGGGGCGCCACGAACGGCCATGTCGGAAGACGTCGAAACCACGCTGCGCAGCCCGAGGGCCTACGCCCTCGCGCGCCAGGCCGTCGAGGCCATGGAGACGCACAAGGTCTGGCCGACGGCGCTCAACTTCGAGCTCTGGGTGCACTATCTCACCTCGGCCAAGGACAGCCCGCTCGCGGCCCAGATCGAGGGCCTGATCGACACCGGCGAGCCTTTCACGGACTCGGTGGGCGAGAGCCTCGCCGCCCAGTTCCTGCCTAAGGCCAAGCTGGACGGCGAGATCCTGGAGGCGGGCGAAAACCTCTCCAAGGAACTGGACAGCGTCTCGCGCGCCATCGAGATCGCCCGCGAGACCAGCGAAGCCTACGGCCAGCAGCTGGCCGCCGCCGGGGAGTCCCTGGACGGCCAGGACACCGGCGCCATCAAGGAGATGGTCGAGACCCTGACCCAGGCCACGCGCAAGATCCGCGAGGAGAACCAGGCCCTGGAGGGCCAGCTGGCCGACACCACCCAGGAGCTGGCCCGCATGCGCGAGCACCTGGAGCAGGTGCGCCGCGACGCCATGACCGACGCCCTGACGGGCCTCTGCAACCGCAAGGCCTTCGACGAGGCCCTGGAACGGCTGGCCGGCGACGCCCAGACCAAGGGTGAGCCCCTCACCCTCGCGGTCCTCGACATCGACCATTTCAAGAATTTCAACGACACCTGGGGCCACCAGACCGGCGACCAGGTCATCCGTTTCGTCTCCTCGGTCATCGCCCGCTCGTCCAGCGGCGCACGCTTCGCGGCGCGCTACGGCGGCGAGGAGTTCGCGATCATCTTCCCGGGCGAGCCGGCGCGAAACGCCATGGCGGTGCTTGAGGCCATCCGCGAGGAAGTCTCGTCCCGCCTGCTGAAGCGCCGCTCCACCAACGAGGACCTGGGCGCGATCACCATCTCCTCGGGCCTTGCCGAGCGGCGTCAGAACGAGGGCACGGGCAGCCTGATCGAGCGCGCCGACGGGGCGCTCTACGCCTCCAAGCGCGGCGGCCGCAATCGAACCTCCTGCGCCGACCCGATCACCACCACACGGGCGGCCTAGCTACTCAGGTGTCGCCGGCTCGATGGTGACGCTCTCGCCGCAGCCGCAGGCGTCGGTCTCGTTTGGATTGCGGAACATGAACTTGGCCGAGAGCTTGTCGGCCACGTAGTCGACCTCCGTCCCGATCAGGAACAGCACCGCCTTCGGGTCGATGAGGATGGTCACGCCCTTGTCCTCGACGATCTCATCGAGCGGGTTCGCGGCCTCGGCGTATTCGATCAGGTACTCCTGACCGGCGCAGCCGCCGTTCTTCACGCCCACGCGCAGGCCGGCGTAGGGCTTCTGGGCCCGGGCCATGATCTCGCGCACGCGCTCGGCCGCCCGGTCGGTCAGGGTGACGACCTTCGGGCGCGGCCTCCGGGGCCGGGGTGTGGAAAGGTCCATATCCATCAGAACATGTTCAACTGCAGCTTGGCCTCGTCGCTCATGCGCGAGGAATCCCATGGCGGATCGAACACCAGCTCGACCGTGATGTTGCGGATCTCCGGAATTTCCCGAACCGCCCCTTCGACCCAGCCCGGCATCTCGCCAGCCACCGGGCAGCCTGGCGCGGTGAGGGTCATGTCGATGGCGACGTCCTTGTCGTCCGAGACGTCGACTTTGTAGATCAGCCCCAGCTCATAGATATCGACCGGGATCTCCGGGTCGTAGACGCTCTTCAGCTTCTCGATCAGCTGATCGGTCAGCCGGTCGAGCTCCGCCTGCGAGAGGGGCGGCGTTGGGCCATCGATGGGAGCGGCGTCGTCCATGAGTCCAATCTACGCGAAGAAAGCCTGAGTCTTGGTAAGCGCCTCGACGAAGAAGTCGGCTTCTTCCTCGGTGTTATATAGGGCGAAGGAGGCGCGGGCGCTCGATGTCACGCCAAAACGTTTCATCAGCGGCTCGGCGCAATGGGTCCCGGCCCGGACGGCCACCCCATAGCGGTCGAGGATCTGGGCCACGTCGTGGGCGTGGGCGCCTTCCACCGTGAAGGACAGGATCGCGCCCTTTCCGTCCGCATCGCCGATCACCTTCAGCCAGTTGGCGCCGGACAGCCCCTCGCGGACCCGGGCGTAGAGCCTATGCTCATGTTCGGCGATGGCGATCCGGTCGAGACCCGACAGCCAGTCGACGGCCGCCGACAGGCCGATGACCTCCAGGATCGGCGGCGTGCCCGCCTCGAACCGGTGTGGCGGGTCGGCGTAGGTGATCAGGTCCTGAGTGACCTGGCCGATCATCTCCCCGCCCCCCTGGTAGGGCGGCAGGGCGGCGAGCCTGTCGGCCTTGCCGTAGAGGATGCCGATGCCGGTGGGGCCATAGAGCTTGTGGCCGGAGAAGACGTAGAAATCGGCGTCGATATCCTTCACGTCCACCGCCTGGTGGACAATCGCCTGGCAGCCATCGAACAGCACCAGGGCGCCGGCCTCATGGGCCATGCGGGCCAGGGCCTTGGCCGGGTTGATGGTGCCCAGCACATTGGACATATGGCTCAGCGCCACGACCTTGGTCTTCGGCCCCAGCAGGCTTTGGAAGTGCTCCAGGTCGAGGGCGCCGTCGTCGGTCACCCGCGCCCACTTCAGCACCACGCCCTGGCGTTCGCGCAGGAAGTGCCAGGGGACGATGTTGGCGTGATGCTCCATCTCCGAGAGCACGATCTCGTCGCCGGCCTGCAGCGTGGCTCCAAGGCCGGCGGCGACGAGGTTGATCGCCTCGGTCCCGCCCTTGGTGAACACCACCTCCCCTACCTCCGCGCCGATGAAGGCGGCGACCTTGCGGCGCGCGGCCTCGTAGGCGTCGGTGGTCTCGTTGGCCAGGGTGTGCAGGCCGCGGTGGACGTTGGCGTAGGAGTGCTCCATCGCCCGGGTCATGGCCTCGATCACCGCCCGCGGCTTCTGGGCCGAGGCGGCGCTGTCCAGGTAGACCAGCGGCTTGCCGTGCACCTGGCGCTGCAGGATCGGGAAGTCGTGGCGGACGGCGGCGACGTCGAAACTCATGGCGCCAGCCGCCCGGCGACCCAGGCGCGGGCCAGTTCGCGGGCGCCCTCGTGTTCGATCCGGTCCACCACCTGGCCGACGAAGGCCTCCGTCAGCATCGCGCGGGCGTCGGCCTCGGGGATACCGCGCTGGCGGGCGTAGAACAGCGCCTCCTGGTCGAGGGCCCCCACCGTATTGCCGTGCGCGCAGGAAACGTCGTCGGCGTAGATCTCCAGCTCGGGCTTGGCGTCCACCTCGGCGCGGTCGGACAGGATCAGCGCATGGTGGCCCATCCGGGCGTCGGTGCGGTCGGCGCCCGCCTTCACGACGATCTTGCCCTGGAAGACCCCCCGCGCCTGGTCGCGCACCACGCCCTTGGTGAGCTGGTCGGTGGCGCCGTCGAAGCCGGTGTGGGTGACGACCGTCGTGAGGTCGGCGTGGCGCTTGCCGTCCAGCAGATAGACGCCGTCGAGGCGCAGCTCGGCGTGGCCGCCCGGATGCCTGACCGCCGTCTCCAGCCGCTGGCGACGTCCGCCGCCGGTGAGGAGGGTTTGGGCGAAGCGCGCGCCGGGTTGCAGGACCACCTCGGCCTGGCTGACGCTCACGCCCTCGGCGTCGTCGGCGGCCAGGACGATACGCTCGATCGCGCCGCCGCAGTCGATGGCCAGGGCGGCGTGGGCGAGGTAGCTCCCCTCCCCGTCATAGCTCTCCAGCAAGGTCAGCCGGCCACCTGCCGCGACGCTCACCGTGACACCGCCAGCGTGGGCGCCGGCGCCTCGCGACACGATCCTCAGGGCGACCACCCGGGTTTCCCCCGCGGCGACGGATATCCGCCCGCCGCCGACGCCGTTGGCGATCACCAGGGTCTCTTCGGCCAGGGGGTCGAAGGGCCCGGCCGGCAGGCCCGCCGTATCGAGCGCCGTCGAGGGCTCCGGAGCCGTGCGGATCAAGCCGCGAAGGTCGGTCCAGCGCCAGGCTTCGTCGCGCTTTCCCGGGAGGTCTTCGAGTTTCCGGGCACGGATGGCGGTGGCGAGGTTCAAGCGGCCCTCGCGTACTTGTCGTAACCTTCGCGCTCCAGCTCGAGCGCCAGTTCGGGGCCGCCGGAGGCGACGATCCGGCCGCCGGCCAGGACGTGGACCCGGTCGGGTTTGATGTAGTCGAGCAGGCGTTGGTAGTGGGTGATGACCAGCATGGCGCGGTCGGGACCGCGCAGGGCGTTCACGCCCTCCGAAACGATCTTCAGGGCGTCGATGTCGAGGCCGGAATCGGTCTCGTCGAGGATGAGGAAACGCGGCGAAAGCATCGCCATTTGAAGGATTTCCATCCGTTTCTTCTCACCGCCTGAGAAGCCGACGTTGAGCGAGCGCTTGAGCATGTCGAAGTCGATCTTCAGCTCGGCGGCCTTCAGGCGGGCCAGCTTCAGGAACTCCGGCGCGCCCATCTCGGCCTCGCCGCGGGCGCGGCGTTGGGCGTTCAGGGCGGTGCGGATGAAGGTGAGCGCCGGCACCCCGGGAATCTCCAGCGGGTACTGGAAGGACAGGAAGACGCCCTTGGCTGCGCGCTCGTCAGGGGCCAGGGCCAGCAGGTCCTCGCCGTCCAGGCTGGCGGTCCCGCCGGTCACCTCGTAGCCGGAGCGGCCGGTGAGCACGTAGGACAGGGTCGACTTGCCCGCCCCGTTCGGCCCCATGATCGCGTGCACCTGGCCGGCCGGGACATCCAGGGTCACCCCTTGAAGGATTTGATTGCCATCGACGGTGGCGCGCAGGTCGGAAACGGAAAGCATCAACGGATCTCGTCAGCGAGGAATTGGGCGATCAGCCTGAGGGCGCCTTCGACGTCCTCGGCGACGGCTTGCCGGGGACCGGACAGGGCGCCGGCGGCGGAGCGGTGGGAACAGGTCACGGTGGCCTGGCCGTTCTCGAAATAGGCGGCGATGCGGAACCGCTCGTGGTCGACCATGGCCTGGAAGCCGCGCCGGTCGGCGGTCAGGCCGTGGCCCTTCAGGAACTTGCCGTCGGCGCGCAGGGCCGCGTAGAGCGCCTCCACCCCGGCCTCGTCCTTGGCCTGGCGGGCGCGCAGCTCCTCGTCGGCCTTGCGGCGCTCCATCTCGCGCCGGGCGAACTCGGTCTCGTAGGCGTCCTTGAGGGTGACGACCTTGGGTTTGCGGGCGCGGGCGGTCATCCGACGCTGCCCTCCAGGCTGATCGCCACCAGCTTCTGGGCCTCGACCGCGAACTCCATGGGGAGCTCCTGCAGCACGTCCTTGACGAAGCCGTTGACCAGCAGCTGGACGGCCTCTTCCTGGGTCAGGCCCCGCTGCATGGCGTAGAACAGCTGGTCCTCGGAGAGCCGGGTCGTCGTCGCCTCGTGCTCGAACACCGACTGGCCGTTGCGGGCCTCGACGTAGGGCACGGTGTGGGCCGCGCAGTGCTTGCCGATCAGCAGGCTGTCGCACTGGGTGAAGTTGCGCGCGCCCTTGGCCTTGGGGTGCGCCGAGACCAGGCCCCGGTAGGTGTTGGAGCTGTGGCCGGCGCTGATGCCCTTGGAGATGATCCGCGAGCGGGTGTTGGCGCCCAGGTGGATCATCTTGGTGCCGGTGTCGGCCTGCTGGCGGCCGTTGGTGATGGCGATCGAATAGAACTCGCCGGAAGAGCCCTCCCCCCGCAGCACGCAGGAAGGGTACTTCCAGGTGATCGCTGAGCCGGTCTCCACCTGGGTCCAGCTCACCTTCGAGCGGTCGCCGCGGCAGTCGGCGCGCTTGGTCACGAAATTGTAGATGCCGCCCTTCCCGGTCTCCGGATCGCCCGGGTACCAGTTCTGGACGGTGGAATATTTGATCTCGGCGTCGTCCAGCACCACCAGCTCGACCACGGCGGCGTGCAGCTGGTTCTCGTCGCGCATGGGGGCCGTGCAGCCCTCGAGGTACGAGACGTAGGCCCCCTTGTCGGCGATGATCAGGGTGCGCTCGAACTGGCCGGAATTCTCGGCGTTGATCCGGAAATAGGTGGAGAGCTCCATCGGGCAGCGGACACCCGGCGGGACGTAGACGAAGCTGCCGTCCGAGAAGACCGCCGCGTTCAGGCAGGCGTAGTAGTTGTCCGAGGTGGGCACCACGGTGCCCAGGTACTGCTTCACCAGCTCCGGATGCTCGCGGATCGCCTCGCTCATCGAGCAGAAGATCACGCCTACCTCGGCCAACTCCTTCTTGAAGGTGGTGACCACCGAGACGCTGTCGAACACCGCGTCCACGGCATAGCGCGGCGCGCCCTCGACGCCGGCCAGCACCTCCTGCTCGCGCAGCGGGATGCCCAGCTTCTTGTAGGTCTCCAGGATGTCCGGATCGACCTCATCGAGGCTCTTGATCCCGACCTTCTCCTTGGGCGCGGCGTAGTAGTAGCTGTCCTGGTAGTCGATGCGCGGGAAGTGGACCTTGGCCCACTGGGGCTCCTCCAGCGCCAGCCAGCGCTCGAAGGCCTCCAGCCGCCACTGCAGCATCCACTCCGGCTCGTCCTTCTTGGCCGAGATGAAGCGGACGATGTCGGCGTTCAGACCCTTGGGCGCGAAGTCCTGCTCGATGTCGGTGACGAATCCGTGCTGGTATTTCTCGAGGCTGGCGACGTGCTCGACGGTCTGTTTGACAGCGGCCATCAGGCGAGTTCCTTCCGGCGTCCGGCGAGGCGATGGCTGGCTTCGAGCCAGGCCTCCGCGAACCTCTCCCAATCCGCCTCGGTGGTGTTCCAGCCGCCGCTGACCCGCAGGGAGGTGGCGGCTAGGTCGCCCAGGCCCATGGCGGTCAGGACGTGGCTCGCCTTCACCTTGCCCGAGGAGCAGGCCGAGCCGGCGCTGACCATCACGCCGGCGAGGTCCAGGGTCATGACCTGCAGGTCGGAGTCGAAGCCTTCGCGCGCCAGGCAAAGGGTGTTGGGCAACCGCGCCGCGCCTTCGCCGACCACCCTGGCTCCGCCGGCCTTCACCCGCTCGGCGGCGGCGTCGCGCCAGGCGGCCTGGGCGGCGGCGGTCTCCAGATAGGCTCGGGCGGCGATCGCGGCGGCGCCCAGGCCGGCGATACCGGGCCCGTTCTCGGTGCCGGCCCGACGGCCGCGCTCGTGGCCGCCGCCGTGCTGGCGGCGGACCAGGGTGGCGCGGGGGCCGAAGGTCAGGCCGCCGATCCCCTGCGGAGCCCCGAGCTTATGGCCCGAGAAGGTCAGGGTGTCGGCGCCCAGGGCGCGACTGTCGACGGCGATCTTGCCCACCGCCTGGATGGCGTCGACGTGCAGCCAGCCCTCGGCGGCGCGCACGATCTCCGAGGCGGCCGCCACCGGCTGGATCACCCCCGTCTCATTGTTCGCCAGCATGAGCGCCACGAAGGGCCGGCCGTCGGCCGCGTCCCAACGGCCCAGGCGCTCGGCCAGCCAGGCGAGGTCGGCGACGCCATCGGCGTCCACCGGCAGCACCTCGACGGCCGCGCCGCTGACCTTGGCGGTCTCCAGGATCGTGGCGTGCTCGATCGCGGACACGATCAGCCGCCGCGAGCCGGTCGCCACGGCGCTTTCCAGGGCCAGGGCGTTGGCTTCCGCCCCGCCGCTGGTGAACACCACAGTGGAGGCCGGGCCGCCGACCAGGGCCGCCACCGCCTCGCGCGCGGCCTCCATCACCGCCCGCGCCTTGCGGCCGGCGGCGTGGACCGACGAGGGATTGCCGACCTCGGTCAGGGCGCGGCTCACGGCCGCGACAGCCTCGGGCCGGACCTGGGTGGTGGCGTTGTGGTCGAGGTAGATGGCGGACTGGGTCATGCGGCCTTGCGCAACCTTCCGCCGATGACGTCGGCCAGGCTCACCGAGGCCAGGTAGTCCTCAATCCGCGCGCCCAGGTCTTCCCAGAGGTCATGGGTCAGGCAGCGCTCGCCCTTCAGCATGCAGCCCTTGGCGGCGGAGGTGCAGCGGGTGGCGCGCAGCGGCTCGTCTACCGCATGGACGATCTCGGCCACCGAGGTGTCCTGGGCGGTCTTGGCCAGGCGGTATCCGCCGCCGGGACCGCGGGCGCTTTTCACCAGGCCGCGCCGGCGCAGGCGGGCGAAAAGTTGCTCCAGGTACGAGAGGGATATCTCCTGGCGCGCGGCGATATCGGCCAGGGCCACGGCGCGGCACGCATCGCCTTCGCGGCGGGCAAGATCGGCCATGGCCATCACGGCATAGCGGCCTTTGGTGGACAGACGCATGGGATTGCATCCAATTCTAGTTTTCGCGCGCATCGTGGGCGGCCTGTGCTAAACGGCCGGCCCGGATGCGGGCGACTTAGGAAGACCTAGCGCAGCAGTCAAGTATTCCCCGCAAAACGGGTTTGGGTGAAGAGGGTTTGAATGCCAGAAGTGGTGCTGACCGGCGCGGCGGGCCGTATCGAGGGTCGCTACTCCCAGGGCAAGACGGAAACGGCGCCGGTGGCGCTGATCCTGCACCCGCACCCCAAGGCGGGCGGGCAGATGAACAACCCCGTCACGGTGCAGCTCTTCCACCTCTTCATGAAGCGGGGCTTCTCGGTCCTGCGCTTCAATTTCCGCGGCGTCGGCCGCAGCCAGGGCGAGTTTGACGGCGGCATCGGCGAACTGGCCGACGCGGCCACCGCGCTGGACTGGCTGCAGACCACCAATCCCGCCGCCTCCCAGTGCTGGGTGGCCGGCTATTCGTTCGGCGCCTGGGTCGGCATGCAGCTCCTGATGCGGCGGCCGGAGACGGACGGCTTCATCTCCGTCTCGCCGCCCACCAACGCCTACGACTTCTCGTTCCTGGCCCCCTGCCCGGCCTCGGGCCTGATCCTGCACGGCGGGGCCGACACCGTGGTGCCGCCGATCGAGGTTGAGCGCGTGGTCTCCAAGCTGCGCACCCAGAAGGGCATCGTCATCGACTACGAGGTCGTCGAGGGCGCCTCGCACTTCTGGATGGAAGGCCTGCCGGAAGTCGAGCAGCGGGTCGGCAACTACCTCGACAAGCGCCTGGCGGCCGAACCGGCCTGATGACCGCGCCGGCCGACGCGATCCGCGCGCGCCGACGCCTGACCAACAAGCTGATCGCCGCCCATGAAGCGGCGCGCCTGCGGCCCTTCTTCGCCTCCGACGTGAAGCTGATCGTCGGCGACGGCGGTTTGATCCTCGGCGCCGACGCGGTGATCGAGGCTTTCGCCGCGCAATTCGCCGATCCGCGATTTTCAACCTTTGAGCGCACGACGGTCTCTGTGGAGCTCGACGCGGCGGGGGAGCGGGCCGCCGAGGCGGGCCGCTGGATCGCGCGAGCGGCGAATCCGGACGTATCCGGCGCCTACCTCGCCGTGTGGCGCAAGGCGACGGGTCAGTGGATCATCGAGAGCGAGCTCTACGTGACACTTTCTTGAATTTCTAGAAGCGGTTAACACCAGGACTGCAACCCCAGGTTAGAGAGCGACCCCGACGCCCTGACCGGAGGAAAAAACCGATTGCCTCCGCGGTTTCGGACGGGCTAGCTCCGCGCCGAGGGTAGACGTGGCGTTAACCCAATAATTGGCGTGGCTGGGGCTTTTGGCCCCCGCGCGGGTCGTGCGCGCTCTGTTTCCGGAAGCTAGTCTGGAGAGGGCGAGACCATGGCCGACAAGGATTTCGACAAGATCAACCAGTCGCCGCAGGCGAAGGACGATCTGTTCACGGGCACGCAGAACAACGGCGTCCTGCTGGACGTGATGGCCAACGACCTCGGCGGAAACGGCAAGAGCCTCTATTCGCTGAACCAGGTCGATCCGAACGTGGTGTCGGCCAGCGCGGTCACCGCCCTCGGCGCGACCGTCTCGATCGTCAACGGCAAGATCCAGTACAGCGCCACCAGCTCGGCGATCACCGCCCTGGGCGCGGGCCAGACCGCCACCGACACCTTCTACTACACCATCCAGATGGGGAATAACGGCACGCTCAGCCTGGCCGCCGTGACGGTCACGGTGACCGGGACCAACGACGCCCCGGTGGTCAGCGGCGTCGTCACCGGGGTCGCCGTCGAGGATGGCGCGCCCTCGATCCTCAATGGCCTGGCCAAGGCTTCCGACGTCGACGCCGGCACGACCCTCTCGGTGGTCGGCGTCCCTGCCAGCCTTCCGGCCGGCGTCACCTACGCGGCCAACAGCTTCAGCCTGAACCCGGCGAACGCCGCCTATCAGAGCCTGGGCCACGGCCAGACCACCACCGTGACGGTGAACTACGGCGTATCGGACGGGGCCATCACAGTCCCAGCCAGCGTTTCCTGGACAGTCACCGGGACCAACGACGGCCCCGTGGCCGTCGCGGACACGGGTTCGGCCGTCGAGGACGGCGGGCCGGTGGTTCTCAACGTCCTGGGCAACGACACCGACATCGACAACGGCGACACCAAGACCCTGGTGGGTGTGAGCACCGCCGGTACGGTCGGGGCGGTCACCGCCAACGCCAATGGCACGGTGACCTACAATCCGGGCGCCAACTTCCAGAGCCTGGGGCTCGGGCAGACCGCCACCGACACCTTCAGCTACACCATGAAGGACGCGGCGGGGGCCACCAGCACCGCCACCGTCACCATGACCATCGCCGGGACCAACGACGGCCCGGTGGCGATGGACGACGCCGGCTTCGGCAATGAGGACGACGCCGGCATCACCATCAACGTCCTCGGCAACGACACGGACGTCGATAACGGCGACACCAAGACGCTGGTCTCGGTCACCAACGGCGCCTTCGGGACCGTCACGGCCAACGCCGACGGCACGGTGACGTTCAACATGCCGGCCGCCGCCCAGACCCTGTCGGCGGGTGAGATCGGGACCGACACCTTCACCTACACCATGAGGGACTCGGCCGGCGCCACCAGCACGGCCTCGGTCACGGTCACGGTGACCGGCTCCAACGACGCCCCGAGCGTCGTGGCCGCCAACACCACCGCGACGGGCTCGGTCACCGAGCTCCCCGACGGCGCGCCGGGCGAGAACGCCACCAACCTCTCGACGAGCGGCTCGATCTTCGTGGCCGACCCCGACGATGAGGACGTGCACATCATCACCAGCGTCGTGCGTGGCGGAAACGACTACTTCGGCGGGTTCTTCTTCCAGCCCGACCCACTCAATGACCGTATCAACTGGACGTTCAACGCCCAGGACGCCGGGCTCAACATCCTGGCCGCGGGCCAGACCAAGGTGCAGACCTACGACCTGACCATTTCGGACCAGCAGGGCGGCGCCACACACCAGACCCTGACCATCACGCTCAACGGCGCGAACGACGCGCCGTTTATCTACGACCTGCCGCCCTTCAACTTCACCGAATTCCCCGGCTCGGGATCCCTTAGCCAAGGGTTCTCCAACGGCGGCGTCGGCCTTCTCGACCCTGACCGGACCGACGTGCACACGGTCTCGACCAGCCTGCCCACCGTCACTCTGGGGGGCGGCGGCTCGATCCCGGGCGCCACGTTGGCGGCGCTCAACACCGCCTTCACGCCCAGCATCGCCGCCGACTCCACCGGCGTGCTCAACGGCACGGGCTCCATCGGCCTGCAGTACAGCCTGCCGGACAGCCTGCTGAACTTCCTGAACGCCGGTCAGGTCATGACCGCCACCTACAACCTGACCATCAGCGATGGCCAGGGCGGGACCTACACGCGGCCGGTCATCTTCAACTTCACCGGAGCCAACGACGGCCCGCAGGTCAGCGGTCCGGTCGTCGGCGCGGGCGCCGAGGACAGCGCGCCGATCACGCTCAACGCCCTGGCCAACGCCTCCGACGCCGACCAGGGCGCGGCCCTGCAGGTGACCGGCGTGCCGGGCTCCCTGCCGCCCGGCGTCACCTACAACCCGGCCACCCAGAGCTTCACGCTGAACCCAAGCAACGCCGCCTACCAGCATCTGGCGCCAGGCCAGCCCCAGCAGGTGCAGGTGAACTATCAGGTGACCGACGGGCAGGCCTCCACGCCCGCCACGGTGGTGTGGAACCTCACGGGGACCAACGACGCGCCCGTCGCGCAGAACGACACGGCTGTAGCCTTCGAGGATGGCGCGCCGATCGGCCTCAACGTGCTTGGCAACGACAGCGACGTCGACGATGGCGACACCCGGACGGTGATCTCGGTGAACACCGCCGGAACCGTCGGCAGCGTAAGCCTGGTGGGCGGCAACCTCGCCTACGGCGTGGGCCCCAACTTCCAGGGGCTGGCGGCCGGCCAGACCGCCACCGACACCTTCACCTACACCATGCGGGATACGGCGGGCGCGACCAGCTCGTCTCAGGTCACCGTGACGGTCAACGGGGTCAACGACGCCCCGGTCCTGAAGGGCCAGAGCAACCCCAACCTGGTCGCCAACGGCGGCTTTGAGGCCGGAGGCGCCTCCTGGGTCAACACCGGCAGCGGCGGTGTCGAGGTCGGGCCGCCCGGAGTCTACGGCGTCAACGGCGCCACGGGCCTGGTCATGGAGCTGGACGTCAACGGCGGCAGCCATGACAACGTCTCTCAGACCGTGGCGACCTCGGCGGGCACGCCCTACACCTTCAGCTTCGACATCGCCCAGCGGGCCGGCTTCCCCGGCTCCACCAACGCGGTGCAGGTGCTGTTCAACGGCGTGGTGATCGACACCGTGACGCCGGCCTCCACCACCATGCAGCACCAGACCTATACGGTGGTCAGCAACGGAGCGACGGGCAAGATCGAGTTCAACGAGGTCGGCCCCGACGACGGCGTCGGCGGGATGATCGACAACGTCTCGCTCGTCGCGGCGGGCTTCCCGGAACGGACCCTCCAGACCGGCTCGTCAGCCATCGACAGCTTCTCGACGGTCCTCAGTTTCAGCGACGTCGATCTCATCGACACCCATACGGTGACGGTGGGCGCGCCGACCCTGACCCTGGCCGGAGGCCCCATTCCCGGGGGTCTGAGCGCGGCCCTGACCGGCGCCCTCTCCGCCAGCCTGACGGAAGCCTCGGGATCCGGCGCGGTGACGGCGACCTTCTCGGCGCCCGACAACCTGTTCGACTTCCTCGGGGTCACCCAGGCGCTGAAGGTGAATTACAACGTCACCGTCGTCGACAACCACGGCGCCAGCTCGACCCAGACGGCCACCGTGGTGATCGTCGGCTCCAATGACGCGCCGACCCTGCAGGCGGCGATCCCCGACCAGGCGGTCGGGATCTTCAACCCGCTCAGCTATACGATCCCCGCCGGCAGCATGGTCGACGTGGATACCGGCGCCGTGCTCAGCTTCTCGACCTCGGCGCTGCCCGGCTGGCTCAGCTTCAACGCGGCCACCCGGACCTTCACCGGCACCGCCCAGGGCCCGCAGGTGGGCTTCACCGACATCACCGTCACCGCCACGGACCAGTATGGGGCGAGCATCAGCGACATCTTCCGCCTCACCGTGACGGACCAGGCGGTCAACGTCTCCGGCGACGCCGGCGGGAACGCCTACACCTCCGGCAGCTTCGCCGACACCCTCGCGGGCCTGGACGGCCCCGACACCCTCACCGGGGCCGGCGGCAGCGACAACCTCAACGGCGGCAACGGCTCCGACCGGATCTACGGTGACGACGTGGCGGGGGGCGGATTTGGCCTGACGCCGACGGCGGCCAGCTACTATTTGGCCGGCAACAGCCTGATCAACGGCCTGGGTGCCTCGCCCGGCGGCGGGGCCTCGACCACCTTCGGCGAGGGCCTCGTGCCGATCGAGGACGACAACTTCGTCTCGGTCGACGTCTCGAGCGTCTTCACCGGCGGCCTGAACTTCTTCGGGTCGAGCTTCAGCAGCCTGTTCGTCAACAACAACGGCAGCATCAGCTTCGGCTCGGGGGTCTCGGCCTATGTCGCCACCGCCATCGCCTCCGGCGCCACCAAGATCATCGCCCCGTTCTGGGCCGATGTGGACACGCGGGGAACGTCTCCGGCCGTCGTGCCGACTCCAGGCGGGACGTCGACGGGCACCAACAACGTCTACTACGACCTGGACACCACCAACCACGTCTTCACCGTCACCTGGGACGACGTCGGCTATTACAATCTGCACACGACCCCGGTGAACGCTTTCCAGCTGCAGCTGGTCGACCGCGGGACCGGGGATTTCGACATCATCTTCCGCTACGAGGCGGTCAACTGGCTGACCGGCGACGCCAGCGGCGGCGTCCTGCCGCGGGCCGGCTACACGGCGGCGAACGGGGTCAACTACTTCGAACTCCCCGGCTCAGCGACGGCGTCGGTCGGGACGTGGGACACTACGGCCGGTAACACCGGCATGAACGGCGTCTACATGTTCCAGGTGCGCAATGGCGGGGTCGTGAACAACAACGACACCCTCACCGGCGGCATCGGGAACGACACGCTCACCGGGGGCATCGGCAACGACGCCTTCAACTTCATCTCGCCGAGCGACTCCGTCGATCTGATCACCGACTTCACCAGCGGCTACGACGATATCCGGGTCTCGGCGGCCGGCTTCGGCGGCGGCCTGGTCGCCGGGGGCGCGGTGAGCGTCGCCAACGTCGCGGATCACACCACGGCGAGCAGCGGGGCCGGCGGCTACTTCATCATGGAGAGCAGCACCAACATCGTGTGGTGGGACGCCAACGGCGGCAGCGGCGCAGACGCCGTCGCCCTGGCGCAACTGACCGGCGTGAACACGCTGTTCAGCGGCGACTTCGCGGTTGGGGCCTAAAACAAAGGGGGCGCTCTTCGGAGCGCCCCACCTGCCCTAGCGGCGCGGCGTGCTCGCCAGATAGTCCAGCGCGGTCAGCGCCTGGGCCCTGACACCGACCTCTAGCGCCTTCTCGTCCATCACGTTGAACAGCGGCGAGTGGTTGCCCCCCGGTGGAAAGCCGATGCCCAGGCGGTAGAAGACGCCGGGGATCTTCTGCTGGTAGTAGGCGAAATCCTCCGCCCCGGTCATGTAGTCGATGGCGCCGTCCACCGCCCCGCCCGCGGCCCTCGATAGGGTGGCGGCCATCCGCCCGGCGAGGCCCGGCTCGTTGGTGGTCACCGGGTAGTAGCCGCCCCACACGATCTCGCCCTTGCCGCCGTAGCGCTGGGCGATGCTGGCGACGGTCCTCTCGGCCCGACCCATGATGTCCTTGCGCAGGGCAGGGTCGAAAGTGCGCAGGGTGCCGGTCATGGCGAGGTCGTCGGGGATGATGTTGTAACGCACCCCCCCGTGCACCGTGGCGATGGTCAGCACCGTCGGCGAGCGGGTGACGTTGATCTGGCGCGCGGCGATCTGGTTGAAGGCCTGGACGATGTCGGCGGCCATGGAGACCACGTCGATGCCGGCCCACGGCTGGGCGCCATGGGTCTGCTGGCCCTTCAGAACGATCCCGAATTGGTCGGAGGCCGCCATCATCGGTCCCGGGCGCCAGGAGAGCTGCCCTACCTCGCCGGGCCACACATGGAGGCCGAAGATCGCGGTGGGCGCAGGGTTGGCCAGGGCCCCCTCCTCGACCATCAGCGGGGCGCCGCCCTGCTCGCCCGGCGGGGGCCCCTCCTCGGCCGGCTGGAAGATGAACACCACCGTGCCCGGGATCTCGCTGCGCATGGCGGCCAGGGCCTCGGCCGCGCCCATCAGGATGGCCACGTGGGCGTCGTGCCCGCAGGCGTGCATGACCCCGGTCGTCTGGCCGTTGTAATCGGTGACCACCTTGGAGGCGAAGGGCGCGCCGGTCAGCTCCGTCACCGGCAGGGCGTCCATGTCGGCGCGCAGCGCCACCACGCCGCCGGGGCGGCCGCCCCTGAGCACGCCGACCACACCGGTCTTGCCCACCCCCGTGCGCACCTCGATGCCCAGCCCGCGCAGGTGGTCGGCCACCAGGGCGGCGGTCCGCGTCTCGCGGTTGCCCAGCTCCGGGTGCTGGTGGATGTCGCGCCGCCAGGCGACGACCTTGGGCTGCAGTCGGGCCGCGGCGGCGAACACGGCCGCGTCGAACCGGCCGGCCGGCGGCGCCTGGGCCGCGGCGGGCGCGGCCAGCCCCAGCGACAGCGCCGCACCGACAATCCATGAACCCTTACCCATGAACGCCTCCTCTATGGCTGTACGATACGGCCGCCGGTCATGGGATGGGCCACGCCGGTGGTCTTGGGGAACGAGATCGGCAGGCCGCGCGCCGTGCGGGCGGCCAGGAAGGCGAAGGCCTCGGCTTCGATGGAATCGCCGCGCCAGCCGAGGTCCTCGGCGGCCTTCACCGGGGCCGGCAGGCGGGCCGCATAGGCCTTCATCAGCTCCGGATTATGCCGCCCGCCGCCGCTCACCACGACGGCATGGGGGACCTGGCCCATCAGTTCGCAGCCCAGGCGCACCGCCTCGGCGCTGAAGGCCACCAGGGTCGCGCAGGCGTCTTCGAGTTCGAGATTCTCCAAAGGCTCCAGAGAGAAGTCATATCTATCCAAAGACTTAGGTGCAGGTTCTGAGAAGTAGGGATGGGCCAGCAGCGCCCGCACGACGCCCTCGTCCGCCCGTCCGACGCTGGCGAACCGGCCGCCGGCGTCGAAGCGGCCCGCGCCGCGCGCCTGGACCAGCTGGTCGATCATGCCGTTGCCCGGGCCAGTGTCGAAGGCGGCGATCTCCTCCCCGCCCGACCAGAGGGTGACGTTGGCCACCCCGCCGACATTGAGCATAGCGAAGGGCGGCTCCAGGCCCGAGGCCCGGGCCCGCGCCGCGTGGTAGATCGGGGCCAGCGGGGCGCCCTCCCCGCCGGCCGCCACGTCGGCGGTGCGGAAATCGAAGGCCACCGGCCGGCCGGTCAGCCGCGCCAGCAAGGCTCCGTCGCCCAACTGAACCGTGCGGCCGGGAACGCCGTCCTTCGGCCGCTCGTGCAGGACGGTCTGCCCATGCATCCCGATCAGGTCGATGTCGCGCCAGGCGAGGCCGTGTTCGGCCAGGAACGCCTCGGCGGCGGCGAAATGCTCATGGGCCACCGCCGCCTCCGCCTCGGCGAAGATCGCCGGCGGCGGCGCGCCACGGGACCATACCAGGGCCTGCCGCGTGGTCTCCAGCATCAGGTCGCGGGTGGGATCGGTGAGCTTGCGCTCGCCCGCCGCCCCGAAGGCGGCGATCTCCTCCCCGTCGGTCTCCAGCACCGCCATGTCGACGGCGTCGAGGGAGGTCCCGGTCATGAAGCCCAGCACACGCATCGCGGCTTGACTGCCACGGCCCGCGTCACCTAGCTAGCCGCCATGATCGGACGCGCCGTCCTCGCCGGCCTCTATTACCGCCTGCCCTAGCTGCAGGCGTCCGATCCCACGCGCCTGCCCTTCCCGGCCGGCGCTGTGCTAGAGCGCTGGCGTTCCAGACCGAGTTCTCCGATGAGCCCAGCCTTCAAGTCCGATTTCCTGCGCACCCTGCAGGCGCGCGGCTACATCCACCAGATCACCCACCCCGAGGAGCTGGACGCGGCGGCGGGCGCCGGCGTGGTGCCCGGCTACATCGGCTTCGACGCGACGGCGGCCAGCCTGCACGTGGGCAGCCTTATCCAGATCATGATGCTGCGCCGGCTGCAGCAGGCCGGTCACAAGCCGATCGTGGTGATGGGCGGCGGCACCACCAAGGTCGGCGACCCCTCCGGCAAGGACGAGAGCCGCAAGCTGCTCAGCGACGCCGACATCCAGGCCAACATCGCCTCGATCCGCACGGTGTTCGAGAAATTCCTGACCTTTGGCGACGGGCCTACCGACGCCATCATGGTCGACAACGACGAGTGGCTATCCAAGCTCGGCTACATCGACTTCCTGCGCGAGTACGGCGTCCACTTCACCATCAACCGGATGCTGGCCTTCGACTCGGTGAAACTGCGGCTGGACCGCGAGCAGCCGCTGACCTTCATCGAATTCAACTACATGCTGATGCAGGCCACCGACTTCCTGGAGCTGAACCGGCGCTACGCCTGCCTGCTGCAGATGGGCGGCTCGGACCAGTGGGGCAACATCCTGAACGGGGTGGAGCTGATCCGGCGGGTGGACCAGAAGCCGGCGTTCGGTCTGACCACGCCGCTGTTGTCCACCGCCTCGGGCGCCAAGATGGGCAAGACCGCCCAGGGCGCGGTGTGGCTGAACGCCGACCTGCTCAGCCCCTACGACTACTGGCAGTTCTGGCGGAACACCGAGGACAGCGACGTCGGCCGCTTCCTGAAGCTGTTCACCGACCTGCCGCTGGAGGAGATCGCCCGGCTGGAGGCGCTCACCGGCGCGGACATCAACGAGGCCAAGAAGGTGCTGGCCAACGAGGCCACGCGGATGCTGCACGGCGCGGCCGAGGCCGAGCGGGCCGCCGGCGCGGCCCAGGCGGCGTTCGAGCAGGGGGCGCTGTCCGCCGACCTGCCAACGCACGAGGTGGCGCGCGCCGAACTGGAGGCCGGCATCGTGCTGGCGACCCTGGCCGCGGACGTCGGCCTGGCCGGCTCCCGGGGCGAGGCCCGGCGCCTGGCCCAGGGCGGCGGCCTTCGGGTCAACGACAAGGCCGAGACCGACGCCAACCGCACGGTGACCGCCGCCGACCTGGTGGACGGTGTCGTGAAGCTGGCCGCCGGCAAGAAGAAGATCGTCCTGGTGCGGCCGGTCTAGGAGAGACAGATGACCGAGATCGTCGAAGGCGCGCCCGCCCCGGATTTCACCCTGGAAACCGCCGAGGGCCCGGTGTCCCTGGCTGACTTCGCGGGCAGGACCCTGGTGCTCTATTTCTACCCTAAGGACGACACCTCCGGCTGCACCCGCGAGGCGCAGGATTTCACCGCCCTGGCCCCCGAATTCGCCAAGGCCGGCGCGACGGTGATCGGGGTCTCGAAGGACTCCGTGAAATCCCACGAGAAGTTCACCGCCAAGTACGGCCTTGGCGTGAAGCTGGGCTCCGACCCGGAGGCCGCCGTCATCGAGCGCTTCGGCTCCTGGGGCGAGAAGACCCTCTACGGCCGCAAGTACATGGGTATCGACCGCTCCACCTTCCTGATCCGGGACGGGGTGATCCGGCGGATCTGGCGCAAGGTGAAGGTCCCGGGCCACGCCGAGGCCGTGCTGGGCGCTGTCAGGGCGGCATAATCCCCTAGGGGAAGGTCAGGTGGCGCCTGAGCCTGCGGCAACGCGACGCCTAAGGGTTAATCAGACGTAAACCGCCTTGCGCAGGCGGGAAATCTCATCGCATATCCCACTCTTCGTGGGGTCGGGGACTGGGCGACGCATGTCACGAGTGGCGCGACTACGCAGCTCGCTGGAAGCGCTGTTTCCGGAACGTCACCTCTACGTCCGCTCGGGCGGCGAGATGAGGGGCTTCGTCCTCACCTCCTCCAAGCAGATCATGGCCGCCGGCGTGGTCGCCGGTTGCGCCCTGTGGATGGGGGTCTGCACGGCCGCCATGCTGGTCAACCTGTTCTCCGTCTCGGCCACCGACCGCGAGATCGCCAAGCTGAAGGCCCAGTCCGAACGCTATGTGGCGGATCGCCAGGCCCGGCTGGACAGCGCGCTCGCCCAACTCAACTCCGGCTCCACCGCCGAGGTGGCCTCGACCATCGAAAGCCGCCACGCCGCGCTGGCCATGCTGCTCACCGGCCTGAAGGACGCCCCGGGCGCCGCCGAGGCCCTGACGCCCGCCATCGACCGGGCCCTGGCCAACCAGGACGCCACCCCCGCCCGGCGGGTGCATATGGTGCGCCTGGGCCAGGAGCAGTTGCTCGACGCCGCCGACAACTTCGCCAAGACCCGGGCCGACCGCCTGCGCATTGCGTTCCGGATGGCCGGCCTGACGCCGTCGGCCTTCACCCCCAAGGGCGGCAGCCTGGGCGGGCCGTTGATCGATTCCAAGGACCCCCGCGCCCTGGCCGAGGTGCTGGACGTGGACGAGGACTTCGCCGTCCGGATCCAGAAAGTCTCGCACGACGTCTCCGACACCCAGGCCCTGACGGCGGCGGCGGGGGCCCTGCCCTTCGCCCGGCCCACCGGCGGCTCCTATCAGTCCAGCGGCTTCGGCGTGCGTTACGACCCCTTCACCCGGCGACCGGCCTTCCACTCCGGCCTGGATTTCGCCGGCGCCCAGGCCACGCCGATCCTGGCCACCGGCCCAGGCGTGGTGTCCTACGCCGGGCCTCGCGCCGGCTACGGCAAGGCGGTGGAGATCGACCACGGCCGTGGCCTGAAGACCCGCTACGCCCACCTCTCGGCCATCGCCGTGACGCCTGGCCAGCAGGTCGCCGTCGGCCAGCGGGTCGGCGCCATGGGCTCCACGGGCCGGTCCACCGGCACGCACCTGCATTACGAAGTCTGGGTCAATGGCCGGGCGCAGAACCCCGGCCGCTTCCTGAGGGCTGGCCAATATGTTCTCCAAGCCGAGTAAGCAAAGCTTCGAGGTCGCGGCCCCCGCGGCGCGCAAGGACCTCCCCCCGACCATCCGGGCCGGAAAGTCGGCGGTGGCCTCCCTGGTGGCCGAAGGGGTGGTGATCCGCGGCGATCTCTCCACCGGCGGCGACATGCACCTGGACGGGGTGCTGGAAGGCGACCTGAAAGCCGACCTGCTGACGATTGGAGAGGCCGGCCTGGTCACCGGCATGATCGAGGCCGACACCATCGAGGTGCGGGGCCGCGTGGTGGGCGTGATCACCGCCCGCATGGTGCACCTGTGCGCCACCGCCCGGGTCTCGGGGGACATCAACCACACCGAACTGGCGATCGACGCCGGCGCGCATTTCGAGGGCCGCAGCCTTCCCGCCCCCGCCGCGGATTCCAAATCCCGCAAGGACGAACGCGCCAAGGCCAAGCTGAACCCGCTGGCCCTCGCCGACGAGAACGAACCCAGCCGCGCCTCGGCTGAGAGCTAGATCATCAACCTCCCCCGCCTGCGGGGGAGGTGTCGCGAACGCGACGGAGGGGGCGCTGGGGCCATGCGCCGGCAGCGCCCCCTCCACCACTTCGTGGTCCCCCTCCCCCGTGAACGGGGGAGGTTATTGGGCGGTCGAGCCCCGGGTCGCGCCGACCCGCTGGGCCAGGGATGCGCCCATGAACTGATCCAGGTCGCCGTCCAGGACCCCGCCGGTGTCGGAGGTCTCCACCTCGGTGCGCAGATCCTTGACCATCTGATAGGGCTGCAGGACGTAGCTGCGGATCTGGTGGCCCCAGCCGATATCGGTCTTCTGCTCCTCGATGGCCGCCTGGGCCGCCTCGCGCTTCTCCAGCTCAAGCTCATAGAGCCGGGCCTTCAGCATCTTCCAGGCCTGGTCGCGGTTCTGGTGCTGCGAACGCTGATTCTGGCAGGCCACCGCGATGCCGGTGGGAAGGTGGGTCAGGCGCACGGCGGAGTCGGTCTTGTTGACGTGCTGGCCGCCGGAGCCGGAGGCCCGATAGGTGTCGACCCGCACCTCGGCCGGATTGATCTCGATCTCGATCTCGTCGTCCACCACCGGATAGACCCACACCGAGGCGAAGGAGGTGTGCCGCTTGGCCGCCGCGTCGAAGGGGGAGATGCGCACGAGACGGTGCACCCCGGCCTCGGTCTTCAGCCAGCCGTAGGCGTTCGTACCCTTCACCTGCAGGGTGACGGACTTGATCCCGGCCTGCTCGCCCGGCGTCTCCTCCAGGAATTCCACCTCCATGCCATGGGCGCCCGCCCACCGGCTGTACATACGCAGCAGCATGCCGGCCCAGTCGTTGGACTCGGTGCCGCCGGCGCCGGAGTTGATCTCCATGAAGGCGTCGTTGCCGTCCGCCTCGCCTGAGAGCAGGGCCTCCAGCTCGGCCCGCGCGGCGCGCTCCTTGATCGCCTTCAGCTGGCCGACCGCCTCGTCGAAGGAGGCCTCGTCGCCCTCCTCCTCGGCCATCTCGGCGAAGCCCAGGGCGTCCTCCAGGTCGCGGTGCAGCGCCTGCACGGCGCCCACCTGCCCGGCGAGCCGGGTGCGTTCGCGCATCAGCGCCTGGGCGGCCGAAGCGTTCTCCCAGAGGGTCGGGTCCTCGACCCGGGCGTTCAGCTCATCGAGTTTGCGAAGGGCTGGTTCCCAGTCAAAGACGCCTCCTGAGCAGTTCGATCGACTGCTCGATGTCGGCCTTGGCAGCCTCGACATCCGCTCTCATGGAAAGCTCCGGGTTGAATGAAGGGCGGGCATAGAGCGTGACAGCCGGAAGTGGAAGCCGGTTCCGGCGCCCGTCACGCGCAAAAGCGAAGAATCAGCGTGACAGCCGGAAGTGGAAGCCCCGGCTGTCAGAAGAGCCCGCCGACGTCGTCCTTCTTGGCCGGCGGCGGCGGGGGCGGCGGGGCGACGGCGGCCCCGGCGGTGGGCGCGGCGGTCAGGCCACCGTCCCCGACCGTCGAATAGGGCTGCGGGCCCCCGGGGATCGTCGGATCGGCCACCATCGTCGGCTCGGTGCCCGGACGGAACGCCTCGCGGATCCCGCGGATCATGGCGAACTTGGCGTTCGTCGGCGCCTTGAAGGGCTCGGCCGGCTTGTTCTTGAGCGCCTCGCCCATGAACTCGGTGAAGATCGGCACGGCGGCGCGGCTGCCGGTCTCTCCCTCGCCGAGGCTGCGGTTGTCATCGAAGCCGATGAACACCCCCACCACCAGCTTCGGCGAGAAGCCCATGAACCAGGCCGAGCGGTAGTCATTGGTGGTTCCGGTCTTGCCGCCCAGCGGCTTGCCGAGCGAGGACGCCTGGGTGGCGGTGCCTCGCTGGACCACGCCCTCCAGCATGGAGGTGATCTGATAGGCGGTTATCGGGTCCATCACCTGGGCGCCGGTGCGCTCGATGCGCGGACTCTCCGCGCCGGTGAAGCCGGCTTCGCAACGGCCGCATTCGCGACCGTCGGCCCGGTAGATGATCTCGCCGTTGCGGTCCTCGACCATCTCGATCAGGTGCGGCTGCACGTGGCGGCCGCCGTTGACGAAGCTCGAATAGGCGCCGGCCATCCGGTAGACCGTGGTCTCGCCGGCCCCCAGGGCCATGGCCAGCACCTTGTCCATCTTGGTGGTGACGCCGAGGCGGATCGACATGTCGGCGATCTTGGTCATCCCGACCGCCTGGGCCAGGCGCACGGTCATGGTGTTGCGCGACAGTTCGAGACCGCGCCGCAGGACCAGGGGCCCCAGGAAGTCGCGCTGGTAGTTCTCCGGCGACCAGGCCTCGCCGCCCGCGCCCGGTAGGGTGATCGGGGCGTCCAGCACCGTGCTAGCCGGGGTGTAGCCGCTCTCCAGCGCCGTGGCGTAGACGATCGGCTTGAAGGACGAGCCAGGCTGGCGATAGGCCTGGGTCGCCCGGTTGAAGCTCGACAGCGAGAACGAATAGCCGCCGACCATCGCCAGCACCCGGCCGGAGAAGGGCTCCATGGCCACCAGGGCCCCGTTGACGGCGGGAACCTGCTTGAGCCGCAAGCCCGCGCCCTGCGCGTCGGGCGCCACGAAAATCAGGTCGCCGGTGCCGATGCCACGGCCGGACCGGGCCCAGGCCACGTCGGGGCCGACCAGGGCGCCGCGAATCCCGTCGAGGGTCATCACCTGCACCGATCCGCCGGCGACGCTGGTCACCACGGCCTGGCGCCAGGTGTCGCGCTCGGCCGGCCGGGACGCCTTCTTCGCGGCCGCCTGCCAACCTTCCAGGGTGGTGACGTGGCCGAAGGCGCCGCGCCAGCCGTGGCGGCGGTCGTAGGACTCCAGGCCGTTCATCAGCGCCAGCTTGGCCGCGCTCTGCATGCGCGGGTCGAGCGTCGTGCGCATGTAATAGCCGCCGGCGTTCAGCCGTTCGTCGCCGAGTTCGGGCAGGGCGAGCGCCAGACGGCGCACCTCTTCCACGAAATAGTCGGCGTCGCGGTATTGCGAGCGGGTCGGCGCGGGCTGCACCTTCAGAGGCTCGGCCTTGGCGGACTTGGCCTCGGCGCGGCTGATCCAGCCATGGCCCGCCATCTGGTCGATCACCCAGTCGCGCCGGCCCTTGGCCTCGCCGGCCCGGCGGATCGGGTGGTAGTTGTCCGGGCCCTTCGGCAGGGCGGCCAGGAAGGCGCTCTCCGCCAGGGTCAGGTCGCCGATCGATTTGCCGAAATAGTTGAAGGCGGCCGCTCCCACGCCATAGGAGCGGTAGCCCAGCCAGATCTCGTTCATATAGAGCTCGAGGATCCGCTCCTTGGAGAGGGTCTGCTCCAGCTGGGCGGCGAGGATGGCCTCCTTCAGCTTGCGGCCGATGGTCTGCTCGTTGGTCAGCAGGATGTTCTTGGCCACCTGCTGGGTGATGGTCGAGCCGCCCTCCAGCCGCCGGCCCTGCAGCACGTTGACGACGTTGCGCGCCATGGCCCGGCCGAAGCCGCCCACGTCGACGCCGCCGTGGCGGAAGAACCCGGCGTCCTCGGCCGCCAGGAAGGCCTGGGCCGTCTGGGCCGGGATCGCCTCGTAGGGCATGTAGATGCGCCGTTCGCGCGAGAACTCGCCGATCAGGGTGCCGTCCCAGCCATAGGCTCTCGTCGCGGTCGGCGGGTGGTAGTCCACCAGGTCGCCGGCGTCGGGCATGTCGTGGAACAGCCAGGCCGAATAGATCGCGGTGGCGAAGGCGGCCACGGCGATGAATCCGAGAACGGCCAGGCCGGCGACGACGACCCAGCGCTCCTGCGGCTTCTCAGGGGGGTTCAGACTCACGCGGCCTCCGGAACGCGACCCTCGCGCCCTAAGGAGGCTCGTCTACCCTGTGTCGGGCCGGGCGCCAACGCGGCGCGTCAGCGCGAGGCCAGCTTCAGGGGTTCGCCGAAATGGGCGTCGATGGCCTCGCCCACGGCATCGATGAGCCGTTCGCGGCGGACGGGGTCGGACAACAGCCGCTCGTCCTCGATATTGGTGACGAAGCCCATTTCCAGGAGAACCGCCGGAACATCGGGCGCCAGCAGCACCATGAACCCGGCGTCCCGGTGGCTGCGGCGCAGCAGCGGGGTCTTGCCCTCGATGCTCGACATCAGGGTCTGGGCGAAGATGGCCGAGCGGTTGCGGGTGGCGCGCTGGGTCAGGTCGAAGAGGATGTCGCGCACCCCCTGGTCGCCGGTCAGGCTCGCCTTCATGAACCAGTCGTCCCGGTTCACGAACCGGGTGGCGCGCTGGGAAGCCTTGTCCGAGAGGGTGTAGACGCTGGCCCCGCGCACATAGGGCTCGGGCCCCGAATCGGAGTGCAGCGAGATGAAAAGATCGGCATCCGCCCGCTGGGCGACCCGCACCCGGCTCTCGAGCGGGATATAGACGTCGGAATTGCGGGTCATCACGACCTTGTAGCGGCCGGTGCGCTCGAGC
The DNA here is from genome assembly GCA_947476555.1 of Caulobacteraceae bacterium. Lineage (GTDB taxonomy): Bacteria > Pseudomonadota > Alphaproteobacteria > Caulobacterales > Caulobacteraceae > Phenylobacterium. Next base: position 27,620 of record CANJRI010000018.1, read on the forward strand.
CGGGCCTTCAGGGCCTGGGCGGCGGCGAGGTTCAGGTCCTTCTCGTAGACGCGCGCGCCGAGGGCGCCGACGTCCTTGCCGCCATGGCCGGCGTCGATCACCACCACCTTCTTCAGGGGCAGGGGCGGCTTGCGGGCGGGCATGAAGGCGGTGCGCAGGACCGGCTGGGCCGTCGTGCCCTGGGCCTTGGTCATGACCGCGCCCGGCGCGGCCGCGACGTCGATCACATAGCGATAGTGGGCGATCCCGTCGGCAGGCGGCAGCAGGAACCGGCGCTTGAGGGCCGCGTCGGACGCCAGATCCATGGTCAGGCGGGCGCCGCCGGCCGCCGGCTCGACCGACCAGGCGCTGACCAGGCCCCGGCCGGGACCTTGCAAGGCTTGGGAGGCGGTGACGCCGGGCAGGGTCACGACCACGCGGCGGTCCGCCGAGCCGTCCGACACCACCTTGACGGTGGCCGAGTGGTCCAGATCGATGACCAGGCGGGTCTGGACGGTGTCTCCGCCCAGGCGGACCTGCATCAGTTCGGTGGTTTCGACGGCGGCGTAGGAGGCGGCGACTCCGGCCAGCCCGAGGCTCGCCGCGGCGATGCCCAACAAGGCCCGCACCCGGTGGCGCTTCAACGACTCCCCCAAGCCTGCGAACATATGCTCCCTGCCCCGCCACAGCGGATTCATCCTCAAGCCATATACACGACCTCCGCGTAGACAATTGGTTAACGAGGTCTTGCCTGCGACGAATAGGTGCGGTTGCACACAGGCCGCGCTTCCCTTTTGCCGGCGGGTGTTGCAAAGTCGCCCCGCGCGACGCCGGTGAGCCCGACAGGGCCCGGTGGCCGCGCGCCAGAAACCCGGCGCCGCACCCGGCCGATATACTCGGCCACGGCGCCCTCTCCGATCCGCGCCTCCTTAGACGCGCCTAGGAACACACCCGATGGGCTGCGCAGCTCAAGCCAATCCTGGTTTCGCCTCCGCCACCGGCGCCGCTGTCGGCGTCGCGGAGGAGCACGCGCGCGCCCATCCCATGAGCCGGCGGCGCCTGCGGGCGCGCCGTGGAGATTTGTTTGATGCCCAAGACCATGTTGATCGATGCCGCCCACGCCGAAGAGACGCGTGTGGTGGTGGTCGACGGAAACCGCGTTGAAGAATTCGATTTCGAGAGCCAGAACCGAAAGCAGCTCCGAGGGAATATCTATCTTGCCAAGGTGACGCGCGTTGAGCCGTCGCTGCAGGCGGCCTTCGTGGAGTATGGCGGCAACCGCCATGGCTTCCTGGCCTTCAACGAGATCCACCCCGACTATTACCAGATCCCGGTCGCCGACCGCGAAGCGCTGATGCGCGAAGAGGCCGACGACGAGGACGACGAGCCCGCGCCGCGTCGGGGCCGCGGCCGCCGGCCCGCCGCCGCCGCCGCTTCCACCGAGGGCGACTCCGTCGAAGCCTCCGAGGATGACGAAGACGAGGGCGAGTCCGAGGCCGAGGCGATCTCGGACGACGACGACGACATGGAGGAGGAGCTGGCGCGCCGCCGTCGCCGGCTGATGCGTCGCTACAAGATCCAGGAAGTGATCCGCCGCCGGCAGATCATGCTGGTGCAGGTGGTCAAGGAAGAGCGCGGCAACAAGGGCGCGGCCCTGACCACCTACCTCTCGCTGGCCGGCCGCTACGGCGTCCTGATGCCCAACACCGCCCGTGGCGGCGGCATCAGCCGCAAGATCGACACCGCCACCGACCGCAAGCGCCTGAAGGGAATCGTCCAGTCCCTCGACGTTCCCCAGGGGATGGGCCTGATCGTCCGCACCGCCGGCGCCAAGCGCACCAAGGCCGAGCTGAAGCGCGACTACGACTATCTGCTCCGTCTGTGGGAGAACATCCGCGAGAAGACCCTGCACTCCATCGCTCCCTCCCTCATCTACGAGGAAGAGGACCTGGTGAAGCGGGCGATCCGCGACCTCTACGACAAGGACATCGACGACGTCTTCGTCGAGGGCGAGGCGGCCTTCAAGGAAGCCCGCGACTTCATGCGGATGCTGATGCCCTCGCAGGCCAAGAAGGTTCAGCTCTACCGCGAGGCCTCGCCCCTGTTCGTGAAGCACCGGGTCGAGGATCACCTGTCGCAGATCTATTCGCCCACCGTGCCCCTGCGCTCGGGCGGCTATCTGGTGATCAACCAGACCGAGGCGCTGGTCGCCATCGACGTCAACTCCGGCCGCGCCACCCGCGAACGGAACATCGAAGCCACCGCGCTGAAGACCAACACCGAGGCCGCCGAGGAGGCGGCCCGGCAGCTTCGCCTGCGCGACCTGGCGGGCCTGATCGTCATCGACTTCATCGACATGGACGAGGGCAAGAACAACCGCTCCGTCGAGAAGAAGCTGAAGGATTGCCTGAAGGACGATCGCGCCCGGGTGCAGATGGGCAAGATCAGCCCCTTCGGCCTGATGGAGATCTCCCGCCAGCGTCGCCGCACCGGCGTCCTGGAGGGCACCACCCACGTCTGCGAGCATTGCGCCGGCAGCGGCCGGGTGCGCTCGGTCGAATCCAGCGCGCTTGCGGCCATCCGTGGTCTGGAGATGGAGGCCCTGAAGGGCGGCGGCGAGGTGACCCTCAGGGTTCCCCGCGCGGTCGGGCTCTACATCCTCAATGAGAAGCGCGCCCACCTGGGCCGCCTGCTCCAGGCGTTCGGCCTGTTCGTCACGGTGGTGATCGACGACGAAATGGCCCACGCCGATCACCTGATCGAGCGGACCGCCATGGAAACCCGCCCCGATCACGCGGTCATGCTCGCCGCCCCGGCCGCGGCCCTCCCCTCACCCGTCGAGGACGATTTCGACGACGAGGCCTTCGAGGACGAGGAGGACGACGAGGAAGAGGACGAGGGCGAGGACGAAGAGGAACGGGACGGCGAGACCGCCCCTGCCCGATCGCGCGAGCCCGACCGCGAACGCGGCGAGGACCGGGCCGACGACGGCGATGGCCGCCGGCGCGGTCGCCGCCGGCGGCGCGGACGTCGGGGGGATGAGCCCCGGGGCGAGCGTCCGGCGCAGGCCACCCCTTCCACCCCGGCCGCCCCGCGCCCCGAAGGCGATGACGAAGGCGGCCACGGCCGTCGCCGCCGGCGCGGCCGTCGAGGCGGCCGCCGGATGCGCGATGACTCCGCGCCGCACGATCCCTTCACCTGGGTCCGTCCCTGGGTGCCCTATGGCGACGACCCGTTCGTCTGGCACGACCCGGCGGACGACATGAAGCCGCTGGCCGCCGAGCGCCCGCAGGGCGATCGCGGGTCGAGGCCGGTGGCGGAAGCCGCGGCTCCCGCGCGGACGAGCGACGCCAGCACGGTCACCACCGACGGCGACCTGGACATCTGGGTCGAGCTGCCGGAACCGGCGGAAAAGCCCCGCCGAGCCCGCCGCAGCCGGGGCCGCGGTCCCGGCCGCGACGCCGCCGCTGAGGACGCGCCGGCCCCCGTGGCCGCCCAGCCCGCGCCGGAGCCGGAACCTGCGCCTGAACCGGAAGTCGTCGTGGCCGAGTCGGCCGTCGAGGCCCCGGTCAAGCGGACCCGTTCGCGGAAGAAGCCGGCGGCCGCGGTCGCAGAGGCTGTCGCCGAAGCTGTCGTCGAAACCACCGCCCCGGTGCTGGAAACGGTCGCCGCCGCGCCGGAGCCCACGCCCGCGCCACGCGAGCCGGACCCGGCCGAAATCGCCGGTCCGCCGCCGGCGCCGCGCAAAGGCTGGTGGCGAAGGGGCTGACAGGTTAGGCTGAGGCCGGGCTTGGGGGCGCCAAGGAAGAGTTGAGCATGGTCCTCCCTACCCGGTTCTCGCGCCTTGCGGCCGTCGTCGGCCTTGCGGCCGGCGTCGCGTTCGCGCCGGGAATCGCTGCCGCCTGCGGGCCGGGCGCGAGTCTCATCCGCGACACCGAGATCGAAGAGATCCTCCACAAGGACACCGCGCCGATCCTCACGGCGGCGGGCATGAATCCGGAAAACATCGAGATCATTCTGTTCGGCGGCAAGGACCTCAACGCCTGCGCCGGCGGCCGCATGATGGGGGTCTACACCGGCTTGATCATGGAATCGAAAAGCCCCAATGAGCTTCAAGGGGTTATGGGCCACGAAGTCGGTCACCTGGCCTCCGGCCACAGCGCCCGCTCGGGCGATATGAACCGGGCCGGCATGAAACCCTTCCTGCTGACCATGGGCCTTGGCGTCCTGGCCGCCCTCGCCGGGTCTCCCGACGGGGCCGCCGCCCTGGTGGGCAGCGCCGGCTACTTCGGGGCCCTTGGGGCCATGGGCTACAGCCGCGAGCAGGAAAGCCGCGCCGACCAGGCCGGGGCGACGCTGCTTGAGAAGGCGGGCATCTCCGGCCGTGGCCTGGCCGAGTTCTTCGACAACTTCCGCTACCAGGAGGTGTTCGACGAGGCCCGTCGCTACGCCTATTTCCGCAGCCACCCGATCTCCTCGGACCGGATCGAGGCCCTGCGCCATCGGGTCGAGGCCTTGCCGAGCTATGGCAAGATCGACACTCCGGAGGCCCTGGCCGAGCACGAGATCATGAAGGCCAAGCTCACCGGCTTCATGAGCCCGCAGACTGCGGTGGTGAAGTACGAGGAGAAGGACACCAGCTACCCGGCCCGCTACGCCCGGGCCATCGCCTATTACCAGCTCAAGGAGCCGGACAAGGCGCTCCGGTTGGTCGACGCCCTGGTCAAGGACTACCCCGACAACCCCTACCTCTGGGAGCTCAAGGGCCAGATCCTGTTCGAGTTCGGACGCACCAAGGACTCCGAGGAGCCGCTGCGCAAGTCGGTCGCCCTGAAGCCGGAGGCCCCCCTGCTGCGCGTGCTGTTGGCCCAGACCCTGGTCGCCCAGGAGGACAAGGCCAAGCTCGAGGAAGGCGTGGTCGAGCTGAAGAAGGCCATCACCCAGGAAGAAGACAACGCCTCGGCCTGGCGCCTGCTGGCGGAGGCCTACAACCGGCAGGGCCTGGACGGACAGGCCCGGCTGGCGACCGCGGAATACAACTTCTATGTCGGCGACACCCGCCAGGCCCGCGTGTTCGCCATGCGCGCCCGCGAGAAGCTGGACAAGAACACCCCCGAATGGCGACGGGCCACCGATATCGTCCTGGTCTCCGAACCGAGCCGCGAGGACCTGCGCGACCTGACGCGGGAAGGCTCCATCGGCGGGCGCGCGCGCTGAACCCTGACTGTCACCGAAGAAGCCCGATGAACCGCACCCTAGCCCTCGTCCCGGCGCTTGCCGCCGCCCTGATGCTGTCCGGCTGCGACAAGGTGGTCGACGCCACCCTGGGCGCCGGCGTGAAGGACTACCTCCTGCGCCACCCGGAGGTGCTGCGCGACGTGTCCCAGGCCCTGGCGCAGAAGGAGATGGCCGAGGGCGAGAAGACGGCCGCCGTCGAGCATCAGGAGACGCTGAAGGCGCTTGCCAGGCTCCGCAGCCAGATCGAGCGGGATCCCCGCGATTTCGTCCTGAACCCCGCCGGCCGGATCACGGTGGTGGAGTTCTTCGACTACAAGTGCGGCTACTGCAAGTTGATCGCCCCGGAGATCCTCCAACTGGCGGCCGACAATCCCGACGTGCGGGTGGTGCTCAAGGAATTCCCGATCTTCGGCGAAGTCTCCGACACCGCCGCCAAGCTCGCCCTGACCCCGCAGGCCAAGGCCAAGGGCCTGCAGTTCTACAACGCCCTGATGGCCGAGGAGGCGCTCGACGAGGCCGGCCTGGACCGCATCATGCGCGAGCTCGGCATCGACCCGCAGGAAGCGCGCAGGTCGGCGGCCTCGCCTGAGGTGGAGAAGCACATCGCCGATGTGCGCGGCCTGGCCCAGGCGCTGAACCTGAAAGGCACCCCCGCCTTCGTGGTCGGCAACGACTACGTCAACAGCGCCGACATGGAATGGGTGAAGGGCGCCATCGCCAACGCCCGGACGACCGCCGGGGGCCGCCCCGCGTCCAAGGGCTAGATCAGCCCGGACAAGGGCGACGAAGGGTCGGCGTACATCCGCTTGCCCATGCGGCCGGCCAGATAGGCCTCCCGGCCGGCGATCACCGCGTGCTTCATGGCGCGCGCCATGCGGATCGGGTCCTTGGCCTCGGCGATGGCGGTGTTCATGAGCACCGCGTCACAGCCCAGCTCCATGGAAAGCACCGCGTCCGAGGCCGTGCCGACGCCGGCGTCCACCAGCACGGGCACGCCGGCCTGCTCGATGATCAGGCCGAGGTTCAGGACGTTCTGGATTCCCCGCCCCGAGCCGATCGGGGCCGCGGCCGGCATGATCGCGGCGGCGCCCGCGTCCTCCAGCTTCTGGGCGTAGACCGGGTCGTCCGAGCAGTAGACCATCACCGAGAAGCCATCGGACACCAGCAGCTTCAGCGCGCGGAGCGTCTCCTCCATGTCCGGCAGCAGGTGCTTGGTGTTGGACAGCACCTCCAGCTTCACCAGGTCCCAGCCGCCGGCCTCCCGGGCCAGGCGCAGGGTGCGCACCGCCTCCTCCCCCGTGTAGCAGCCGGCGGTGTTGGGCAGGAAGGTGAAGCGGTCGGGCTTTACGTGGTCCACCAGCATCGGCTGGGAAGGATCGGAGAGGTTCACCCGGCGCAGCGCCACGGTGACGATCTCGGCGCCGGAGGCTTCGGCGGCCGCGGCGTTCTGGGCGTAGTCCTTGTACTTGCCGGTGCCGATGATCAGCCGCGAGCGGAATGTGCGGCCGGCGACGGTCCAGACATCCTGGTCGGCCTGTGCTCCGTCCATCTCACCCGCCTCCGATAAAGTGCACGATCTCGATCCGGTCGCCCTCGGCGAGGGCCGTGCGGTCATAGGCCGACCGGGGCACGATCTCCAGATTCCGCTCCACCGCGACCTTGCGTGGATCGAGCCCCAGGGCGCTCACCAGGCCGGCCACGCTGGCCCCCTCGCCGAAGCTCCGCTGCTCGCCATTGACGGTCAGATGCATGGCTTGCTTGTGACCCGGCGCCCCGCCCGTTACAAGACGCCGGAATCGACGGCGGAGCCGAATGCCGAAACCGATCTATGTGCTGAGCGGCCCGAACCTCAATCTCCTCGGGACCCGCGAGCCGGAAATCTATGGCCGTGACACCCTGGAGGACGTCCGTAAGCGCTGCGAGGCGCGCGCCACGTCCCTGGGCTATGAGATCGTGTTCCGCCAGTCCAACCACGAGGGCGAGCTGGTGGACTGGATCCAGGAGGCGCGCGAGAAGGCCAGCGCCCTGGTCATCAATCCCGCCGCCTACGGCCACACCTCGGTCGCCCTGCTGGACGCCCTGAAGGCGGTCGGCGTGCCGGTGGTGGAATGCCATCTGTCGAACCCCGCCGCCCGCGAGGCGTTCCGTCACCATAGCTATGTGTCGCTCGCCGCCACCGGCCTGGTCTCGGGCTTCGGCGCGGCGAGCTATGAACTGGCCGTCGAGGCCGCCGCGGGCCTGGCCCGCTAGTCAAGTTTCCAGGAAGACAAGGGACTCAACCATGGCCAGCAGTCCAAAGGCTCCCGCCGACCCGATCGATGCGCGCCTGGTGCGCAGACTGGCCGACATCCTGACGGAGACCGGCCTGTCGGAGATCGAGGTCGAGCATTCCGGCCTCAAGATCCGGGTCGCCAAGACCCTGACGGCGGCGCCGATGATGCAGTTCGCCGCCCCGGCTCCCGTCGCCCACACCGTCGCCGCGCCCGCCGCTCCGGCCGCCGCCGCCCCCGACGCCGCGCCCGCGTTGGCCAAGGGCGATGTGCTGAAGTCGCCGATGGTCGGCACCATCTACCTCCAGGCCGAGCCCGGCTCCGACCCGTTCGTGAAGGTCGGCGACACCGTCGCCGCCGGCCAGACCCTGTTCATCGTCGAGGCGATGAAGACCATGAACCCGATCCCCGCCCCCAAGGCCGGGAAGATTGTGCAGATCCTGGTGGCCGACACCCAGCCCGTCGAATTTGGCGAACCGCTCGCCGTCATCGAGTAGGGCCATGTTCGATAAGATCCTCATCGCCAATCGCGGCGAGATCGCGCTCCGGGTCCACCGCGCGTGCAAGGAAATGGGCATTGCCACCGTGGCCGTGCACTCCGAGGCCGACAGCGGCGCCATGTGGGTGCGATTGGCCGACGAGAGCGTCTGCATCGGCCCGGCCCCGGCCGCCAAGAGCTACCTCAACATCCCCTCGATCATCGCCGCGGCGGAGATCACCGGGGCTCAGGCGATCCATCCAGGCTACGGATTTCTTTCGGAAAACGCCCGCTTCGCCGAGATCGTCCAGGCGCACGGCTTCACCTTCATCGGGCCCAACCCCGAGCACATCAAGATGATGGGCGACAAGATCACCGCCAAGCAGGCGGTGAAGGCCGCCGGCATCCCGGTGGTGCCTGGTTCCGACGGCGCGGTGACCACCGAGGCCGAGGCCCTGAAGGCCGCCAAGGCCATCGGCTTCCCGGTTCTGATCAAGGCCGCCGCGGGCGGCGGCGGGCGCGGCATGAAGGTCGCCAACACCCAGGAGGACCTGCTCGAAGCCGTGCAGACCGCCCGTTCGGAGGCCAAGGCGGCCTTCGGCGACGACGCCGTCTACATGGAGCGCTATCTCCAGACGCCGCGGCACATCGAGCTGCAGGTGGTGGCCGACAGCTTCGGCAACGTCTGCCACCTTGGCGAACGCGACTGCTCCCTGCAGCGCCGCCACCAGAAGGTGCTGGAGGAGGCCCCCTCCCCGATCATCGACGCCGCCGCCCGCGCCAAGATCGGCAAGGTGGTGGTCGATGCGGTGAAGGCCATCGGCTACCTCGGCGTCGGCACCATCGAGTTCCTGTACGAGAACGGCGAGTTCTTCTTCATCGAGATGAACACCCGCCTGCAGGTGGAGCATCCCGTCACCGAGGCGATCACGGGCATCGACCTGGTCCGCGAGCAGATCCGCATCGCCGCCGGCCTGCCGCTGTCCTTCAAGCAAGAGGACGTGGTGTTCGAGGGCCACGCCATCGAGTGCCGGATCAACGCGGAGAACCCCAAGACCTTCGCCCCCTCACCGGGTCTGGTCACGGACTTCCACGCCCCAGGCGGCCTGGGCGTGCGCATGGATAGCGCCCTCTACGCCGGCTATTCGATCCCGCCCTACTACGACAGCCTGATCGGCAAGCTCATCGTCCACGGCCGCGACCGGGAAGAGTGCATCGCGCGCCTGCAGCGCTGCCTGGCGGAGGTGGTGGTGGCCGGCATCGACACCAACATCCCCCTGTTCCAGGAGCTGATGGTCAACCCGGACATCCGCCGGGGCGACTACAACATCCACTGGCTGGAAAAGTGGATGAAGGCCAACGCCGGCTAAGCAAAAGGCCGCCCCGATGGGGCGGCCTCGCTCGTCCGGACTGCTGGAAAATCCCTAGTTCTTGTCTTGATAGGCCTTCACCGCGCCCAGGGTCTGGGCGACGTGCTCCTGGGGCTTGGATTCGGTGTAGGCGTGCAGCACCTGGCCATTGGGGGCCAGGACGTAGCTGGTGCGGGTCGAGATCGCGCCGGTGGCCAGGGCGCTCGGCGCGGTGAGTTCGCGGCTCGCCTCATACTGCTTGGCGATCTTGGCGCCCGGGTCGGCCAGCAGGGGGAACTTGCCCGCGCAGTACTGGGTGTCCTTGGAATATTCGGCGATGCGGTCGACGTTGCCGGCGGTGATGCCCACCAGGGTGGCCTTCTGCGCCTTGTACTGCTCGGCGGCGTCGGAGAACATCTTGGTTTCGATGTTGCACCCGCCCGTGTAGGCGGCCGGGAAGAAGTACATGACCACCGGGCCCTTCTTCAGGGCGTCGGACAGCTTGAACTTGTGGGCCGTGCCGGCGGTATAGGCGTCGGTGGTGAAGTCCGGAGCCTTGGTTCCCGGCTTGAGGTCGGCGAAGGCGGGCGTGGCCAGGGCCGCGACGACGGCGACGATCGGAATGAAGCGCATCATGGTTGTTCTCCCCAAATCCGGGGCAGGATATTCCGCTCAACCCTTTCATGCAAAGCCGATCGTTCGAAACTGAACCAATGTCGGACTTCGACGTCGAAACCCTGCTCGAGTGCTACGCCAGCGGCCTGTTCCCGATGGCCGACGCGCGCGAGGATGCGGCGATCTTCCTGATCGACCCGGAGCGCCGCGGCGTGATCCCGCTGGACGCCTTCCACGTGCCCCGGCGCCTGGCGCGCACCGTGCGCGCGGAGCCCTATGAAGTGCGGGTCGACACCGCCTTCCGCGAGGTGGTTCTCGCCTGCTCGGCGGCCGGGCCGGGCCGGATGCAGACCTGGATCAACCGCCCGATCGAAGCCCTCTACGGCCGGCTCCATGACCTGGGCGTCGCCCATAGCGTGGAGTGCTGGCAGGCAGGGACGCTGGTCGGCGGCCTCTATGGCGTCTCGCTGCGCGGGGCCTTCTTCGGTGAAAGCATGTTCTCCCGGCGCAGGGACGCCTCGAAGGTGGCCTTGGTGCACCTAGTGGCGAGGCTGATCGCCGGGGGCTACGCCCTGCTCGACGCGCAGTTCATGACCGAGCATCTGGAACAGTTCGGAGCCGAGGAGATCGCGCGGCGGGAATATCATCGGCGCCTGACGCTGGCGCTGGAGGTGGAGGCCGAGTTTCAGCGCGCCGGAGCGGCGGGCCTGGCCGGCGAGGCCGCCCTGCAGCTGATCACCCAGGCGTCGTAGGTCGCGTGCCCCATGGGGTGCAGGCCCGGCGAAGATGCGTACATCCAGCCGCGGAACGCCTCGCGGGCCGGCGGCGTGGCCCTCCCCGGCTGAGCCCGGGGCTGGGAGTCGATGGACAGATAGGCCACCGAATCGTCGATCGCCTCGTCGGGCGCCGAGCGTTCGCAAGCCCGCACCGTGAAGATCAGGCCTTTCCAACGCACCGGCCGGCCCACGGCCGCCTCGAAGCGCAGGGTCTCGGCGGTCACCTTGTCCAGGGCCTGGATCACGGCGATGTCGTAGCGGGTGCGGCGGGTGGGGTCCTCGACCCGCTTCTCGGTGACCTGGGCCTGGGGCGGGGCGGCGGGCGCGACCTCCTCCTTCGTCACCGGGGGGGCGATCGTCGGCTCCGGGGCCGGAACGTCGATGGGCGGCGGCGCCTCCGCGACCGGCGCGACCGGCGCCGGCGGCGCGGTCGGAGCCTGCGGTTGGGCGGCGAGGCTTCCCGCCGTCAGGGCGAGGGCCAGACCCCAGATTGCGCGAGAAGCACGGGCCACGGTCAGTCGGGCTTCCAGGCCTCGTAGTCGCCGGTCGCCCGCTGGCGCTCGCCACCACGGCCCAGCGAGCCCTGCGGCTTGTAGGCGTGGACGGTGCCGGTGAGGTTTGGCCGGTGATCCTTCTCCCAGGACCGGCGGGGCAGCGGCTCCCGGGTCGGCGGCTCGTCGAAGGTGTAGTGCAGCCAGCCATGCCAGTCGGGCGAGACCTTCGAGGCCTCGGCGTAGCCGTTGAAGATCACCCAGCGGCGCTTGTGGGTCCCATAGGAGCACTTGTTGTCGCGCGCTTCGTAATAGCTGTTGCCCAGCTCGTCCTTGCCGACGAAGACGCCGCGCTTGGCGATGGTGAAGCGCACGCCGGGCGTGGCGCCGTTCCACCAGGTGAAGAGGCTCTTGAGGAAGGACACGGGCGCTGAGAATCCACTGTCGGGAGGGGTTGGTCGGCGCGGACTATAGGCGGGCGCCCCTGGAGCGTCCAGTTTCCGCCGCGCGACAATATGTTGGGGATGAACCGCCCTGAAACCCCAACATCTATTGCGACCCTCCATCGACGACGCCTAGGCTTCCCGGACAGGGGAGTCGTCGATGGTCACTCGGGCGCCGGGCGTGGGGATCGAGGTGCGGATGCTGGAGGTTGCCGGCCGGCTGGCCGAAGTGGCCGCGCCCGCCCACTGGACGGCCGCCCGGCTGGAAGCCTGGCTGGACTGGGCGCAGGGTCGTCCGGACCTTGCGGCCGCCGTCGCCGACCATGTCGAGACCCTCACCGCGGCCGCCCGCGCCAAGGGGCTTCTGAACGACCTCGCCGCCCGCAAGCGCTTCCGCGAAGGGCTCGGCGGCGCCTTCCTGCTCGGCGTCATCGCCCAGGCTCCCGGACGGGAGGGGAGAGCCCAGGTCCTCGACGCCGCCGATCCCGCGTCCGCGCCGGCCCTGGCGGCCCTGACCGCCGCGCGCCGTGGACGGGAAGCGGCCCGAGCCGCCGCCAACGCCCTCGCGGTCCGTCTGCAGGCGGTGATGGCGGCGGTCCTGCGCTGCGAAGGCGAGGCAGAGGCCTGCGCCGACCCGGCCCGGAACACCTCCCTGGCCCGCGCCGCCGAGGCCGCTCGCGCCGCCGGCGCCTCCGACGCCATGATCCTGGACGCCATCGCCCTGGCGCGCGCCGGCGAAAGCCAATGGGTCGCGGCCGTGGAAGACCCGGCCGACGAGGGCTTGGAGGTCGCGGTGGTCCTCGGCGAGGGCGGCGACCCGGCCGCGCGCCATGCCCTGGCCCGCGCCGCCTGGAGCCCCGAAGGGGTGCTCATCGCCCCCACCCTCGAAGACGCAGAGACCCTCGCCGCCGTGGCCGCCTGGCCCCGCGCCGGGATCGACCTGATGGGCTTCTTCTCCGACGCCGGCTTTGACGACGACGCCTTCGAGGTGGCCGTGCAGCTCGCGGCCCTGGCCGCCGCCGCGGCCGACGAGCCGGCCCTGCTGGGCCTCGCCGGCCTCGGCGACTGGCTGATGGCCCAGGCTCTGGCCTACGACAGCGACGCCGGCCGCGCCGCGGCCTCGCGGCTCTTCCGGGCCGCCAAGGAGGCCTTAGGCGAGATCGGCCTGGAATGCCGGCTGGCGCTGATCGCCGACGCCGATCTGGCCCTGCGGCTGGGCGGACGGCTCGACGCCGGCCCCGCGTCCGGTCCCGTCACCTGGGCGGAGACCGCTGACGGCGAAGCGGTCCGGGTGCTGTCCGAGGCGGCGTTGCGGGGGATCGCCGCCCTGGGCCAGGATCTGGAGGCCTCCGAGCGGATCCTCCTGGGCGCGCGGAGTCTGGAGGACGCACCGGGGGTCAGCGCCGAGGCCCTGGCCGCCAAGGGCTTCACCGCACACGAGATCGAGGCGATCGAAGCCGAGCTACCGTTCGCGCGCGGCCTCGCCGACGCCTTCGCGCCCGCCGTGGTGGGCGAGGGCTTCCTGCGCGACGTCCTGGGCGCCAGCGCCGATCAGCTCGCCGATCCGGACCTCGATGTCCTCGCCCTGGCCGGCTTCAGCCGCGCCGAGGTCGAGGCCGCCGAGACCTTCGCCCTCGGCTCGGACAGCCTGGAGGGCGCCGTTTTCCGAACCGCCGCCGACATCGGCCCCGTCGCCGTCCGCGCGATGCTGGAAAGCCTGGCGCCGGCGCTCGACGTCCCACCGGTGCTGGACGTCGTCCTGCCTTGGGACACGGCCCCGGACGAGGTGCTCCCCCTCCTCCACGCCGACCGTCCGATCCGCCTGCGCCGGGAGCCGGCGCCGGCCAGCGCGACGCTCGACCTACCCGCGGTCCCGGAGCTAAGGACCCGCGAGACGCCTGAGCCCGAAGCGCGCGTCGTCGAGCGGATCGTCGAGCGTGACCGCACCCGCCGCAAGCTGCCCGACCGCCGCAAGGGCTATATCCAGAAGGCCAGCGTGGGGGGCCACAAGGTCTACATCCACACCGGCGAGTACGACGATGGCGAGCTCGGCGAGATCTTCATCGACATGCACAAGGAAGGCGCCGCCTTCCGCTCGCTGATGAACAACTTCGCCA
>CANJRI010000019.1 GCA_947476555.1 Caulobacteraceae bacterium
CGTGAACGGGCCCACATCAAACGCCAGACCATCCAACATCGGCGCTTGCAACACCGCAAAATCGCCGCCTAAATATCAACCCCAGATGAGGCCATCTCTCCGCTAAATCCGGACCCCACCTGTCTCAAAACATCTGACGACGTACAACCCAGCGTATCGCCCACCTCTCCGACATCCACTTCGGCGGCGAGAACCCTGAGGCCGTGGCGGCCGCGGCGGCGATGATCCACGAGCAAGCCTTCGACCTGGTGGTGTCGGGCGACATCACCCGGTTCGCCGAGCCGGCCGAGTTCGAGGCCGCCGCCGCCTGGCTTAAGACCCTGCCGGAGCCGAAGCTGGTGGCGCCCGGCAACCACGATGCGCCCTACCTCGCCTGGGCCGAACGGGTGTTCACCCCCTTCAAGCGCTTCGAACGCTGGATCGGACCGGCGCCGGCCCAGAGCTGGACCGGACCTGGCCTGGCCGTTCGTGGGATCAATACGGCGCGAGGCGCCCAGCCCCGTCTGAACTGGTCAAAGGGCCAGATCGACGCCAAGGACGTCCGCGAAGCGGCCCGCTGGTTCGACGGCGCGCCGGAGGGCGCGGCCCGCATCCTGGTGGCGCACCACCCGCTGATCGAGATGCTCGGCGGACCGATGACCGCCAAGGTCTGGGGCGGGGAGGCGGCCGCCCAGGTGTTCGCGGAGGCCGAGGTCGACCTGGTGCTTTCGGGCCATATCCACGCGCCCTTCACCTGGCCCTATCCCTTCGGCGACGGGCGGACCTATGCGGTGGGCGCCGGCACCCTCTCGATCCGGGAGCGCGGCGTGCCCCCCGGCTTCAACATCGTCGAGATCGAGCCGGGGTGCATACGTGTCTCGGCCCTGGCCTGGACCGGATCGCACTTCGAGGCCTTCCGCACCTGGGCGCTGGACCGGCGGGTCAGGTCTCGGGTTTCGGCGCCAGCGCCCCAGTGATCACGCCGATCAGGGCCGAGAGCGCCGCGGGATTGCGGATCACCACCACCACCGCCACAGCCGCCGCCATGGCGGCCATCACGGGGTGCTGCCCGGCCAGCCGCGTCAGCCGTTCGACGAGGTTGGCGTCCGACTCCACCGGCTCGGCCGGGACGCGGCGCAACGCTAGGGCGGCCACGCCCGCCGCCAGCAGGGCGAAGGCGATCGCCGTCACCGCCGCGGCGCACGCAGGCGTCAGCCAGCTTCGCGCCAGGGCATAGAGGGCGAACGCCGCGGCCACGACGCAGACCGCGGCGGCGGCGGCCACGGCCGCCAGCGCCGCGACCAGGGCGATGACGCGGCGAAGGATCAATTGCGGCGGGTGGCCTGGGCGATCAACAGCCCGATCAGGACGCCGGCCCCCAGGGCGATCCCGGCGGCCGCCAGGGGACGCTCGCGCACTTGCCCGGAAACGTATTCGCTGGCGTCCTCGATCTGCTGGGACGCGCTGTCCGCCAGCGCCCGGCTCTGGACGCGGAGTTGCTCCAGCCCCTCCTGGACCGCCGTCTCGATGCGGTGCGCGGCGTCGGTGAGCGCGCGCTGGGTTTCCGGGGCCAGCAAGCCGGAATCATTGGCGCCGGCTGGGACGTCTGCGGGGACGGGGTCGGCCTTGACGGGCATTGAGAGTCTCCTTCGGAGAGCAGAGCCATGGGCGGCTCGAACATAGGGGCTTGGCGGCCCCACGCAACGGCGAGCGATGTTCTTCCCGTGGTGGGTCGCATAGCTGGGCGGCTTTGCCTATGCTCCGGCCATGTCGCGGCGTCCCCTGCCCATGACCCCGGATCGGAACCGCCTGGAAAGGGCCGTCGAAGCGGCCGGCTTCGGCGAGTTCGAGCTGGATGTCGCGCGGGACCGGATCTTCGTCTCGCGGCGCCTTTCCGAGATCACCGGCCTGCCGGCTGGCGAGATGGAGGCGGAGGGCGGACTGGCGGTTGAGCGGTGGGCCCACCCCGACGACCGCGCTTCGCTGCGCGCCTGGCGGGACGTGGCGGCGGGCGATTCCCACCAGGCCGAATTCCGGCACGTCAGGCCCGACGACCAGCGGGTTGTCTGGCTGCGCGTGGCTGGGCTGATCAGCCGCGACGCCGACGGGACGGCCCTGTGCTTCACCGGCATCGTCTCTGACATCTCGGCCCTGCATGACGAGGAAGCGCGCCGTCAGCAGGCCATGGCCGAGCTGGATCACAGGGTGAAGAACGTCCTGGCCGCCGTGCAGGTGCTCGCCACCCAGACGGCCAAGCGCACCACGTCGCGCGATGCCTTCCTGCAGGATTTCTCGGGGCGCCTGAAGGCCATGGCCTCGGCCAATGAGCTACTCACCGCCGCCCGCTGGCGAGGGGCGGCCATCGACCACCTGGTCACCGCCGAGCTGGGCGCCCTGGCCCCCGGCCAGACCAAGGCCCAGGGGCCGGAGCTGTTCCTTACCCCCCGGGCCGCCAACGCCCTCTCGCTGGCCTTGCACGAACTGGGCGCCAACGCGGTGAAATATGGGGCGCTCACGGCGGACACTGGCCGTGTGGAAGTCCGCTGGAACCAGGCGTCCGACGGCGGATTCGAGCTCACCTGGACAGAGAGCGGCGGGCCTCGGGTAGGGCCGCCGTCCCGACGCGGCTTCGGCTCCACCCTCCTTGAGCAGGTCACCGGCCGCGAGCTGAACGGCGAGGCCAAGGTCGAATACCTGCCGTCCGGCGTGCGGGTGCGCCTGCGCGCCGCGCCGCAGGCCCTGGCTCCACGCCCGGAGACGGTGCCGGAGGCCCCGGCGCCACGGCCGCCCGAGCCCGCCGCCGCCGCCGGCCCGGCCAACCTGAAGGGATCGCGGGTGCTGATCGTCGAGGACGCGGTGCTGCTGGCCCTGGAGCTGGAGACCGGCCTGTCCGAGGCGGGCGCGATCATCGTGGGTCCGGCCTACGAACTCGAGGAGGCCATGGCCCTGCTCGACCAACCGATCGACGCCGCGGTGCTGGACGCCAACCTCAACGGTCGCTCCGTGATCCCCGTGGCCGAGGTGCTGGCCCGTCGCGGCATCCCGTTCGTGTTCGCCACCGGCTATGGCGAGGCCGGCGGTCCAGGCGGATTCGACGCCCCGGTGATCCGCAAACCCTACGACGTGACCCAGGTGGCAGCCGCGCTGATGGAGCTGCTGGCGCACTGACGACGTTACGCCGCACCGGCCAAGCTTGGCTGAGACAAGCCGTCACGGTGCAATCCTCCCGGGAGCGGATATCTAACCGGCACGAGGACTTGCGGCTCAGCCGCTAGGGCCGGACCGGCGGCCTCGGGATCTCGCCCGCATCAAGCGACCCCGACCTCTATCTCCCGCCCGGGTGGGGGATGACGCGCCGCGCTCAAGGGCCTAAAGCGCGAAGATGGCCGAATTCGTTGTTCCCGCTCCGCCCGTCGCCACGGTTCCAATGCTGGGGGAGGCCGCGGTCTTCCCGGTGCGCCGCATCCTCTGCGTCGGCCGCAACTACGCCGCCCACCGCGCCGAGATGGGCGGCGCGGACGATCGGGAGCCCCCATTCTTCTTCAGCAAGCCGGCGGACGCCGTCGTCCCGCCCGGCCGTGACCCGGTCTATCCCTCGGCGACGTCCGACCTGCATCACGAGATCGAGCTGGTGGTGGCGATCGGGGCGGCCGGATTCCAGGTTCCCGTCGACCAGGCCGCCAAGCTGGTGCTGGGCTATGCGGTCGGCGTCGACCTGACCCGGCGCGATATCCAGGCCCGCGCCAAGGACAAGGGCCAGCCCTGGGACGCCGCCAAGGGCTTCGACGACTCCGCGCCGATCTCCGCCATCCGCCGGTGGACCGGCCCGCCTCCGCAGGGGCGCATCACGATCAGCGTCAACAGCCAGGTGCGCCAGGACGCGACCATCGCCGACATGATCTGGAATGTGCCCGAGATCGTCGCCGAGGCCTCCAAGCTCTGGCGGTTGGCGCCCGGCGACCTGATCTACACAGGCACGCCGGCCGGGGTCAGCGCCGTAAGCCGGGGTGACCGGGTCGAGGGCGCGGTCGAGGGCGTCGGCGAGATCAGCTTCCGGATGACCTGATGGGACTACGACTCCACTCCTACTGGCGCGCCAGCGCCCCCTTTCGAGTCCGCATCGGCTTGAACCTGAAAGGTCTTCCGTACGACTACGTCCCGGTCGACCTGCTGACTGGCGAACAAAGCAGCGCGGCCTACAAGGCGATCAATCCCCAGGGCCTGACCCCGGCGCTGATCACCCCGGACGGCGAGGTGCTGATCCAGACCCTGGCGATCCTGGAATGGCTGGACGAGACCTATCCTGAACCGCCGCTGCTGCCGGCCGACGCGCTGGGCCGGGCGACGGTGCGGGCCATGGCGATGGTGGTCGCCTGTGACATCCATCCGCTCAATAACTCGCGGGTGATCCGTGAGCTGGCCGTCCGCGGCCAGGACGAGGCGGCGCGCGACGACTGGATCCGAAAATGGACCGCGGCCGGCTTCGACGCCCTGGAGCCGATGATCGATCGGCATGGCGCCGGCTACGCGTTTGGCTCGGCGCCGACGCTGGCGGACTGCTGCCTGGCGCCGCAGGCCTATGTCGCCGCCCGCTTCAAGCTGGACCTCGCCCCATGGCCCGCGATCGCCGGGCTCGTGGCCCGCTACGACGACCATCCCGCCTTCGCCGCCGCCCACCCTGATCGGCAGCCGGACGCGCCGTGACCCTTCCCCTCGCCGGAAAAGCCATCTAGAGCGCGGCCATGCTCGAGCACCTTAAGGACAAGAACCGGGCCTGGGCGGCCAAGAAGATCGCCGCCGACCCCGGCTTCTTCAAGCGGCTGGAAGGCCAGCAGGCGCCCCGGTACCTGTGGATCGGCTGCTCGGACAGCCGGGTGCCAGCCAACGAGATCGTCGACCTCGATCCCGGCGAGCTGTTCGTCCACCGCAACGTCGCCAACCTCGCCCCGCCGCAGGACGCCAACTATCTCTCGGTCCTGCAGTTCGCCGTGGACGTCATCAAGGTCGAGCACATCATGGTGGTCGGCCACTACGGCTGCGGGGGGGTCGCCGCCGCTGTCGATGGCAAGCGCCGCGGCCTGGTGGACCATTGGCTGCATCCGATCCGCGAGGTGCATCACGACCACCGCCACGAGTTGGCGGCCCTGGATAGCGACAAGGCCCGCTGGGACCGGCTGGTCGAGCTGAACGTCATCCGCCAGGTCCGCAACGTCGCCTCCGACGTCTTCGTCCAGGACGCCTGGGCTCGTGGCCAGGCGCTGAATGTCCACGGCTGGGTCTACACCCTGGGCGACGGCCTGGTGAACGACCTGGGCGTCACCGTCTCGGGTCCCGAGGAGTTGCGGGCCTGAGCGACGGCCCGGCTTGACGGGGGGGGGGCCGGGGCCGCTTGTGTCGGGGCAATCACCGGCCTTCGGCCGGACCCCAACGTCAGGACTACCGATGAAATCCAAGCTCATGACCGCGGCCGCCGCGGTCGCCCTGCTGGCCGTGGGGCCGGCCGCCGTCGCCCAGGCTCCCGCCCCCACCGCCACCGAGGCCAAGACCTTCGTGGAAAACGCCGAGACCCAGCTGGCCAAGGCCAATGAGTTCGGCGCCCGGGCCGCCTGGGTCCGCGCCAACTTCATCACCGAGGACACCCAGTGGCTGGAGGCCATGGCCACCGCCCAGCAGTCCGAGCTGGCCACACGGCTGGCCAAGGACGCGGCCCGTTTCAACGGCGTGGCGACCGACGCCGTCACCGCTCGCAAGCTGAAGCTGCTCAAGCTCTACCTGGTCGCGCCCCCGGCGGGCCGGCCGGGCGCCGCCGACGAGCTGGCGAACCTGCTGACCAAGATGGATTCGGCCTATTCGACGGGCAAGTTCCAGCATGGCGGCAAAACCCTGACCCTCGACGACGCCGAGGAGATCATGGCCAAGTCCCGCGACCCTGCCGAGCTGAAGGCCGTCTGGGAGGGCTGGCATTCCATCGCCACGCCGATCAAGGCCGACTACGCCCGCTTCGCCGGCCTCTCCAACGAGGGCGCCCGGGAACTGGGCTTCAAGGACACCGGCGCCCTGTGGCGCTCCAACTACGACATGGAGCCCGACGCCTTCGCCGCGGAGACCGATCGGCTCTGGAAGCAGGTGGAGCCCTTCTACCGCAACCTGCACTGCTACGTCCGTGCGCGGCTTTCGGAGAAGTACGGCGCTTCGGTCCAGGCGCGCACCGGGCCGATCCGCGCCGATCTGCTGGGCAATATGTGGGCCCAGCAGTGGGCCAATATCTACGACGTGGTCCAGCCCAAGGGCGTGACCTCCTCATACAGCCTCGACAAGCTGCTGGAGGCCAAGGCCTACGACCCGGTGAAGATGGTCAAGACCGGGGAGAATTTCTATTCCTCGATGGGCTTCGCGCCGTTGCCGGAGACGTTCTGGCAGCGCTCGCTGATCACCCGACCCCGCGACCGCGAGGTGGTCTGCCACGCCAGCGCCTGGGACATCGACGACAAGGACGACGTCCGCATCAAGATGTGCACCCGGGTGAACGCCGAGGATTTCCAGACCGTCCACCACGAGCTCGGCCACAACTATTACCAGCGCGCCTACAAGGAGCAGCCTTTGCTGTTCCGCGGCGCGGCCAACGACGGTTTCCACGAGGCGATCGGCGACTTCGCGGCGCTCTCGGCCTCCACGCCCACCTACCTCCAGCAGATCGGGCTTCTGGAGACCGTCCCGGGCGAGGCGGAGGACATCCCGTTCCTGCTGAAGATGGCGCTCGACAAGATCGCCTTCCTGCCCTTCGGCCTGTTGGTCGACAAATGGCGCTGGCAGGTGTTCTCAGGCGAAGTCACGCCGGAGAACTATAACCAGGGCTGGTGGAAGCTTCGGACCCAGTACCAGGGCATCGTTCCCCCCGGGCCCCGTCCGGCGGACGCCTTCGATCCAGGCGCCAAGTACCACGTGCCCGGGAACACGCCCTACACCCGCTACTTCCTGGCCTTCATCTACCAGTTCCAGTTCCAGCGGGCCGCCTGCCAGCAAGCCGGCTGGAAGGGCCCGCTGCACCGCTGCTCGGTCTATGGCCAGAAGGCGGTGGGCGAGAAGTTCAACCGCATGATGGAGCTGGGCCAGTCGCAGGAATGGCCCAAGACCCTGGCGGTCTTCACCGGCGAGACCCGCACCGACGCCAGCGCCGTGGCCGACTACTTCAAGCCGCTGAACACCTGGCTGATCACCCAGAACAAGGGCGAGAAATGCGGGTGGTGAGCGCCTAGAACCTGTCCGGGCGCAAAAGTGGAGCCACTTTTGCTGAATGCGCTCTGACGCAGCCAAAGGGGCCGCGAGACGTTCCGATGTCCTCAGATGCCGAGGACTAATGAAATGCGCCGCTTTCTTCTGCTGACCGCCGCCGCCGGCCTGGCCCTGGCGCCGCTCTCGGCCCAGGCCGATCCCGGCAAGGGCAAGGGCCACAAGGACCACGCGGCCGCCTACGCGCCCGGTCAGGTGAAGGGTCACCCGCACGGCGGGCCGCCCGGCCAGCTCAAGAAGTGGTCGCGCGGCCAGCGCCTGCCGACAACCTACATCACCGAGCGCTACTATGTGGTCGAGCCCGCCCGTTACCGGCTGGCGCCCGCGCCGGTGGGCTATCGCTGGGTGATGGTGGAGGACAACTACTACCTGGCCCAGACCCGCACCGGCCTGATCACCCAAGTGGTCGCCTCGCTGCTCCGCTAGCCGGCGAGGGCCTTCCAGATCAGGTAGCCGCCCATCGGCACCATCACCAGGTAGATGATCTGGTAAAAGCGCGCCGGCTCGATACGCCGGATGACCCAGACCCCGGCGAAGGTCGAGGCGATGGCGACCGGCGCCAGGGCCGCGGCGGTCATCATGTTCGCCCGCGTGAACTGGCCGAGGGCCATGTAGGCCGGGACCTTCAGCCAGTTGATGGCGAAGAAAAAGATCGCCGTGGTGCCGACCAGGCTGGCCGGCGACAGGCCGCGCGGCATCACCCACATCTGGAACGGCGGGCCGCCGGCATGGGCGATCTGGCTGGTGAACCCGGACAGCGCGCCGAAGATCGCCCCGACCCAGGGCGGCGCGTTGGCCGGCGCCTGGACCCGCCCGCCGCGCGAGACCCACAGACGGTGGAGGGCGAAGA
Source organism: Caulobacteraceae bacterium (assembly GCA_947476555.1). GTDB lineage: Bacteria > Pseudomonadota > Alphaproteobacteria > Caulobacterales > Caulobacteraceae > Phenylobacterium. The sequence continues at coordinate 8,120 of CANJRI010000019.1, forward strand.
CGATGGAGATGGCGCCCAGGAACCCCAGCACCGCGTCGCCCGACACCTTCGCCGCCAGCAGGTATCCCGCCGCGATCCCCAGGATGGAGCCGGGGATCATGATCGCCAGGATCTGGCGGTCCCAGGTCTTGCGGAAGGCCCACACCCCGACGACGTCCTGGATCATCAGGATCGGCAACAGGATGGCGGCCGCCTGGACCGGTGGGATCACCATGGCCACCAGGGGCATGGCCACCACCCCGACGCCGGACAGTCCGCCCTTGGCCAGGCCCAGCATCACCACCGCCGGCACCGCCACGGCGTAGAACATCGGATCGGAGATCATCGCCGCGTCAGGCCAGCTTGATCTCGCGCAGCCGCTCCTGGAGGTATTCGTCCGCGGTGATCGGCTCGGGGTAGCGGTCGGGATGGGCGGCGTCGACGCACTCCGGCAGGGTCCGGATCGAATAGTCCGAATTGAAATGCAGGAAGAACGGGGTCGAATAGCGCGGGAAGCCGCGCCGCTCCGGCGCCGGGTTCACCACCCGGTGGGTGGTCGAGGGCAGCCGGTGGTTGGTCAGCCGCTGCAGCATGTCGCCGATGTTGCATACCAGGGCGCCCGGCGGCGGGTTGATCGGCACCCATTGGCCGTCGCGGTCCTTGACCTCCAGCCCGGCCTCCTCGGCGCCCAGCAGCAGGGTGATGACGTTGATGTCCTCGTGCGCCCCGGCCCGGATATGCGGCCCGTCCTTCGGCACCGGCGGATAGTGCAGCAGGCGCAGGATCGAGTTGCCGGTCTTCACGGTGGGATCGAAGAAGTGGCGGTCCAGGCCCAGGTAGCAGGCGATGGCCTCCAGCACCTTCAGCCCCATCTCGTCCAGGGCCCCGTAGAGCCAGCCGACCTTGTCGCGGAACGCCGGCAGGTCGGCGTCGGGCCAGACATTGTCCGGCATGTGGTCGCGGAACCGGTGGCCGGGCGGCAGGTCGCGACCGACGTGCCAGAATTCCTTCAGGTCGTAATGGGTCGCGCCCTTGGCGGTCTCGACCCCGAACGGGGTGTAGCCGCGCTGTCCGGAGACCGGCAGCTTGTACTTCAGCTTGGCCTCGGTTGGCAGGGCGAAGAAGGTCTTGGTCTCGTCGATGGCGGCCTCGACCTTGGCCTGCGGCAGGCCGTGGTCGGAGATCACCGCGAAGCCCCAGCGGGCGAACGAGGCGCCGAGCCTTTCGGTGAAGGCGGGGAAGTCGGCGGCGTAGAGCGCGTAGGAGACGGGCTCGATACGGTCCTGAAGGGCGGCTTGGCTCATGCCCCTGTTCTTACACCCGAGGGGTGGAGGGCTCCAACCGGTCCTCTTCGTCCTCTTCGGCGGCCACGCGCCGCATCTCCGCGCTGAGCAGGCGCTCGAAGGTCTCGCGGGAGGCGCGGGTGGCCTCGATGTAGCGGTCCTCTTCGCCATAGGTCGGCTGCAGCCGCTTGAAGAGCGCGGTGTCGTGCTCGCGGAACAGCACGGCGGCCTTCAGCGCCCGCCGCTCGGACAGGCCCAGCTGGACGAGGCTGCGGCGGCCGAAGTTCAGCGCGCTCTCGTAGGTCTCGCGCTCCACCGCGTCGGCGCCGGCGGCCAGCAGCTCGTAGGCGTGGCGGCGGTCGTAGGCCCGGGCGATCACCGACAGATGCGGGAAGGATTGCTTGGCCAGTTCGACGATCTCGTGGGTCTTGTCGCGATCGTCGATGGCGATCACCAGCAGGCGGGCCTTGTCGGCGCCGGCCGAGCGCAGCAGGTCCAGGCGGCTGGCGTCGCCGTAGTGCACCTGCCAGCCGAAACGGCGGATCAGCTCCAGCTGCTCGATGCTGGAATCCAGCAGCACCACCTTGAAGCCGTTGGCGATCAAGAGGCGGGTGGCGATCTGGCCGAAGCGGCCGAACCCGGCGACGATGACCTCGGCGTCGCCCTCGTCGAAGGGGATCTGCTCCGGCTCCGGACGAGCGGGGGCGCGGTTCAGGACCAGCTTCTCGTAGACCGCCAGGACCAGCGGCGTCAGGACCATGGAGAGCGCCACGACGGTGTTGGCGGGCCCCACCACCTCCGGGCCCAGCACCCCGGCCCCGGCCGAGAAGCCGAACAGCACGAAGGCGAACTCCCCGCCCTGGGCCAGGGAGACGGCGATGGTGGCCGCATCGCGCCGGCTTTTGCGGAAGATCAGGCCGACGACGAACATGGCCGCGAACTTCAGGACCATAAGCGCCACGGCGGCGCCGATCAGCACGCCCGGCGGATCGGCCACCAGGCTGAGGTTCAGTCCCGCGCCGACGGTGATGAAGAACAGGCCCAGCAGCAGGCCCCGGAACGGCTCGATGTCGGTCTCCAGCTCGCGGCGGAACTCGCTCTCGGCCAGCACCACCCCGGCCAGGAAGGCGCCGAGCGCGGGAGACAGGCCCACCACCTCCATCAGCGCCGCCACCCCCACCACCAGCAGCAGGGCCGAGGCGGTGAAGATCTCGCGCAGCCGGGAGGCGGCGATGAAGCGGAACAGGGGCCGGGTGAGGTAGCGCCCGCCGACCACCACAGCCGCCACCGCCCCGAAGGTGGCGAGGATGACGATCCACTGCGGCTGGCCTTCCAGCAGGCTGGTCCCGTGCCCGGCCGCCGCGTGCTGCGCCGCCGGCCCCACGGCCAGAAGCGGCAGGAAGGCGAAGAGCGGGATCACCGCCAGGTCCTGGAACAGCAGCACGCCGAAGGCGCCCCGGCCGACGGTTCCGTGCCGTAGTCCCTTCTCCTCCAGGTTCTGCAGGACGATGGCGGTGGAGGACATGGAAAGGATCAGGCCCAGCGCTAGGGCCGCGGGCGGTTCGATCCCAAGCGCCAGCGCCGCTGCGCCGACCAGGACGGTGGTGGCCGCCATCTGCCCGGCGCCCAGGCCGAGGATGGCGGTCCGCATCTGCCAGAGCAGGGCCGGCCGCACCTCCAGGCCGATGAGGAACAGGAGGATCACCACCCCGAACTCGGCGAACCGCATCACGTCGCCGGCCTCGCCCACCAGGTCCAGGGCGAAGGGACCGACCAGGGCGCCGGCGACCAGGTAGCCGAGCACCGAGGAGAGCCCCAGCCGCTTGGCGACCGGAGCGGCGATCACCCCGGCGGCGAGATAGACCAGGGCCTGCAGCAGATAGGGACTCGGCGATCATCCGCCCAATCTAGCGGCGCCTTACGCGTGCGGGGAGAATTTACGCGGCCGGCGAGGGGAGAGGGCCTCGGGAGGCGAGGGAGGTGACGTCCGCGCGCGCCGATGTCATTATTCGCCCATGAAGAAACCGCTTGTCGCCGTGGCCCTCGCCGCCCTGTTCGCCACTTCCGCCACAGCCCAAGGAGGCCTGAGAACCGCCGTCTTCGCCGGCGGCTGCTTCTGGTCCATCGAGAAGGCCTTCGAGGCCGCGCCGGGCGTGGTCAGCGCCGTCTCCGGCTATAGCGGCGGGCGCATGCCCGAGCCCGTCTATCCGTCGCACGAGGGGCATCTGGAGGCGGTGAAGGTCACCTACGATCCCACCAAGACCAGCTACGCCAAGCTGACCGAATACTTTTTCCGCAACATCGACCCCACCGACGCGGGCGGTCAGATCTGCGACCGGGGCCATTCCTACACCACGGCGATCTTCGTCAGCGGCGCCCAGGAACGCGCGGTGGCCGAGGCGGCCAAGGCCCGGGTGGCGGGACTCCTGAAGAAGAAGGTGGCGACCGCCATCCGGCCGGCGATGCAATTCTGGGAAGCCGAGGCCTATCACCAGGACTTCGCCAAGCATAACCCCGAGCACTACGAGCGCTACCGGGTGGGCTGCGGCCGCGATCGCCGGATCAGCGCGGTGTGGGCAAGCCGGTAAGCGGATCCCTCGGCTTCGGATCGAAGCCCTCGCCGACGAACATCTCAAGACGCCGCCGGCGCGTGCGGTCGAGCCGGATATTGACGATCTCCAGGCCGGACGCGGCGGCGAAATCGGCCTGCATCTCGCCCCGCCGTCGGCCCTCGTAGGCCACCATCAGCACCCGGCGCCCCTCGGCCGGGGTCAGGGGCGCGCTGGTCTCCGCCTGGTTCATCGGCTCGTCGGCCAGCAGCCAGGTGGTCAGCGGCGGCAGCCCGCCCCCCGCCAACTCGTCGCGGCCGTAATAGGACATGGCGTAGTAGAGGAAGCGGTTGTTGACCGCGATGGCGGTCAGCCCCTCTTCGCGTCCCGCCCGGTCCAGGACCAGGCTTGTCGCCTGGCTCCAGCCCTTGGCCCGCTTGAAGCCGTTGGCCACCCCCAGCCGGTCGGCCAGCGGCGGCGACAGGACGAAGGCCAGGAAGGCTGCCGCGCCCAGGGCCTGCACGGCGAGCGCGGCCATGAACCAGCGCCTGGCCCGCCACCGGATCAGCCAGGCGGCCACCAGCACCGAGCCGGCCAGGTACCCCGCCCCCGCCCAGTTGGCGTTGGCCCGGCTGACGAAGGCCTGGACGGCGACGATCAGCAGCGGCGGCAGGCTGAAGCACAGCAGCAGAAGGTCGGCCTCTGACAGCCGCCGCCGGACCAGGGCCAGGCCCGCGCCGATCAGCAGGACCGCGAACGGGATCGGTCCGAACACCGCGAACTGCGAAACCAGGAAGTCGCCGAGCTCCGGCGGATTGAACAGCTGCGTCCCGCCCCAGGCGGCGTTGGCGGCGGTGTGCTTCAGCGTCGCCAGCCCGTGACCCAGGTTCCAGGCGAGGTTGGGCGACACCACCAGCGCGAACACCCCGGCCGCGGCTAGCCCGGTGGCCGGCGACCAGGCCGCCCGCGCGGTCCGCGAAACCACGAGGTGCAGCGCCAGGCCAATGAGGAAATAGACCGCCGCGTATTTCGACAGAAACGCCAGGCCCAGCGCCGCGCCCAGACCGGCGGCCAGCCACGGCCGGCGGGCGCCGTCCTGCATCGCCGCATAGGCCAGGATGGTCAGACCCAGGAAGAAGAACAGCGGCGCGTCGGTGGCCGCCACCAGGGCGCTGAGCTGGATGCCGGGCATCAGGGCGTAGAGGGCCGCCGCCGCCAGCCCCACGGCCGGGCCGTAAAGCCTCCGCCCGATGGCGAAGACCACCAGGCTCGCCCCGGCCTGGAACAGGGTCGCCGGCAGGCGGACCCAGGGCTCGGCGTCGCCGCCCAGGTGGGTGGAGGCCCAGATCGCCCAGGCGATCATCGGCGGCTTGGAGAAATAGCCCAGGTCCAGGGTCCGCGACCAAAGCCAGTACTGGGCTTCGTCCGGATAGAGCTCCAGCGGGCTGTGGAACAGCGCGGTCAGGCGCACCAGGGTGAAGGCGGCGGTCAGCAGGATCGCCGCCCGCCAGTCGTCGATCGCTTCACGCCGCGCGCCGCCAGCCATGCCTCATCCTTCGCCAGAGGGGCGGAAACTAGCCTTCGAATGCGGCGTGTAAAGCACACCTCCGCTTCGAATTGGCGCAGGTTGTGAAACCTGGGGGCAGACGTAACAAAAGTGTCATATGGCGTCGCTATTCGCGATATTGGTCCTTCCCAAGACTTAAGCGGTCGCCCCAGGGGGCGGCGGCCCTGTGGAAGGTCTGTGAAGAGGGGATACTTCATGCATTCGATTCAACGGCTCGCCGGTGGCGTAGCGCTGTCAGCGCTGGCGTTCACCTTGGCCTCCACGGCGGTCTACGCTCAGGAGACCACATCGGCGGTTCGCGGCCAGGTGACGGGCGAGAACGGGGCGCCGGTGGCCGGCGCGACGGTGGTCATCACCCACACGCCTTCCGGCACCCGCTCGGCGACCGTGTCCAACGCCCAGGGCGTGTTCGACGCCCGCGGCCTGCGGGTCGGCGGCCCCTATACGGTCACCGTCGCGGCGCCGGGCTTCGAAAGCCGGTCGGTCAGCGACATCAACCTCACCCAGGCCGAAACGCTCCGGCTCAACCTCGACCTCGCCTCGGCGGCGACGGTGGAAGAGATCGTGGTCACCGCGGCCCGCAACCCGGAAGCCGACAACTCCGGCTCCAACTCCACCCTCACCCGCGACAGCATCGAGGCGGTGGTGTCGGTGAACCGCGACATCCGCGACCTCGCCCGCCGCAACCTGATGGCCTCGGCCAACACCACGGCGGACGGCGGCATCTCCATCGCCGGGTCCAACCCGAAGATGAACCGCATCACCATCGACGGCACCTCGGTGCAGGACGACTTCGGCCTGAACGCCGGCGGCCTGCCGACCCTGCGCGGCCCGATCTCGCTGGACGCGGTGGAGCAGTTCACGGTCCAGGCGGTGCCCTACGACGTGGAGAACGGCGACTTCCAGGGCGGGGCGATCGACATCGTGCTGCGCTCGGGGACCAACGCCTTCCACGGCTCGGCCTTCGTCAACTACCTGAACGACGGCATGGTCGGTGAGAAGCTGAAGGGCCGCGACGTCCCGCAGATCATCACCCAGACGAACTACGGCGGCTTCCTCGGCGGGCCGATCCTGAAGGACACCCTGTTCTTCGCCATCTCCTACGAGAAGTACAAGAGCTCCACCCCCGTGCTCTTCGGGCCTCCCGGCCAGGGCTTCGCCAACTCCTTCACGGGCGTCACCCAGGCGGCCATCGACACGGTCGTCAACACCCTCAACAACGTCTACGCAACGGAGTTCGAGTCCGGCGGGATCGATCGCTCCACGCCGATCCTCGACGAGAAATATTCGGGCAAGCTCGACTGGAACATCAACGACCGCCACCGGGCCTCGTTCACCTACCGCTACGCCCTGTCGGAAGTCTGGGCGCTCAGCAACCTCAACGCTAACACCGGCAGCCTGCGGTCCAACTGGTACCTGACGGGGGAAGAGGACTACTCCTACGTCGGCGAGATCAACTCCCAGTGGACCGACGCCCTCTCCACCCAGCTCCGCGTCTCTTACCGCGACTACGAGCGGCGGCAGAACCCGCCGGCCGGCCAGGAATTCGCGGAGCTGCAGGTCTGCTCCTCGCCCACCTCCGGCGGCGTGCTCACCACCTGCGACAGCCCGTTCGGCCTCGTGCGGATCGGCCCGGACAGCTTCCGCCAGGCCAATGAGCTCGAGACCCACAACCTGAACCTCCAGTTCAAGGCCAATTATTCGCTCGGCGCCCACCTGCTGAAGTTCGGCGCGGAATCGCAGAACATCGACATCGTCAACCTGTTCGTCCCGAGCAGCGACGGCGTCTACTATTTCGACTCCCTCGCCGACTTCCAGGCGGGCCGCTCCAACCGCCTGATCTACTCGAACGCCCCGTCCGGCAATCCCTACGACGCCGCGGCCGTGTTCAAGTACCGGCAGAACAGCCTTTACCTTCAGGACATCGTCGACGTTACCGAGGACCTGCAGGTCACCGCCGGCTTCCGCTACGACTTCTACCAAAGCGACGACAAGCCGATCCTCAATCCGTTCTTCGTGACGCGGAACGGCTTCGACAACCAGACGACCTACGACGGCAAGGCGATCGTCATGCCGCGCTTCGCGTTCAAATGGGATCCGAAGAGCTTCTTCACCCTCAGCGGCGGCGCCGGGGTGTTCTCGGGCGGTGTGCCGGACGTGCTGATCAGCACCTCCTTCAGCACCACCGGCTACGCGTCGGCCGGCATCCAGGTCGACCGCCTGGCCGACGGCAGCTTCAGCGAGCTCAACCGCTCGCCCGCCTTCACCCAGGCCATCGGGGCCTCCGCCCTGAACGTCGCCGTCTCCGATCCGCGGTTCGGCTACGACCTGCCGGCCTCGGTCGCCGGCCTCGTCACCCCGGCCGGCATTCCCTCGACCTCCGAGGTGATCGCGCTCAACCCCGCGTTCCAGATCCCGTCGTCCTGGAAGCTATTCCTGAACGGCGCGGCGACCCTGCCGTGGGGCTTCAGGGGCACGGCCGACCTGGTGGTCACCGACGTGCGCAGCACCCTGGCTTATCACGACCACAAGGTGAAGCCGCTGCTGGTGAACGGCCAGCAGGCCGTGACCCCCGACGGACGGCTGCGCTACGACGGCCTGAACATGACCGACGCGGCCCGGGCCGCCGCCGGCGTGGGCGGCACCAACGTCCAGCTCGCGGCCGACTTGATCGTCTCCAACGAGAAGCGCGGCTACGGCCACATCGTCGCCGTGGGCCTGGAGCACGGCTTCTTCGACAACGATCTGAACGTGGCGGTCGGCTACGTTCGTCAAAAGCTGAACGAAGGCACCAGCGGCGCTCGGTTCGGCACCACCTCGGGCTCGCTCTACGCCAGCCAGCTGGCCTCCTCCGAGGACGCCAACAGCGACGCCTACGGCCGCGGCTACGAGGAAGTCCGCGACCGGGTGAAGTTCGAGCTGAGCTACGCGAAGGAGTTCATCCGCGACGCCGAGACCCGGGTCTCCCTGTTCGCCGAGGCCCGCTCGGGCCGGCCGTTCAACGTGACCATGGGCAGCGCGGGCGGCGGCCGGAGCACGGTGTTCGGGACCAACCGTTCCGCCTACCAGCTCTACGTCCCGGATTTCGCGGCGGACACCAACACGAGCGACCTGATCGTCGGCAACGTGACCTTCGCCAACGCGGCGGCACGGGACGCCCTGATCGCCGCGGTCGCTCGGTTCGATCTGCCGACCGGCGTGGTGGCCAAGGGCTTCAACCGCAACCCCGACGTCAACCAGGTCGACCTGCAGCTCAGCCAGGAGATCCCGACCTTTGTCTACGGCAAGTTCAAGGTCGTCCTCGACATCCAGAACGTCCTCAACCTGCTCAACAACAAGTGGGGCTCGGTCGAGGAATATGCCGGCAGCGGCTCGGGCCAGGGCAACAACCGCATCCTCGACGTGGCCTGCGGCAACGACGCGGGCGTGGCGGTCGGCGCCGGCAGCGCGGTCTGCACCCGCTACATCTATTCCAACCCCAGCGCGACGGCCCTGACCCGTACGGTCAACACCCAGCGTTCGCTCTGGGCCGCTCAGCTGACGCTCCGCTACGAGTTCTAGGCGGCGCTGACTTCAGGACGCGGATGGGGCGGCCGCGGCGACGCGGCCGCCCTTTTCGTTTCTTGACGCGGGGGTGCGCCGGGGCCACATGCGCCCGGCTTGATGCAGAGGGGCTTTGATGGGCTTCACCGTTCCCGCCGAATGGGCGCCTCACCGGGCGATGTGGCTGGGCTTTCCCAGCCATGCCGACCTCTGGGAGGACGACCTCGCGGCCGCGCAGGACGAGGTGGCGGCCCTGGCCAGGGCCCTGGCCGGTCCGGGGGCTGAGCGCGTGCGGCTGCTCACCGGCCATCCGGACGGCGAGGAGGCCGCCCGCCGGCTGCTGGGCGGGACGGCGAATATCGAGATCGTGCCCGGGCGCTTCGGCGACATCTGGCTGCGCGACACCGGCCCGATCTTCACCTCCGACCGGACCGCGCGCGGCTTCCGCTTCAACGGATGGGGCGGCAAGTACGAGTTGGAGCACGACGACGAAGTGGCCGGCCAGATCGCCGAAGCCGCCGGCGCGGCCCTGGCCCCCCACGACTTCATCCTGGAAGGCGGCGCCCTCGACCACGACGGCGAGGGCACGGTGCTGACAACCGCCCAGTGCCTCTTGAACCCCAACCGCAATCCCGGCTGGGACGAGGCCGCCGCCGAGGCCGCCCTCGCGAAATCCCTGGGCGCCCGGAAAGTGATCTGGCTGGGGGACGGCCTGCAGAACGACCACACCGACGGCCATGTGGACAACCTCGCCCGGTTCGTGGCGCCCGGCGTGGTCGCCGTGCCCGTGGCCTGGGGCCGGGGCGATCCCAATTTCGCCGCCTATGACGACGCCGCCCGCCGGCTCTCAGGCCTGACCGACGCCGCCGGCCGCAAGCTCACCGTGGTCCGCATCCCCTCGCCCGGCTGGATCGACGGGCCGGACGGCAAGGCCCTGCCCGCCAGCCACATGAATTTCCTGATCGCCAACCAGGCGGTCATCGTGCCCATCTACGCCGCCCAGCCCGGCCACATGGCCAAGGGGGCGCTGGAGCACCTGTTCCCCGGCCGAGCGGTGATCGCCCTGCCGTCCTCCGCCATCCTCACCGGTGGCGGGTCCTTCCACTGCATCACCCAGCAGGAGCCGGCCTGACATGACCCGCAAGGTGCAGATCGCGGCCATCCAGTCGGCCTATGGCCAGGACATGACCCGCAACATCGCCCGCACCGCCGATCTGGTGCGCGAGGCGGCCGCCGCGGGCGCCCAGGTGATCCTGCCGCCGGAGCTGTTCCAAGGGCCCTACTTCTGCGTCCAGCAGGAGGAGCGCTGGTTCGCCACCGCCTATCCCTGGCGCGAGCACCCGGCCGTCGCCGCCCTCGCGCCCCTGGCCGGCGAGCTGGGCGTGGTGATCCCGATCTCGATCTTCGAGCGCGAGGGGCCGCACTATTTCAACAGCCTGGTCATGGCCGACGCCGACGGATCCTTGCTCGGCGTCTACCGCAAGAGCCACATCCCCGACGGCCCCGGCTATATGGAGAAGTACTACTTCCGGCCGGGCGACACCGGCTTCAAGGTCTGGGACACCCACTTCGGCCGGCTCGGCGTCGGCATCTGCTGGGACCAGTGGTATCCGGAAGCCGCCCGGGCCATGACCCTGATGGGCGCCGAGGTGCTGCTCTATCCCACCGCCATCGGCTCGGAGCCGCACGACCCGGCCCTGGACACCGCCGCCCCCTGGCGCCGCGCCATGCAGGGCCACGCGGTCTCCAACGTCATCCCGGTGGTGGGCGCCAACCGCACCGGCTTCGAGCCCTGGGATGGCTACCCGAACGGCGGCCAGCAGTTCTACGGCTCCAGCTTCATCGCCGACCACCGGGGCGACCTGATCGCCGCCCTGGGCCGCGAGGACGAGGGCGTGCTGAGCGCCGAGGTCGACCTCGACTTCCTGGCCACGCACAGGGCCGCCTGGGGCTTCTTCCGCGACCGGCGGACCGACCTCTACGGGGCGTTGACCACCCCGCGGCCGGCCTAGCCCGGGCACCTCAAGGGCTTCGCCGCCGCAACCTCGGCCTTCACCCGGGCGAGGTCGGTCAGGAAGCCGGGATCGGCGTGCATGCGCGCCACCATGCCCGAGGCCACCGTCCGCCCAGCCTCCACGTCGGAGGGGAAGTGCACGCCGCACACCACCCGGCTGTCACCGCCCTCGCGGCCCACCCGCAGCAGGGTGTCGGCGCTGGCCGGCGCCGCCTCGGTGAGGATCAACGCCCAGGCCCAGACCGTCATCGAATGGCCCGACGGATAGGACATGTTGGTCTTCATCCAGTCCTCGCGCGGCACGCAGATCGGCCGGTCGTTGCCGATCAGCGGGCGCAGGCGGCCGAAGTGCTCTTTGGCCGGCGCGCCCACCGTGCGCACGTCGGCCTCGATCCGGTGCATCATCCGCCAGGTCGCCGGCGTCGCGGCCTCGCCCAGGTCCTTGCCCAGCGCGCAGGAGAACCGCCGGAGCGCCCCGCCCTGCCACAGGTCGTTGTCCTGGATGGCGATCTTCCAACGCTCCGAACCCTCCAGCGACCGGGTCTCCTCATAGACCGTGCGTTCGGCGCGGCCCTGGGCGGAGTTGGGCGCAGGCGGCGTGGGCAGGAACGCCTCGCCGTTCACGTCCCCGGCCTTCAGGTAGCCCGGCAGGGTGTTGGAGGCCGGCCCCAGGGAGGCGTCCTGCGCCACCACGGGCGCGTCCGAGGCGGTGGCGCAGGCCGCCAGGGTCAGGACCAGGGCGGCGGAAAGGCTCAGGTTTCTCATGTCCGCCATAGAACTTGGCGCGCGTGACAAGCGCAAGCTCGTGTCCTGATCCTCGCATTTGCGGGCCTCACCGGGATCGGTTAGAAGCGGCGACCTCGCGCGCGGGCCTCCGCGCGCCCTTAGAACCTCCAGAAGGCCCCGAATGTCCGAAGTCCACGAAAGCCCCCTGGGCGCGTTCAGCGGAAACGTCCTGTTCTACAGCAAGCCCGAGCCGCTGGCCCTGCAGCTGCACAGCAAGCTCGGCGTCAAGCGCCTGGACGCGCCGTTCAAGTTCGCCAAGGTCGGCCACGCCATCCCGCTGACCATCGGCGAGTTCCAGCTGACCGCCGTCACCGGCCCGATCATCTTCGTGGGGGAGGAGCGGCTGCCGATCGCCGTGATGGGCCTGAACGCCGGCGACAACATGTTCGTGAACGAGCAGGGCGTGTTCGATTCCGGCGTCTATGTGCCGGCCTACATCCGCCGCTATCCCTTCGTCTTCGCCAACGACGAATCCAACAACCAGATGGTGCTGTGCATCGACCGCGCCGCCGAGTTCATCGTGGAAGGCGGCGAGATCCCGTTCTTCGACGAGAAGGGCGAGCCCAGCGACTACACCAAGAACTGCATCGAGTTCTGCAACAACTTCGAGGTCGAGCGCCAGCGCACCCTGGGCTTCGTGCAGCTCCTGAAGGACCTCGACCTGTTCGAGACCAAGACCGCGCACTACACCCCCACCAACCCGGACGGGACCGCCGGCGAGCCCCAGAAGATCGCCGACTACTTCGGGGTCTCCGAAGAGAAGCTGAACGCCCTGCCGCACGAGAAGCTGGCGGAGCTGCGCGACAACGGCGCCCTCAGCCAGATCTACGCCCACCTGCTGTCGCTGGTCGGCTGGGACCGGCTGATCGCCCTGGCGATGGCCCGCGCCGCCGCCGCCCCGCCCTCCGCCGCTAACGCGTAAACACGCTCCGCGTCAGGCACGAGAAAACCAGCCGGCCTGCTTCGTCGAGCAGGTCGTGCTGGGCGATGACGATGCCCTTGTCCTCGCCCACCGGATCCTTGGCCATCACCGTCATCCGGCCGCGCAGCAGCTCGCCGGCCGGCGGGTTGCGCATCCAGCGCAGGGCGTCGACCCCCAGGCGCTTGGTCTGCGGCCAGTCGGTGGCCGCCACCGCGTCCAGCCGCGACCAGATCGCATAGGTCATGGCGTCGGGCGCGCCCCGGCCCACGTCCCACCCCGGAGCGAAGGCGGCGGCGAACACCGCCAGGGCCTCCGGGTCCACCGCCCCCGCTCCCAGGTTCACCACCTGGCCGATCTGGATGTCGTCGAAGCTGGCGGGCACGGATGCGGTCTCCTTCTTGGCGATCGGCCGATCATGAGGGTCCGCCGGCGCCGGTGTCGAGGCGCTTTGCACCGCCGCCGCCGCCGGGCCATATAGCGCCCATGCTTCGGTCCTTAAGACTCCTGGCGGGCGCCTTCGCGGCCCTGATCCTGTCCGGCCAGGCCCTCGCCGCGCCGGTCGACACCGGCCACCTGACCGCCGAGCTGGTCCCGGCCGCCCGGGGGATCGCGCCCGGCCAGTCGATCACCGTCGCCCTGCGCCAGGACATCGACAAGGGCTGGCACACCTACTGGCGCAACCCCGGCGATTCCGGGGACTACACCAAGATCGCCTGGACCCTGCCGCCGGGTTGGAGCGCCGGGGAATTTTCCTGGCCCGCGCCGCACCGCCTGCCGATCGGCCCGCTGGTCAACTATGGCTACGAGGGCGAGGTGCTGCTGCCGCTCACCCTCACCGCGCCGGCAAACGCCCGGGCCGGCGAGACCATCAAGCTCAGCGCCGCGGTCGCCTTCCTGGTCTGCGCCGAGATCTGCGTGCCGGAGGACGCCGTCCTCACCCTCGACCTGCCGGTGGTCGCCGCCCCGGCCCCCGCCGATCCGAAGTGGGGCCCGGTCATCGCCCGGACGCTCGCCGCCATTCCCCGGTCCGCCGGCCTGACCGCCGCGTTCGAGGCGGGCAAGCTCGCCATCGTCGGCGCCCCGCTCAAGGGCGCGGACATGGCCGGCGCCTATTTCTATCCCTACTCCGGCAAGGCGCTGGACCACGCCAAACCCCAAACCATAGAGCGCGGCCCAGAAGGCCTGACCCTGACCCTGGCCATGCGCGAGCCCGCGCCCGAAACCCTCGACGGCGTGCTCGCCGTCGGCGGCCGGACCTATGAGGTCGCCGCCGCGCCCGGCCCCGCCCCGCCCGGCGCCTCGGGCCTCGGCCCGCCGCCGGCCCGCCTCGCCCCCACCGGCCCCGACCTCGGCCTGGTCGGCGCGGCGCTCTTCGCCTTGCTGGGCGGACTGATCCTCAACCTGATGCCCTGCGTCTTCCCGGTGCTGGCCATGAAGGCCGCCTCCCTGGCAGGCCACGGGGCCGACACCGGCGCCGCCCGCAAACAGGCCTTGGCCTTCGGCGCCGGGGTGCTGGCGACCTTCCTGGCCCTCGCCGCTGGCCTCATCGCCCTGCAGGCCGCGGGCTCCGCCGTGGGGTGGGGCTTCCAGCTGCAGTCGCCGCCGGTGGTGGCGGTCCTGGCGCTGCTGATGCTGGCCGTCGCCCTCAACCTCTCCGGCGTCTTCGAGGTGGCCGGCTCGGTCCAGAACGTCGGCTCGGGCCTGGCCTCCAGGGGCGGCGTCGCCGGCGCCTTCTTCACCGGCGCCCTGGCGGTGGTGGTGGCCGCCCCCTGCACCGCCCCGTTCATGGGCCCGGCGCTGGGCTGGGCGCTCACCCAATCGCCCGTCGCCGCCCTGTCGATCTTCCTGGCGCTGGGCGTCGGGTTCGCCGCCCCCTTCGTGGCGGTGGCCTTCGTGCCCGGCCTGCTGGCTCGCCTGCCCCGTCCCGGTCCCTGGATGGACGTGTTCCGCAAGGCCCTGGCCTTCCCGATGTACGCCGCCGCCGGCTGGCTGGTCTGGGTGCTGACCCTGCAGGCGGGCGAGGGCGCCCTGGCCCTGATCCTCGCCGCCGCCGTGGTCGTGGCCCTCGCCGCCTGGCTGGCCGGTATCGCCCAGCGCCGCGCGGCCCTACCCCAGGCGATCGCCGCCGGCGCCCTGGCGATCCTCGCCATCGGCGCGGCGCTCGGCTTCCGCTACCCTGAGCCGGCGGTCGCGGGCGCCACAGCCGCCGCCGATGTCCCCTACGAGCCCTACAGCCCTGAGCGCCTCGCCGCCGCGCGGGCCGAGGGCAAGACGGTGTTCGTCAACTACACCGCCGCCTGGTGCGTCTCCTGCCAGGTGAACGAGCGGGTGGCGCTGTCCACCAAATCGGTGGCCGAGGCCATGGCCCGCAACGACGTCGTCTACCTGAAGGCCGACTGGACCCGCAGGGACGCGGTGATCGCCGCCGAGCTGGAAAGCTTCGGCCGCGCCGGCGTGCCGCTCTATCTGGTCTACGGCAAGGACGGCGGCCCGCCGAAGATCCTGCCCGCCCTGCTCACCGACCGCGTGGTGGTCCGCGCCCTGGACGCCGCCGCTTGACCCCGGACGCCGCCTGGACCGCCCTGGAGACCGCCGCCGCCGCCGCCCGGGACCGGCGGATCGACAGTCTGTTCCCCGCCGAGCCGGATCGCCTGGCGCGCCTTTCCCTCTCCGCCGCCGGCCTCGACATCGACCTTTCCAAACAGCCCTGGTCCCTGGGCGACCTGGACCTGGCCTTAAGCCTTGCCCGCGCCGCCGGCGTCGAGCCGGCTAGGGAGGCCCTGTTCGACGGCGAGATGGTCAACCCCAGCGAGGGGCGTCCGGCCGTGCACATGGCCCTGCGCGCCCCCGACGGCGCAGACTTCAACGCCCTGGGCCAGCCGATCTCCCGCGCCGTCGAGGCCACCCGGAACGCCGTCGCCGCCTATGCCGAGGCGGTGCGCCGCGGCGCCCGCGCCGGCGCCACCGGCCAGCCGATCTCGGCCGTGGTCAGCATCGGCATCGGCGGCTCCGATCTCGGCCCCCGCCTGATTTGGGAGGCCCTGCGCCCCCTGAAGCCGGCCATCGAGATCCGCTTCGTGGCCAACGTCGATCCCAATGAGCTGGCCCAGGCCCTGACGGGCCTGGATCCCGCGACGACGCTGATCGTGGTGATCTCCAAGACCTTCACCACCCAGGAGACCCTGGCCAATGCGCAGGCCGCCCGGGCCTGGCTGCGCGCCGCCTTAGGGCAGGCCGGCGACGCCCACCTGCTGGCCGTCTCCGCCGCCCCGGACCGGGCGCGGGCCTTCGGCGTGCCGGAGGGCCAGGTGTTCCCCTTCTGGGACTGGGTGGGCGGCCGCTATTCGGTGTGGTCGGCGGTGGGCCTGCCCTGCGCCCTGGGCTTAGGCCCCGACGCCATCGCCGCTCTCCACGCCGGCGCCCACGCCATGGACCGCCACTTCCGCGAGGCGCCCCTGGAGGCCAACGCCCCGGTGCTGCTGGCCCTGGCCCACGTCTTCAACCGCAACGGCCTTCGCCGGCCGCTGCGCGCCGTCATCCCCTACGCCCAGCGCCTGCGCCTCTTGCCCTCCTACCTCCAGCAGCTGGAGATGGAGTCGAACGGCAAACAGGTCGAGGCCGGCGGCGCCCCGGTCGAACGCGCCACCGCCGCCAGCGTGTTCGGCGACGCCGGCACCAACGGCCAGCACGCCTATTTCCAGCTCCTCCACCAGGGTGTCGACGTGGTCCCCCTGGACATCCTCGCCGTCCGCCACAACACCGAGGGCGACCCCGCCGCCCAGAGGAAGCTGCTGGCCAACGCCGTCGCCCAGGCCGAGGCCCTGATGGTCGGCCGCGACGGCGGCCCCGAACCGCACCGCCACTTCCCCGGCAACCGCCCCTCCAGCTTCGTCCTCCTGGACCGCCTGGACCCCGCCCGCCTCGGCGCGCTCCTCGCCCTCTACGAGCACAAGACCTTCGTCGAGAGCGTCCTGTGGCGCATCAACCCCTTCGACCAATGGGGCGTCGAGCTGGGGAAGACGCTGGCCGGGCGGGTGCTGGCGGAGCTGGAGGGTGGGCCGCCGGGGGCGCACGACCCCTCGACGGCGGCGCTAATCGGGAAATTGCGCCCCTAAGTTCCATTTGGGAGGGATCGCGAGACCTAATCGCCCAAGCTGACTTTCAGTATGCCCGCAGTTAAGCTTGTGTCATGCCCGTACTTCGCCTGGACTGCCCGCACTGCCCTACCAACCAGGTCGCGTTCGAGGTGGCTTGGAATGGGCCAGCGAATGCCAATCGGCATGACGGATGGTATGTTACGGCGCTTTGCGGCTCCTGCAGAGCACCCATCACCACCCACTTGAAGAACAAGAATCCGAACGACACCTCCTCGCCCCTCAATCACGGCGCCGTATTGCTAAATGACTTGGCCACGCCGATTTTCGAAATTCAGGCTGCGTGGCCAGTACGGAGCGCGCCGGACGCCCCGCCTCATACGCCAGAGTCCGTGAAACGGCGCTTCATGGAGGCCGAGAAAGCCTACCAACAGCACAGCTGGAACGCTGCCGTAGCGATGTATCGGTCGGCCCTCGATATAGCGACCAAAGCGATACCCGGCGTTCCCACGGGTGAGACATTCTACAATCGTCTGATCTGGCTACATGACAATCACAAGATCACCCCCGACATGAAGGCGTGGGCCGATCATGTACGCATCGAGGGTAACGAGGCGCTTCACGACCCGGAAGACTTCACCCAGGACGACGCAACGCCCCTGCGGCTCTTTTCGGAAATGTTCCTGCGTTACATCTTCGAGCTACCGGGTGAGGTGCGCGCTTTCCGCGGCGAGGCGGGCTGAGCCATCTCTTCGCAAAGCGAGCCCCCACATTGACTCCGCCGCTTCCCCCGCTATAACCGCCCACCTCTCGCCCGCGGGCCAACTCGCGGGCGCGTTCCGTTTTGCTGACACTCCATAGTTCCCAAAGGCCAAAGCCATGTACGCGGTGATCAAGACCGGCGGAAAGCAGTACCGGGTCAGCCCCGGCGATCTGCTGGTCGTCGAAAAACTCGACGGTGAGCCCGGCAAGTCCGTGGCCTTTGGCGAGGTCCTGATGCTCGGCGACGGCGACAAGATCACGGTCGGCGCGCCCGCCATCGACGGCGCCTCCGTCACGGCCACCTTCATCGAGACCCGCAAGGGCGAGAAGATCAAGGTCTTCAAGAAGATCCGCCGTCAGGGCTATCGCCGCACCGGCGGTCACCGCCAGCAGGAAAGCGTCCTGCGGGTCACGGCCATCGCCGGGGCCGGCAAGGAAGCCAAGTGGGATGGCAAGGTCGACCTGACCACCAAGGCCGAGCTCAACGCCCGCGCCCGTGGCCTGGACTTCGCCACCCTGAACCAGCCGAAGGTGAAGACCCGGCCGGTGAAGGCGGTCGCCGCCGAGCCGAAGCCCGCGAAGGTCGCCAAGCCGGCGCCGAAGCCCGCCGCCAAGGCCGCTCCGGCCGAAGCCGCCGAGGCCAAGGCTCCGGCCAAGAAGGCCGCGGCTCCGAAGAAGGCTGGCGGCGCCCCCAAGGCGCCCGCCGCCGCCAAGAATGCAGCGCCCAAGGCGCCGAAGCCGTCCAACGTCGGCGCCTCGGCTCCGCGCAAGACCGCCCCGCGCGGCAAGAAGTAGGAGTAGAGCGAGATGGCTCACAAGAAATCCGGCGGCTCCTCGCGCAACGGGCGCGACTCCGATGGCCGCCGCCTCGGCGTGAAGGTCTATGGCGGCGAGGCGATCAACGCCGGCTCGATCATCGTACGTCAGCGCGGCACCAAGTTCTTCCCGGGCGACAATGTCGGCATGGGCAAGGACCACACCCTTTTCGCGCTCATGACCGGCGCGGTGAAGTTCGTCACCAAGCGGAACAACCGTTGCTACGCCACGGTGGTGCCGGCCCAGGGGACGAACGCCGAATAGGCGGAACCTCCTTTTCCCGGTTCCGCCCTGAAAATCAGGCGGACCGGAGACAGAACCCAAGCGGGGGGTCCGGACGCCGGGCCCCCCGCTTTCGTTTTGGGCCCTCGGCTACGTCCGGGGGCAGGAGGATAGAAGAATGTGCGCCCTCGAAGTGAGGCCCGTGATCCCCACGGAGCGGCTGCGGTTGCGCGGCCCGACCCTGGACGACGCCGAGCGGCTGGCCGGTTTCGCGTGCGACGCCGGCGTGTCGCGGAACCTGTCGAACATGCCCCACCCCTACGCCCGCCAGCAGGCCGAGGACTTCCTCGGCGGCCTGCAGGGCCTCGATCCGGGCCGCGACATGGTGTTCGCCATCGACCACCGTGAGCACGGCTTCCTCGGCATGCTGGGCTTCCACGAGAAGAAGCCCGGGCGCCCGGAGCTGGGCTACTGGCTGGGCCGGCCCTTCTGGGGCCAGGGCTACGCCACCGAGGCGGTCAGCGCGGCCCTCACCTGGGCCAAGGCCGGCTGGAAGCGCCGGGTGGTCTGGGCCGGCCACTTCGCCGACAACCCGGCCTCCGGCCAGGTGCTGGTGAAGTCCGGCTTCCTCTACACCGGTGAGGTCGAGCTGCGCGCAAGCGCCGCCCGCCCCGACCCGGTGGAGACCCGCATGATGGTCTGGCTGGCCTGAATCGTCATCCTCCGGTCGCCCCACACGGGGCGATCCGGGGGACCCAAGCCGCGGTCCCACAGCAGACTCGGCTTGGATCACCCGCATGAAGCGGGTGATGACGGATTGGGTTGATGCTAAGCCCGCGCTCGAAAGGCCCGTGAACGAACCAATGAAGTTTCTCGACCAGGTGAAGATCTACGTGCGCTCCGGCGCCGGCGGCGGCGGAGCGGTCTCGTTCCGGCGTGAGAAGTTCATCGAGTACGGCGGTCCCGACGGCGGCGACGGCGGCAAGGGCGGCGACGTCTGGGTCGAGGCGGCGGACGGCCTGAACACCCTCATCGACTACCGCTACCAGCAGCACTTCAAGGCCGGCACCGGCGGCCACGGCATGGGCCGCAACCGCCACGGCGCCAACGGCGAGGACGTGGTCCTCAAGGTCCCGGTCGGCACCGAGGTGATGGACGAGGACAAGAACATGATCGCCGACCTGCACACGGTCGGCCAGCGCGTGCTGCTGCTGAAGGGCGGCAACGGCGGGTTCGGCAACGCCCACTTCAAGGGCCCGATCAACCAGGCCCCCCGCCACGCCAACCCCGGCCAGGAAGCCGTCGACCTGGTGCTGTGGATGCGCCTGAAACTGATCGCCGACGTGGGCCTCGTCGGCCTGCCCAACGCCGGGAAATCCACCTTCCTGGCCGCCGCCAGCGCCGCCCGGCCGAAGATCGCCGACTATCCCTTCACCACCCTCACCCCCAACCTCGGCATGGTCGACCTCTCCCTGGGCGAGCGGTTCATCCTGGCCGATATCCCCGGCCTGATCGAAGGCGCCCACGAAGGCGCCGGCATCGGCACCCGCTTCCTCGGCCACGTGGAGCGCACCGCCGTGCTGGTGCACCTGGTGGACGGCACCCAGGAGGACGTCGGCGACGCCTGGCGCACGGTCCGCCACGAGCTCTTGGCCTACGGCGAGGGGCTGGAGGACAAGTCCGAGATCGTCGCCCTCAACAAGATCGACGCCCTCGACCCGGAGACCCGGGACGCCAAGGCCGCCGAGCTTTCCGCCGCCTGCGGCCATCCCGTGCGGATGGTCTCCGGCGCCGCCGGCATGGGGGTCACCGAGATCCTGCGCGAGGCCTACGGCATGGTCCGCGCCCGCAAGGGCGAGATCGCCGCCGAGGAAGCCGAGCCCGAGGTCTGGCGGCCATGAGCGGCTTGGCCAAAGCCCGGCGCGTCGTCGTCAAGGTCGGCTCGGCCCTGCTGGTGGGCGAGGACGGCGCCCCCGACCGCGCCTGGCTGGCCGACTTCGCCGCCGACGCCGCCCGGATGCGGGCTAGAGGCCAGCAGGTGGTCATCGTCTCCTCCGGCGCCGTGGCCCTCGGCCGCAAGCGCCTGGGGCTCGGCCGCCGGGCCCTCACCGTGCCGGAGAAACAGGCCGCCGCCGCCGCCGGCCAGTCGGCCCTGATGCGCGCCTGGGAGGAAGCCTTCGAGCCGCACGGCGCGCCCTGCGCCCAGGTGCTGCTGACCCGCGACGACACCGAGGTCCGCCGGCGTTGGCTCAATGCCCGCGCCACCGTCGAGACCCTGCTGGAGCTGGGCGTCGTCCCGGTCGTCAACGAGAACGACACGGTCGTCACCGAGGAGATCCGCTTCGGCGACAACGACCGCCTCTCCGCCCGCGTCGCCCAGCTGGTCGGCGCCGAGGTGCTGGTGCTGCTCTCCGACGTCGACGGCCTCTACACCGCCGACCCGCGCAGCAATCCCGACGCGAAGCACCTGCCCCGCATCGCCGCCCTCACCCCAGAGATCGAGGCCATGGCCGGAGGCGCCAACGCCGCCGGTGGGGTGGGCGTGGGCGGCATGGCCACCAAGCTGGTCGCGGCCCGGATGGCCGGCGCCGGCGGCTGCGCCACCGTCATCACCATCGGCGCCCGGCCCCGGCCCCTCGCCGCCATCGAGGACGGGGCCCTGGCCACGGTCATCGAGCCCTCCACCACCCCGGCCGCCGCCTACAAGGCCTGGATCGCCGGCTCCCTCGCCCCCGGCGGGGCCCTGGTGGTGGACGACGGCGCCGCCGCCGCCGTGCGCCGGGGCAAGAGCCTGTTGGCCGCCGGTGTCCGCCAGGTCCAGGGCCGCTTCGACAAGGGCGACGCCGTGGTGATCCGCGACCTCTCCGGCGCCGAGATCGCTAGAGGCCTGGTCCGCTACGAATCCGCCGACGCCGCCCGCATCTGCGGCCTGAAGTCCGAGGCCATCGAAGGCGTGCTCGGCTATTCCCTCGGCCCCCTGGTCCACGCCGACGATCTGGCCGTGGCCAGCGCGGCGGCTTAAGACAAGCCTCGTGGACGACAGCGCACCTTCCCGAACCGGCCGCCTGGAAGCCCTCTCCCCCGGCCAGGCGATCCCCTGGGGCGGCGACCGCGCGGCCTATGTCACGCCGGACCTCGCCGCCGCCTTCAAGGCCGGCGACCGGCTGATCGTCGCCGAGGGCGCCTTGCTCCACGTCCCGGCCAGGGACCACGCCATAGCCGCGGGCGCGGTGGGTCGGGCCGCCGCCGCCTTCGCCCGCATGGGCGAGGTCTCCGACGCCGCCGTCGCCGCCTTCTTCGAGGCCTTCGCCGCGCGCCTGGAAGACGACGCGGTCTGGGCCGCCATCGCCACCGCCAACGCCGCCGATGTGGAAAGCGCCCGCGCCCGCGGCCGCTCCACCACCCGCCTCGCGGTCTCCGAGGCCATGCGCCGGGACATGGTCGCGGGCCTGCGCGTCTGGAAGGACGCCGAGCCGCCCCGTGGCCGCGTCCTGGAGACCGTCCGCCACGCCGGCTGGAGCGTCGAGCAGGTGGTCGCGCCCCTGGGCGTCGTCGGCTTCGTCTTCGAGGGCCGCCCCAACGTCTTCGCCGACGCCACCGGCGTGATCCGCTCCGGCAACACCGTGGTCTTCCGCATCGGCTCCGACGCCCTGGGCACCGCCCGCGCCATCGTCTCAGAAGCCCTCGACCCCGCCCTCGCCGAGGCCGGCCTGCCGGAGGGGGCGGCCGTGCTGATCGACACCCCCGCCCACGCCGGCGGCTGGGCCATGTTCGCCGACGCCCGCCTGTCCCTCGCCGTGGCCAGAGGCTCCGGCCCCGCCGTCGCCCAACTCGGGGCCATCGCGCGTCAGGCCGGCACGCCCGTCAGCCTGCATGGGACCGGCGGCGCCTGGCTGGTGGCCGGCGAGGGCGCCGATCCGGACCGTCTCTACGCCGCCCTCTTCCACTCTCTTGACCGCAAGGTCTGCAACACGACGAACGTCGTGTGCGTGGCCGCCAGCCGCGCAGACGACCTGATCCCCGTCGTCCTCGACGCCCTGGAGAAGGCCGGCCAGCGCCGCAAGGGCTGCAAGCTACACGTCGCCGAGGCCGACTTCGCCCGCCTGCCGCAGGCCTGGCGCTCCGCCCGCGTCACCGTCGTCCGGGCCGGCGGCCCCGTCGAGGAGCCGCTCGCCGAGCCCATCGCCGACGCCGATCTCGGCCATGAATGGGAGTGGGAGGAGACCCCCGAGGTCAGCCTGAAGGTGGTCGCCGACACCGCCGAGGCCATCGCCCTCTTCAATCGCCTTTCGCCGAAACTGGTCGCCACCCTGATCTCCGACGACGCCGCGGCCCAGGCCCGGTTCTTCGAGGCCATCGACGCGCCCTTCGTCGGCGACGGCTTCACCCGCTGGGTGGACGGCCAGTACGCTCTCTCGCGCCCTGAACTCGGACTCTCCAACTGGGAGAACGGCCGCCTCTTCGCTCGCGGCGGGGTGCTGGCCGGCGACGGGGTGTTCACCGTCCGCACCCGGGTGCGCCAGGCCGATCCGCACCTGGACCGCGCGGGCCATCCCACCCCGCCCCGGGGAGCCTAGAGCCTGTGTGGTCCGCCGGCCCGGCCCGCCGGGCGCCCGTCGGCGGCCACCCGGCCGCTCTCAGGCTGGGCTTTTCCCTGAGCCCTGGCATGCGGGTCGGCCTGTTCGGCGGCTCCTTCAATCCGGCCCACGACGGCCACGCTCACGTGGCCCAGACCGCCCGCCGCAAGCTGAACCTCGATCGGGTGATCTGGCTGGTCTCGCCGCAGAACCCGCTCAAGCCCCGGGACGAGACCGCCGACCTCGCCCTGCGCCTGGCCGGCGCCCGCGAGAAGGCGCAGGGCCCCGGCATGATCGTCTCGGACGCCGAGGCCCGCCTGGGCTCGGCCTACACCATCGACACCGTGCGGGCGCTCAAGGCCCGCTTCCCGGGCGTGCGCTTCGTCTGGATCATGGGCGCCGACAGCCTGGCGAGCTTCCACCGCTGGCGCGGCTGGACGCAGATCATGCGCGAGGTCCCGGTGGTGGTGGTCTCCCGCCCCTGGATCTCCCTGAAGAGCCGCTTCTCCCCCGCCGCCCGCCGTTTCGCCCATAGCCGCCGGCGGCATCTGGACGCTGCGACGGCCCCCGCCTGGACCTTCCTGATCGGCCCCCTCAACTTCCAGTCATCGACCGCGCTGCGGGAACGCCAGCGTCGCGCGAAGGCTTGAAGTGACAGAACTGGAGGGTCTGATAGACTTGCCTCTGCGGAACCTAAGAGGAGCAACCCGCTGAACCGCGAGACCGCGCCAAGTGCGCACGAGGAGCCGGCCAACGCCGCAGCCTCCCCCCCAGGCCCCATGGGCGCCCTGGAGGACCTGATTCTGAGTCGCCTAGACGACGACAAGGCGCAGGACATTGTCTTCATCGATCTGAAGGGCAAGAGCCCGGTGGCCGACGCTCTGGTGGTGGCCTCCGGCCGCTCCACTAGGCATGTGGGCGCCCTGGCCGACCACCTGCTCCGGTCCCTGAAGGACGCCGGCTACGGCAAATGCCGCGTCGAGGGTATGCCCCACTGCGACTGGGTGCTGATCGACACCGGCGACGTGATCATCCACCTCTTCCGGCCCGAGGTGCGCACCTTCTACAACATCGAGAAGATCTGGTCGGTGGACTCCGCGCACCAGCGCGCCGTGAATCTGAGCTGAAGCTCGCAATCGTCGCTATCGGCCGACTGTCACGAGGTCCGGAAACGGATCTGGTGAAGCTGTACGCCGAGCGCGCCACCGCCGCCGGCCGCGCGCTCGGCCTCGGCCCGCTCGAGATCGTCGAGGTCGAGGCCCGCAAGCCGGGGAAGGCCGCGGAGGCCGAGGCGATCCGGCCACACATGGCCGACAGCCACGTCATCGCCTGCGACGAGCGCGGCAAGGCCCGCGCCTCCCGCGATTTCGCCGCCGAGGTTTCCACCCTGCGGGACCGGGGCGTGCGACAGCTGGTGTTCCTGATCGGCGGCGCCGACGGGCTCGATCCCGCCCTGGTTTCCGACGCCCAAGGGACCCTCGCCTTCGGACCGCAGACCTGGCCGCACGCCCTGGCGCGGGCCATGCTGGCCGAGCAGATCTACCGGGCGGTCTCAATTTTGGGCGGTTCGCCCTATCATAGGGACTGATGCGCGGGCGATTCCTGATCCTGGGAGCCCTGACCCTGGGCCTGATCGGCGCGGCGGCCGCGGCCCCGACCGGTGAGGATCTGGCGCGCCTGAATATCGCCGAGGCGCAGCTTTCGGCCGACCAGTCGCGCAATCGCGAGCGGCTTGCGCGCCTGCTGTCGGTGCTGGAACAGCTCGGCCGCGAGCCGCCGCCGGTGCTGTTGGTCTCCCCGCAGGACGCCAAGAACGCCGTCCGCGCGGCCATCCTGGTCAAGGCGATGACCCCGCAGCTACAGGGCCAGGCCCAGGACTACGCCGCCGGCGCGGCCGAGGTGATGCGCCAGCGCCGCCTGGCCGCCGTGCGCAACGAGGCGCTGTTCGAGGCCGAGAGCCTGGCCGCCGAGGCCATGCCGGAGCCTCAGGCCGCGCCCGCGCCCGCCCTGCGCGGCCCGCAGGCCCCGACACTCGTTCAGGCGCCCCGATCCCTGGTCCTTCCGGCCGCCGGACCGGTGGTGCGACGATTTGGCGAGCCCCTCGCGGGGGGCGGCTTGGCCAATGGCCTGACGGTTGCCGCGGCTGGAAACGCCCGTGTGGTCAGCCCCGGCGAGGGGACTGTTCAATATGTAGGCCCCGTGAAGGGTTGGGGCGTCATCCTCATATTAAGACTAGCGGGCGGCTATCATCTCGTGTTGGCTGGTCTTGAGAGAACGCAGGTCCAGGTCGGACAATCCGTCGCGCAGGGACAGTCTGTCGGTTGGGCAGCGGATGGACGACAATCCACATCGGAACTCTATCTAGAGGTCCGTGAGCAAGGTTCGCCGGTCGATCCGGCCCGTTGGTTGAGCAAGGCGGCCATCAAAACGCCGCCGAAGGGAGCCTAAGGTAGGCCATGAAAAAATACCTTCTGATCGGCGCATCTGCGTTTGTCCTGGGCGCCGGCTCCATGGCCTACGTGAGCCAGCATGCTATCGCGGCCGCACAGCCTCGGGCCAAGACGTACCGGATGCTGGGACTGTTCGGCGACGTGCTGAACACCGTCGAGAACCAGTATGTCTCCGAGGTGGATGACACCAAGCTGATCCAGTCGGCCATCGACGGCATGCTGACGTCGCTCGATCCGCACTCCGGTTACCTCGACCCCGAGTCCTTCGACGACATGCGCGACCAGACCCGCGGCGAGTATGGCGGCCTGGGCATCGAGGTCACCAGCGAGGACGGCGTCGTCAAGGTGATGAGCCCGATGGACGGCACCCCGGCCTCCCGCGCCGGGATCAAGGCCGGCGACTACATTACCGCCGTGAACGGCGAGAGCGTCCTGGGCCTGTCGGTGAACGACGCGGTCAAGCAGATGCGCGGCAAGCCCGGCGAGACGGTCACCCTGACCATCGCCCGGGAGAAGACCGAGCCCATGGACGTCAAGCTGGTCCGCGAGGTGATCAAGCCGAAGGCCGCAAGCGCCAAGCTGGAAGGCGACTACGGCGTCATCCGCATCTCCAGCTTCAACGAGAAGACCACCGACGAGACCGAGGCGGCCTTCGCCGAACTGAAATCCAAGAACCCCAGCATGAAGGGCGTGATCATCGACCTTCGCGACAACCCCGGCGGCCTGCTCGACCAGGCGATCGGGGTGTCGGACCTGTTCCTGGAAGGCGGCGAGATCGTCTCTCAGCGCGGCCGCGACGCCCGCGACGTCGAACGCTACAACGCCCGGCCGGGCGACATCACGGGCGGCATGCCGCTGGTGGTCTTGATCAACTCCGGCTCGGCCTCGGCGGCCGAGATCGTGGCCGGCGCCCTGCAGGATCGCAAACGGGCCGAACTCATTGGTCTCACCTCGTTCGGCAAGGGTTCGGTGCAGACCGTGATCCCGCTGCGCGGCGGCATCGATGGGGCGCTGAAGCTGACCACGGCCAAGTATTTCACCCCCTCTGGCCGTTCCATCCAGAAGACCGGCATCGAGCCGGACCTGGAGGTCGCCCTGACCCGGGAGCAGGCCCAGAACATCGCCAATCGCGCCTACCAGTTCTCCGAGGCCTCGTTCCGCAACGCGCTGAACGCCGACGAGGGCAAGGTGCGCCGCGGCGCTCACGAGCCCGCCGAAGCCCCGCCTGAAGGGTTCGACGACAAGAAGGACTTCCAGATCGCCCGCGCCGCCGACGTGCTGCGTTACGGATCGGTGGCGGCCACGCCGAAGATGCCCAAGCCCACGGCCAAGCTCGCCGCGATCATCGCGCCCAAGGCGCGGGTGGCCGAGATCAAGCCGCCCGTCGTGAAATAGCCACGGGCCTCAAGACGAGACAGTTGAAGGGCGGTCCGCGAGGGCCGCCCTTCTTCATGGGTCCTGCCTCACTTGGTTGACGGGCCGTTAACCCTGTTGGGCGAGGCTCCCGACCAGGAGCGTCCGCTTGGCCGACATCACCCTTCCCGCCGCCGTCGCCGAGCCCCGCAAGGGGCTGAAGGCGCTGGTCGCGAACCGCTTCGTCGGCCTGGGGGCCTCGGGCCTGCTGTTCGCCGGCGCGGTGGCCGGCGTGGTGGCGCTGGCCGGCCCCCTGCTGGGGGGCGAGGCCCACCTGCGCCTGCCGCTCGACGCCGCCTTCAAGGCCGCGCCCGCCGGTTGGCGCGAGGCCCTGAGCGCCCCGCACGGCCCGCTGTCGGTCATCCCCGATGTCTTTCGCCTGTCCGACCAACCCTTGACGCCGGAGGCCGGATCCGCGGCCCCCGCCATCGTCCTTCCAGCGATGACCGGCCAGGCCCTGGCGGCCGCGCCGATCGCCGGCTTCTTCGCCCCCGGGCCCTCGGGCCCGCTCCCGATAATCGCCCAGGATGGCCGCACCCCGGCTCAGGTCTATGCTCGCCCCTTCCAGGCCAATGGACGCCCCAAGATCGCCCTGGTGGTCGGCGGCCTGGGGCTCAACACCCGCACTACCCGCCAAGCCATCGAGACCCTGCCCCCACAGATCACCCTGTCCTTCAAGGTCTACGCCGAGGGACTGCAGGGATGGATCGACATGGCCAGGGCCAAGGGCCACGAGGTGCTGATCGAGGCGCCGATGGAGCCGATGGACTATCCAGACAACGACCCCGGCCCCTACGCCCTGATGAGCGAGGCGCCGGCGGCCGAGACCGTGAAGAAGCTGGAGTGGATTCTGTCGCGCGCCAGCGGCTATTTCGGCCTGACCCACGACCAGGGCTCGCGTTTCCTGGCGAACGGCGCGTCCTACGAGGCGCTGGCGAGCGCCCTGCGTGGCCGGGGGCTCGCCTTCATCGATGACGGCTCGGCCGCCAGCCAAGGCGGCGGCGTGGTCCGGGCCAGCGCCGAGCGGCGGATCGACGAGCAGCCCTCGGGCTCGGCCATCGATCAGCAGCTTCTGGCTCTTGAGGCCGGCGCCCTGCAGCGCGGCCAGTCGTTCGGCGCCGGCGGCGCCTATCCCATCACCCTCGAAAAGGTCGCCCGCTGGGCGGCGGAGGTCGAGGGCCGCGGCTACCAGCTGGCGCCTGTGTCCGGCCTCGCCGCTCGCCGATGACCGACCTGGCCGGCTACCGGCCCAATGTGGGGGTGGCGCTGTTCCATCCCGATGGGAAGGTCTGGTTCGGCCGGCGCTCAGGCGCGGAGCCGCCCCACAACTGGCAGTTCCCACAAGGCGGCGTCGATCCCGGCGAGGAGCTCGAGGTCGCGGCGCGGCGCGAACTCGCCGAGGAGACCGGCGCGGTCAGCGTCACCTATCTGGGCCGGACCGATGGCTGGATAACCTATGACTTTCCGCCGGAGCTGGCGGCCCGGGGGCGCGGCTTCAAGGGTCAGCGGCAGGTCTGGTTCGCCTTCCGCTTCGACGGAGACGAGACGGAGTTCGACCTCACCACGCATGGCGAGCCCGAGTTCGACGAATGGCGGTGGGGTCGTCTGGCCGAGGCGCCGGGCCTCATCGTGCCCTTCAAGCGGGCGGCCTACGAGCTGGTTGTGAAGGCGTTCGCCGCCTTCGCAACCTAGTCTCATCAGAACTTGCGTTCTTGGTACTGCAGGGTGGCCAGGCCGTAGCCCTTGTTCACCGGGGTGCCGTCGGGCTTGGTGACGGTCGAGATGTTCAGGCCGACCGACGAATTGGCGGCCAGCGACTCCCAGGAGCGGCGGACGCGCTTCAGGCCGTCCGGATCCTGCGGCTGGGTGTAGTTGGCCGTGGGGTCCAGCGGCGGCTCGTGCACGAACGACCAGACGTTCAGCGCGCTGGTGATGGGCTCGGCCTGGCCGACCGCATGGCGGATCTCCACCCGGCAGACGTCGCGGTTCGAGCCGGTCGGATAGACGATGACCTGGTGCGCGCGGTTGGTCCCGAGCTGCATGGCCCAGGCGCCTTCGCGCCGGTTCAGCTTCATGCCCAGGGGCTTAGCCAGGGTTTCAAGCGATCCCCCTCGGACCAGGGGCACGCAGATCTTCTCGAGGACCGAGAGGACCGTCGCGCCGTCACCGGTGGTCGGCAGCGGCGGCGGCGGGGGCGGCGGCGGGGGCGGCGGCGGCGGGGCCTCGACGGGAGCCGGCGCGGCTTCCGGCGCGGGCGCGGGCGCCGGTTCCTGGGCTTGGGCCGCCGTAACCAGGCCGGCGGCGAGGATCAGGCTGGAGATCGCAAGGCGCATCGAAGTTCCCCTAACTTATAGCCGTGTATCAAACTTGAGGTCCGCGGCGGAGGCAAGGCCCGACAGCGGCCGGTTTGCGGCGGAAATCGTCGCAGTTCTCAAGCAGCTTCCATCGCGTATGCCGCAAGAATGGTCAGGCCTTCCGGCGTCACGTCGGCGAAACCGCCGCGCACGTCGTAGACTGTGACCTTGCCCGCGTCATGGACCCGGACCTGGCCCTCCTTGAGGGCGGTCATGAAGGGCGCATGGCCCGCCAGGACCCCGAAGTCGCCTTCGGAGCCGGGGGCGTCGACCTGATCCACCAGGCCGGCGAACAGCTCGCGCTCGGGCGAGACCAGGGAGAAGTGGAGCTTGTCGGCCATCGGAACCTTACGCTTCCGCCGCCAGCTTTTCGGCCTTGGCCACCGCTTCCTCGATCGCGCCCACCATGTAGAAGGCCTGCTCGGGCAGGTGGTCGTATTCGCCGTCGCAGATGGCCTTGAAGGAGCGGATGGTGTCCTTCAGCTCGACGAAGGCGCCGGGCGTGTTGGTGAACTGCTCGGCCACATGGAAGGGCTGCGAGAGGAAGCGCTGGATCTTCCGCGCGCGGGCCACGATCAGCTTGTCGTCTTCCGACAGCTCGTCCATCCCGAGAATGGCGATGATGTCCTTCAGCTGCTTGTACTGCTGCAGGATCTCCTGGGTGCGACGGGCCACCAGGTAGTGTTCCTCGCCGATCACCAGCGGGTCCATGATCCGGCTGGTGGAATCCAGCGGGTCGACGGCCGGGAAGATGGCCTGGGCGGCGATGTCGCGGCTGAGCACCGTCGTGGCGTCCAAGTGGGCGAACGAGGTGGCCGGGGCCGGGTCGGTCAGGTCGTCGGCGGGCACGTAGATCGCCTGCACCGACGTGATCGAACCCTTCGCGGTGGAGGTGATCCGCTCCTGCAGGTTGCCCATCTCGGTGGCCAGCGTCGGCTGATAGCCCACCGCCGAGGGAATGCGGCCGAGCAGGGCCGAAACCTCGGCGCCCGCCTGGGTGAAGCGGAAGATATTGTCGATGAACAGCAGCACGTCCTTGCCTTCCACGTCGCGGAAGTACTCGGCCTGGGTCAGGCCGGTCAGGGCGACCCGGGCCCGGGCGCCCGGAGGCTCGTTCATCTGGCCGTAGACCAGGGCGCACTTGGAACCCTCGGTGGAGCCATTGTTCTTGTGCGGGTCCACGTTGACGTTGGACTCGATCATCTCGTGATAGAGGTCGTTGCCCTCGCGAGTCCGCTCACCGACGCCGGCCAGCACCGAGTAGCCGCCGTAGGCCTTGGCGATGTTGTTGATCAGCTCCTGCATGGTCAC